>NZ_JARVTG010000001.1:715000-1020000 GCF_029846635.1 Pokkaliibacter sp. MBI-7 | reverse complement strand
CCCCGGAGAGGGGAGTGAAATAGACCCTGAAACCGTGCACGTACAAGCAGTGGGAGCCCCTTCGTGGGGTGACTGCGTACCTTTTGTATAATGGGTCAGCGACTTACTATCAGTGGCAAGCTTAACCGAATAGGGGAGGCGTAGGGAAACCGAGTCTTAATAGGGCGTCAAGTCGCTGGTAGTAGACCCGAAACCGGGCGATCTATCCATGGGCAGGTTGAAGGTTAGGTAACACTGACTGGAGGACCGAACCGACTACCGTTGAAAAGTTAGCGGATGACCTGTGGATCGGAGTGAAAGGCTAATCAAGCTCGGAGATAGCTGGTTCTCCCCGAAAGCTATTTAGGTAGCGCCTCGGACGAATACCACTGGGGGTAGAGCACTGTTTCGGCTAGGGGGTCATCCCGACTTACCAACCCGATGCAAACTCCGAATACCAGTGAGTACTATCCGGGAGACACACGGCGGGTGCTAACGTCCGTCGTGAAGAGGGAAACAACCCAGACCGCCAGCTAAGGTCCCCAAGTCCTGGTTAAGTGGGAAACGATGTGGGAAGGCTCAGACAGCTAGGAGGTTGGCTTAGAAGCAGCCACCCTTTAAAGAAAGCGTAATAGCTCACTAGTCGAGTCGGCCTGCGCGGAAGATATAACGGGGCTCAAACCAGGCACCGAAGCTGCGGATTCCTCATTGAGGAGTGGTAGGGGAGCGTTCTGTAAGTCTGCGAAGGTGTGCTGTAAGGCATGCTGGAGATATCAGAAGTGCGAATGCTGACATAAGTAACGATAAAGGAGGTGAAAAGCCTCCTCGCCGGAAGATCAAGGGTTCCTGTCCAACGTTAATCGAGGCAGGGTGAGTCGGCTCCTAAGGCGAGGCCGAAAGGCGTAGTCGATGGGAAACAGGTTAATATTCCTGTACCGCTGTTTACTGCGATGGGGGGACGGAGAAGGCTAGGCCAGCACGGTGATGGTTATCCGTGTTTAAGGTTGTAGGCAGGACGTGTAGGCAAATCCGCACGGCCAATGCTGAGGACTGATGACGAGCTCGCATGAGCGAAGTGGTTGATGCCATGCTTCCAAGAAAAGCCTCTAAGCTTCAGGTAAACAGGACCGTACCCCAAACCGACACAGGTGATCAGGTAGAGAATACCAAGGCGCTTGAGAGAACTCGGGTGAAGGAACTAGGCAAAATGGCACCGTAACTTCGGGAGAAGGTGCGCTGCCGGTGGTGAAGGACTCGCTCCGTAAGCTGCTGGCAGTCGAAGATACCAGGCCGCTGCAACTGTTTATTAAAAACACAGCACTCTGCAAACACGAAAGTGGACGTATAGGGTGTGACGCCTGCCCGGTGCCGGAAGGTTAATTGATGGGGTTAGCGCAAGCGAAGCTCTTGATCGAAGCCCCGGTAAACGGCGGCCGTAACTATAACGGTCCTAAGGTAGCGAAATTCCTTGTCGGGTAAGTTCCGACCTGCACGAATGGCGTAATGATGGCGGCACTGTCTCCACCCGAGACTCAGTGAAATTGAACTCGCTGTGAAGATGCAGCGTATCCGCGGCTAGACGGAAAGACCCCGTGAACCTTTACTGTAGCTTCACACTGGACTTTGATGTTGTTTGTGTAGGATAGGTGGGAGGCTTAGAAGCAGAGACGCCAGTTTCTGTGGAGCCAACCTTGAAATACCACCCTGACACCATTGAGGTTCTAACTCAGGCCCGTGATCCGGGTCGAGGACAGTGTGTGGTGGGCAGTTTGACTGGGGCGGTCTCCTCCCAAAGAGTAACGGAGGAGCGCGAAGGTACCCTCAGGCTGGTCGGAAATCAGCCAATGAGTGCAAGCGTAGAAGGGTGCTTAACTGCGAGACGGACAGGTCGAGCAGGTACGAAAGTAGGTGCTAGTGATCCGGTGGTTCTGAATGGAAGGGCCATCGCTCAACGGATAAAAGGTACTCCGGGGATAACAGGCTGATACCGCCCAAGAGTTCACATCGACGGCGGTGTTTGGCACCTCGATGTCGGCTCATCACATCCTGGGGCTGAAGCCGGTCCCAAGGGTATGGCTGTTCGCCATTTAAAGTGGTACGCGAGCTGGGTTTAGAACGTCGTGAGACAGTTCGGTCCCTATCTGCCGTGGACGTTGGAGATTTGAGAGGAGCTGTTCCTAGTACGAGAGGACCGGAATGGACGAACCGCTGGTGTTCGGGTTGTGATGCCAATCGCATTGCCCGGTAGCTATGTTCGGACGGGATAACCGCTGAAAGCATCTAAGCGGGAAGCCCCCCTCAAGATGAGATCTCCCTGGATCTTGAATCCTCTGAAGGGCCCTTGAAGACCACAAGGTTGATAGGTGGGGTGTGTAAGTGCTGTGAGGCATTGAGCTAACCCATACTAATTGCCCGTGCGGCTTGGCCATATAAGCTAAGAGACTTGGTTAAGCACTGGATAGACGAAGAGATTTTGTGATCGTCGCAAGCGCATGAAGATGCGAATAATCAAATTAGAGCCACCCTTATTTGAGTAAACCGGCGGCTGTGAGCACACGTAGAGTGAGTGAGCAGAGGAAGTAAGTCCGAGAGACTCAGCCAGAATTGCCTGGCGACCATAGCGACGTGGAACCACCTGATTCCATCCCGAACTCAGAAGTGAAACGCGTCAGCGCCGATGGTAGTGTGGGGTTTCCCCATGTGAGAGTAGGTCATCGCCAGGCATTGAAATACAGCAACCCCTGATCGGTAACGGTCAGGGGTTTTGCTTTTGAGGTTTTTAAAATACTGATGCGCTTTCAGGTATGACTCCTGTACTAAGGGTCTATCGTAATTTCCGTTGATTCGGATACGCTTCTTCTTTCAGCGGCTTAAAAATGTCAGGAGAGTGTGATGTCTCAACAGGATTTAGATCAGGGTCTTGCTACCAGAACTGAAGTCATGGGTGAAGAGTACGTACAGCGCGCACTCTCGTCTGCGACTGAATTTACCCGGCCAATGCAGGACTGGATTTGTGAGCATGCCTGGGGATCAACCTGGCAGCGGGAGGGATTGCCTAGACAGGTGCGCAGTTTGGTTACTATCGCCATGCTTGCTGCACTAAAAGCACCCACTGAGTTAAAAGGGCATGTCAGAGGGGCGCTGCGGAATGGCTGTTCTGTAGAAGATATACAGGAAGTATTGCTGCACTCTTTTGTCTACTGTGGTGCACCTGCAGGTCAGGAAGCTTTTCGTGCAGCTAAAGAAGTCATTGAAGAATGGCAAGCTAACCCCAACTAACTGAATGATCACGCTTGATGTCTGTCTACTGAAATCATCGGTGGACCTGATCTAAGTGTTTGAGTACAATGCGAAAACATTTTGGGGCTGTTCTGGATTCGACAATGTCGCGGATGCTCCAAGTGCCTCCCGTGAGCGGTGCGCGATCACGTAAATCAACCGTACCAATATATAGTCGCAAACGACGAAAACTACGCTCTAGCCGCTTAAGGCTGGACTCTCCACCTACGCTTGCCTGTGGGATAGGGTTAGGAGAGTCATCTCACACAGGATCGCGTGGCAGTCTTCGCCCGTAGATGAAGCGCTAAAACCAATCGGGACAGCTGTTCAATATCCTGCCAGTCGGAGCTTGAACAGTTAAAAAATAGACATGGCTATGGATGGTAGACCTTGGTTCAGAAGGATGTTGGACGGGGGTTCAATTCCCCCCAGCTCCACCATACACCAGTTTCTGGCTGTCTGTGACAGTCTACGAAACACCTCAAAGCCCGCTTCATGCGGGCTTTGTTGTTTCTGGCACAGGCCACCTATTCTGCTCCCCTCCAAACCCCCTGCACATCTGCAAAAAGCTTTTCAGTGCTGCTGAATGAAACTTCTTACTGTGCCACACCAGCCTTAATTTACGTGGGAAGTGCCGGGTGATGGGCAGGGCTTTCAATTTACCTTCGCGGATACGATCAGCAGCTGCCAGATGGGAGATAAAGCTCAAGCCCACGCCTTGTTCCACGGTGAGCATGACGGCTTCCAGTGTGTTGAGCTGGACGATCTGGCCGCAATGTGAAAACAGCGGGCGCAGCTGACGGTCGAACTGTTCGCGGCTGCCGGAATGAGCTTCACGCAGAATCCAGATTTGCCCGGCCAGTGCTTCGGCATGGATTTCATCCTGCTTGCAGAGAGGATGGTCTGGTGCCGCTACCACCAGCATTTCATCTTCCAGCCATTCTTCGGTGATCAGCTCCGGCAGATGGCTTTCCCCCTCGATCAGTGCCAGATCAATCTCGAAGGCTTGCAGCAGCTCGCAGAGGTTGTGGGTATTGGTGATGCGGATATCCGGGATCAACCGTCCTTCACGGCTGCAATCAGCGATCAGCCTCGGCAGCAGGTAGTTGCCGATGGTCTGGCTGGCGCCCAGACGCAGTTGCCCGGCGTGGATATGCTCCGGGTCAAAGTGTGCTTCGATATCGCCGAGACGGGTCAGGGCTTCCTCGACCAGTGGCTGCAGCGCCAGCCCTTCGCTGTTGAGTTTCAGGCGTGGATGCACGCGATCAAACAACGGGGTAGACAGCCGTTGCTCCAGTTGTTGCAGCGCCTGAGACAGCGCACCCTTGGTCAGGCTTAGTTCACTGGCAGCATCGGTCAGATTGCCGTGGCGGGCGATGGCGGCAAAGGCTTCCAGTTGCCTGACGGTGATTTTTATCATGGTGGTCCACTCTGGTTTAAACGGTGTATCGGTAGTCGTTTATAAAATCTAAACAATATCTAAAAAACATATGGATATGCCCTGATGAAGGCAAGATCTATGATGGCAGCCGTAGATGACTGATGTGGGGCGTCATGATGAAAATCACACGAGTTCAGGTTGCGGCGGCACCAACGCCCATGGCGGGTCTGGCACTGGGTATCGCCAGCCTTGGCTGGTGCTGGGAGAATGCTTTCCCGTTGCAGGGTGTAGCACAGCTGTCATCGGCACTGCTGGCGTCGGTATTGCTGCTGATCTTGTTGACCAAGTTTGTCATGCACCCCCATCTGTTACTGGCTGACCTCAAACATCCGGTAGTAGGCAGCGTGGTGCCGACCTTTGCCATGGCGACCATGGTCGTATCCAAAGCTATCGGAGCACATCATGGATGGCTGGGGCAGGGCTTATGGCTCGCCGCAGTGGCATTGCATGTGATCTTCCTGGTGACGTTTCTCTGGCACCGGCTGAAGGCCTTTGAGGTGCAGCATCTGTTGCCCAGCTGGTTTGTCCCGCCAGTCGGCATCATCGTCGCGGCGGTAGCGACACCGGGAGGTAGCTGGCTGCCACTGTCTCACGCGCTGCTGTGGATGGGCTTATTCAGTTACGCAGTGATGTTGCCGGTGATGCTGTATCGCCTGATTTTCTGTGGTGAAGTGGCCGATGCTTCCAAACCGACCATTGCCATTCTGGCAGCGCCGGCCAGCCTGAGTCTGGCGGGCTACCTGACCCTGACCGCCGAGCCTTCACTGCTGCTGGTGGCGCTGCTGTTCGGTATTGCCGTGCTGATGACGGCCCTGATCTATCTGGCGTTCTTCCGCCTGTTACGGCTCCCGTTCAGTCCCGGCTATGCAGCCTTTACTTTTCCGCTGGTCATCAGTGCCACGGCGCAATACAAGGTAGCGGCGCTGCTGCATCAGTGGCCATTCAGTCAGGACTATGTCGCACAGATCAGGCTGCTGGCCAGTGGCGAGCTGCTGATGGCAACACTGGCAGTCGGCTATGTAATGCTGCGCTATGCCCTGCATTATCTGCTGCCTGCACGGCCACTGGTGGCAGCCTGAAATCAGTCGGCTTGTCGTGTGACATTGAAGCCATCGGCACATAGAATGATGCCCTTTCGTTAACGCATTATAAGAGCCTGATGAGCATGAACTCTCTGACGCTATCTCCTGTGAAGACTGCCCGCGGTGAGGTCACCTTGCCTGGATCAAAAAGTCTGTCCAACCGCATTCTGCTGCTGGCTGCTCTGGCTGAAGGTGAAACTCACATCACCAATCTGCTCGACAGTGACGACATCCGTCACATGCTGACCGCACTCAAGCAACTGGGCGTGAGCTATCGTCTGTCAGAGGATCGTACCCAATGCTGGATGCACGGTAATGCAGGCGCTATCAGCAGTGCCTCTCCTCAGGAGCTGTATCTGGGCAACGCAGGCACGGCCATGCGCCCACTGGCGGCGGCATTGTGTCTGGGGCAGGGCGAGTTTGTGCTGACCGGTGAGCCGCGGATGAAGGAGCGCCCCATCGGTGATCTGGTGGACTGCCTGCGTCAGGCCGGTGCCGACATCGACTATCTGGAAAACCCCAATTACCCACCGCTGGCGATCCATGCCAGGGGCCTGAACGGCGGCGAAGTGAGTATTCGCGGCAATATCTCCAGCCAGTTCCTCACGGCCATCCTGATGGCAGCCCCGCTGGCCAAAGGCACCCTGACGGTCCGGGTGGAAGGTGAGCTGGTGTCGCGCCCCTATATCGATATCACGCTGGATGTGATGCAGCGTTTTGGCGTGACGGTCGAGCAGCCTGACGCCAATACCTTCGTGATCCGGCAAGGTCAGCGTTACACCAGCCCCGGTTCGATCATGGTGGAAGGGGATGCTTCATCCGCCTCTTATTTCCTGGCCGCTGGCGCCATTGGTCAGGGTCCGGTACGTGTACATGGCACCGGCACCGCCAGTGTGCAGGGCGATGCCCGTTTTGCCGAGGTACTGGAGCTGATGGGCGCTACCGTCACTTACAGCGAGACCTGGATTGAAGTCAGCGGCAATGGTCAGCTGAAAGGGGTAGATGTGGATCTCAACCATATCCCTGATGCTGCAATGACCATCGCCACGACAGCCCTGTTTGCCGACGGTGAAACCTGTATCCGTAATATCTACAACTGGCGCGTGAAAGAGACTGATCGTCTGTTTGCCATGGCCACCGAGCTGCGCAAGGTCGGCGCAGAAGTGGAAGAAGGTCACGACTTTATCCGTATCGTACCGCCGAAGGCGCTGCAGTCTGCTGCCATTGATACCTACAACGATCACCGCATGGCCATGTGCTTTGCGCTGGCTTCTTTCGGTACCGCGCCGATCACCATCAATGATCCGGGCTGTACCTCAAAGACCTTCCCCACCTTCTTTGACGAGTTCAAACGCATCGTCAGCTGATGGTGTTTGAGTTACACCTCACCACAACGGCCACCTGAATAAGGTGGCCGTTGTTGTTTTCGGCTACTGCGCATCGTGAAAGATAATGCCCAGTGTATAGCGGTTGCCTGCCGTGACTTCGCTGACGCCGTGGCGCATGGCTGCCCGGTAATTTCCGCGGCTGCCCGCGACCGGTCTGCTGCTGACGGCAAACATCACCCCGTCACCTTTATTCAGCGCTACGACCTGCACCCGTGACTGCATGCGCGGGCGTTGCTCCGTCAGCACAAATTCCCCACCCTGAAAATCCACTTCAGGTGCAGACAGTAATACCGCCAGCTGCAGCGGGAATATCTGTTCACCGTACAGGTCCTGATGCAGGCAGTTATAGTCACCCGGACCATAGCGCAACAGCAGCGGTGTGGGGCGCGACTGGCCAGCCTGATGGCATTGCGTAATGAACTGCGGGTGCTCAGGCGGAAACCGTGAAGGTTGCCCGAGGCGCAGGGCCCACTGATTGGCCAGCGGTTGCAGCAGGGGATACAGATGGTGGCGTAACTGCTGCACGATGGCTGGCAGCGGGTAACTGAAATACTGGTATTCACCTTGGCCAAAGCCGTGGCGGGCCATGATGACCCGGCTGCGAAAAGCGGCTTCATGCTGATAAAGCATGGTCATGGCATCGCAGCTGAAGTGGTCAAGCAGGCCGGGCAGCACGGCAAAGCCCCGTGAGTCCAGTTGCTGCAACAGGGAGGGCCAGTCATAACGAGCAAGGGCTGAGGCGGTAGGGGCAACATTATCCACAGGCATGGCAAGCTGAAGCGGCATGGGTGATTCTCCTGAGCGGGATCGTTACAGGCTAACGCCTGCGCTGAGCTCGCCTCACTCCGTTGCTTGCTGTGCAATGCTGCTGGTTCACATCATCCCATGGTGCAGCGGAAAAGAGCCGTTACGGGTAGCGCCCTGAACGGCGGTTATCCACCAGCTCCTCCAGAATCTCATTGACCAGCAGCATGATGTCACCAGCGGGTTCCTTGCGGCGGCAGCACATAATGGGCGTGGTGATATTGCTCTCGCCCAGAGGAATAAAGGCTATGCCATCCCGGTGTACACGTTTGACCTGCTCCGGCACCAGGGTAAAGCCCATATCGGAGGCGACCAGCCCGAGGGCCGTCTGCAGGTCATTGACCTGCTGGATGACGTTGACGCTCAGGCAACGCCGATGAAACAGCCCGAGCACAATATCGGCAAAGCTGCGACCGGGATTGGAGGGGAACAAAATCAGCGGGTGCCTGGCTAGCTCAGTCAGCGTGGGCTGGGTGGTGGCCAGCGGATGATCGGCCGGAACGGCAGCGATAATCGGTTCATCAAACAGCAGCTCCTGATCCACCTCGTTGTCTTCGATACGCAGACGACCAAAACCAATATCAATACGGCCGGTTTTCAGGGCGGTGACCTGCTCCTGCGTGGTCATCTCATGCAGCACGATTTCAATGTCGCCGTGCTGGCGCAAACGCTTGATCAGTGACGGCAGCTGACCATAGAACACCGAAGGCACGAAGCCGATGGCGAAGATGCGTTTACCGTGGGCTGCTACCTTGCGGGTATCGGCCATGGAGCCCTGCACCTTGGCCAGAATCTGCCGTGCCCGCTCCAGAAAGAACTGCCCGGCCGGTGTCAGGCTTAAGCCGCGGGCTTCGCGGTTGAACAGCAGTACCCCCATTTCTTCTTCCAGCTGACGGATCTGCCGGGTCAGTGGTGGCTGGGCGATATGCAGACGCTCGGCGGCGCGGGTCAGGTTGAGTTCTTCGGCAACGGCACAGAAGTAGCGAAGATGACGTAACTCCATCTCATACCCTCCGGGTATCGCTGCCTACTAAAACGATATTTGTTGGCAGCGAGTATTAATTTTATTGTTTTACCTGTCTCGGTATAAAAGTCTGGTACGAATTAAATGACAGAATTTAATTTGTGTCGCTTTGAGTGGGAAAGTTAAAGCGCAGTAATTCATCATTATTTTTGTTGCCAGTCGTTATACCTGTATTCGCCGTGAATAACAATAATCAAAGAGGATAGCGTCATGACCGTGATACGCCCTTCCAGCCACCGTGTTTACCAGCTCTCTTATTTATCCGTAAATGAAGCCTGCCAGCCTGTAAAGGCGGCACCTCAATGAATTCATGGTGTAGATGAAGGTTTGCCGCAAGCGGATCGGCCAGAGTCAGGGTAAATAACACCACATTAATTAGGTAATAATGCCGTGCCATATAAAGACAGGCGTGAATTACTATTGATCGAAATTAATGTGTGAATTATTGGCGATATTGAAAGCCAATTGCGTTTTATTGCCTGCTTAAATAAGTGCTGCTCCGATAGTGCAATAGAAAAAATATAATCATTGCAATATGCAGAGAAAGGAGAGAGTGATGCAACAGCAACTCGATCAATTGCAAGAGCGCGTACGCAGTGCCGTCGTGGCCGATGCCGAGCAGGGGATTTACCGCTGCAACCGGGCCATTTTCACCGATCAGGCACTGTTTGAGCTGGAGATGAAATACCTCTTTGAGGGCAACTGGGTCTATCTGGCTCACGAAAGCCAGATTGCCGACAACGGCGATTACTTCACCACCCATATTGGCCGTCAGCCGGTGGTCATTACCCGTGACGCCAAGGGCCAGCTCAATGCGCTGCTCAACACCTGCTCTCATCGCGGTGCCACACTGTGCCGCCACAAGCGCGGCAACAAGACCTCTTTCACCTGCCCCTTCCATGGCTGGACCTTCAACAACGGTGGCAAGCTGCTCAAGGCGCGCGACCAGAAAAAAGGCGGCTACCCTGAAAGCTTCAACACCGATGGCTCCCACGATCTCAAACGGGTTGCACGCTTCGAGTCATACCGCGGCTTTCTGTTCGGCAGCCTCAATCCCGATGTGATGCCGCTGACAGAGTATCTGGGCGAATCCACCAAGGTGATCGACAACATTGTTGATCAGGCACCCGAAGGTCTGGAGATTCTGCGCGGCAGCTCATCCTACACCTATGACGGAAACTGGAAGCTGACGGCGGAGAACGGCGCCGATGGCTATCATGTCGGCACGGTGCACTGGAATTATCTGTCGACCATGGGCCACCGCAATTATGACAAGGGCGGCACCGAAGCAGTGGACGCCCGCAGCTGGTCAGCAAAGGGAGGGTTCTACTCCTTTGAAAACGGCCACATGATGCTGTGGACCCGTCTGCTCAACCCCAGCGTGCGGCCGGTCTACAGCCAGCGCGAACGCCTGCAGCAGACATTCGGCGAAGCCCGCGCTGACCTGATGGTCAACCAGACCCGCAACCTGTGCCTGTATCCCAATGTCTACCTGATGGACCAGTTCTCCACCCAGATCCGGGTGCTGCGTCCGCTTGCTGTCGACAAGACGGAAATCACCATCTATTGCTTCGCGCCCAAAGGGGAGTCGGCAGAGAACCGCCGTCGCCGTATCCGCCAGTACGAAGACTTCTTTAACGTCAGTGGCATGGGCACACCGGATGATCTGGAAGAGTTCCGTGGCTGTCAGCAGGGCTACAGCGCAGCGGGCCTGCCATGGAATGACATGAGCCGTGGGGCAGTGCACTGGATTGACGGTGCCGATGAAGATGCCCGGTCTATTGATCTGAAACCGCTGATGAGCGGCGCCTGCCCGGAAGATGAAGGGCTGTATGTGCACCATCACCTGCACTGGCGCGATGAGATGCTGCAGGCCATTGCCAGCGAACGCAGCCGGCTGATTGCTACAGACAGCGAGTCCACCCGCGGTGAGGAGGTATGAGCATGAACTATCAGGATATTCAGGCCTTTATCTACCGCGAGGCACGCCTGCTGGATGACCGTGAATGGGATCAGTGGCTTGCCTGCTATCACCCCGAGGTCGAATTCTGGATGCCCGCCTGGGACGATGATGACCAGCTGACCTCTGACCCGCACAGTGAAATTTCACTGGTGTTCTATCCCAATCGGGATGGTCTGGAAGACCGCGTCTACCGCATCAGGACCGAACGCTCCGGCGCTACCATGCCGGAGCCGCGTACCACCCATCAGATCAGTAATCTGGAAGTGCTTGAGGCCGACGCCCAGCAGATCCAGCTGCGTTTCAACTGGCATACCCTCAGCCATCGCTACCGGCAGACCAGCAGCTTTTTTGGCACCTCCTTCTACACCCTCGACCTCAGTGGCGGAGAGCCGCTGATCAGGCGCAAGAAGGTGGTGCTGAACAACGACTACATCCACCAGGTCATCGACATCTATCAGTTTTAAGTGTCATCAGATTTAAGTGCCATCAGAGTTAAGTGAGGGAACCTGCACCTCACACGCCAATCACACTGCTGTTGCTGCTGCACTGCCGAGCCGGTGAGCAGCACCATGCCGGGGGAGCCGTATCATGAGCTACACCATTGCTCTCAATTTCGAGGACGGGGTGACCCGTTTCATTGCCTGCAACGCTGGCGAAACCGTACTGGATGCGGCTTATCGCCATAAGATCAATCTGCCCATGGACTGCTCTGATGGCGTCTGCGGCACCTGCAAATGCCATTGTGAGCAGGGTCAGTTCGACATGGGGGAAGAGTATCTGGAAGACGCCCTGACTGAGGACGAAGCCGCCGCAGGCAAGGTGCTGACCTGCCAGATGGTGCCTTCATCCGATTGTGTGGTGGCCGTCCCTGCCGCATCCACCCTGTGCAAGACGGCCCCGGAGCCTTTCGCCGGTACGGTCTCCGCGGTTAACGCCCCTTCGGATACCACGCTGGAGCTGTTTATTCAGGCAGAAAAGTCAGTGGCGTTTCTGCCCGGTCAGTACGTCAGCATTCAGGTGCCCGGCAGTCAGGGCATGCGGGCCTATTCTTTCAGCTCCCGGCCCGGCAGTGCCGAGCTGAGCTTTCTGATTCGCAATGTGCCCGGCGGGCTGATGAGTGGCTATCTCAGTGAGCGGGCCAGAGTGGGTGATCAGCTGACGCTGACCGGGCCGATGGGCAGCTTCTATTTGCGCCCGGTGCAGCGCCCGGTGCTGATGCTGGCGGGGGGGACCGGGCTGGCACCGTTCCTGGCGATGCTAAAGCTGCTGGCGGAGCAGGGCTGTGAGCAGCCGGTGCACCTGATCTACGGCGTCACCCGCGATATGGATCTGGTCTGTGTCGATGCACTGGCGGCCATGGCCGCGCAGCATGGCTGGTTCAGCTATGCCACCTGCGTGGCGGATGCCGACAGCGACCACCCGCGCAAGGGCTACGTCACCCAGCATATGGAAGGCGCTGCCCTCAATGACGGCGCGGTGGATGTTTATCTCTGCGGTCCACCACCGATGGTGGATGCGGTCACCGGCTGGTTCCGTCAGCAGGGGATTCAGCCTGCCTCCTTCCACTACGAGAAGTTTGCCGCCAGTGCGGCCCCGGCACAGGAGAAAATCGCATGACTATGACGTCCCGCCCCCGCTTCGCCGGCAAGGTCATGATGATTACCGGTGCCGCGCAGGGTATTGGCCTGCGCAGTGCTGAACGGGCTGCCAGTGAAGGTGCCCGTCTGGTGCTGGTGGATCGCGCTGATCATATTCACACCGTCGCTGCCCAGTTAGAGCAACAGGGCACTGAGGTGCTGGCGCTGCAGGCGGATCTGGAAACCTGGGAAGGGGCCAGCGACATCATGGCGCAGGCTAAAGCACGTTTCGGCCGGCTGGATGTGCTGATCAACAACATTGGCGGCACCATCTGGGCCAAACCCTATGAGCATTACCAGCCGGAACAGATCGAGAAGGAAGTGCGGCGTTCGCTGTTCCCCACCCTCTGGTGCTGCCGGGCCGTCTTACCCCTGATGCTGGAGCAGCAGGGCGGTGCCATCGTCAATGTCTCCTCGGTGGCGACCCGTGGCGTCAACCGCGTGCCCTATGCGGCAGCCAAGGGCGGCGTCAATGCACTGACCGTAGCGCTGGCATTTGAGTACGCCGAGTACGGCATTCGCGTCAACGCCACTGCGCCCGGTGGCACCGAAGCGCCGCCGCGACTGACTCCGCGTAACAATGAGGTACCGACGGCACAGGAGCAGCAGTGGTATCAGCAGCTGATCGACCAGACCGTACAGACCAGCCTGATGCACCGCTACGGTACGCTGGATGAACAGGCCGCTGCCATTCTGTTTCTGGCCTCTGACGACGCCAGCTATATCACCGGTACGATACTGCCGGTCGCCGGTGGTGATCTGGGGTAAACCTGTGCCGCTGGGGTGATAACAGACAGAAGGTGCAAAGCCATCGTCGAACCGGGGTGTTCGGCGATGGCTTTTTGCGTTTACGGTTTAAGCGTTTTCAGAATCTGCTCGGTGTTGTAGCTCATCATTTTCAGATAGCTGGGGGCCGGGCCCGATGCATCTGACAGCGATTCAGGATACAGCTCACCGCCGGGTTGCGCGCCGGTGGCGTCGGCAATCTGTTTGATCAGGCGGGGATCGTTGGAGTTCTCGAAGAAGTACACCTTAATACCATCCTGTCGGATCTGCTCAATCAGCTTGGCCACATCGCTGGCGGAGGCTTCGGTCTCGGTCGACAGGCCCTGCGGCGACAGGAAGCTCACACCGTACTCCAGGCTGTAATAGCCGAAGGCATCATGGCTGGTCAGCACCTTGCGCTTGTCTGCCGGAATGGTGCCCAGCTCGGCACGAATCTGCCCATCCAGCATTTTCAGCTGCGCACTGTAACGCTCGGCATTGGCTTTGTAGTCGGCGGCATCCGCCGGATCCGCCTTGGCCAGCGCCTGTTCGATATTGCTGACCCAGTGCAGCACGTTGGGAATGCTGTTCCAGACGTGGGGGTCGGTAACCTGTTTGCCGTCCTCTTCAAAGGTATGGGTCGTCAGGCCATCGGACACCACCACTGGCTGCTGGTTACTGCCCGAGGCTTTGGCCAGACGGCTGAACCAGTTTTCCAGACCTTCACCGCTGAGGAAGGTGACCCTGGCCTCTTTCAGTGCTTTGGCATCGGCGGGAGAAGGCTCGAACTCATGGGGATCACCATTGGCAGGCACCAGACTGGTGACCTGCACATGGCTGCCGCCAACCTGCCTGACCACATCGGCCAGAATGGAAAAGCTCGCGACCACTTTGATTTCCGGCGCCGACGTGGCCGCCAGTGTGCTCTGGCTGACCAGTGCAAGCGCTGAATACAGCAGGCCGGTGGATAGCATCAGCAAGGGTTTGGACATAACGAAACTCCATCAGTTACGCAGGTGGGGAAGTGGGAAGAAGCGGCGCAGGGCGCCGGACGGGGCGAACAGCAGCGACAGGCCATATAGCAGCGCCGCGGTCAGGATGATGCAGGGGCCGGAGGCCAGATTCAGGTGATAAGACAGCAGCAGCCCAAGGTAGCCCGACAGCGCTGCAGACAGAGTGGCAATCAGCAGCATCGCCCCCAGCGTACGCGCCCACAGCTGGGCAATCACTGCTGGCAGCATCATCATGCCGACGGCCATCAGGGTGCCGAGGGTCTGAAAACCGGCCACCAGATTGAGCACCACCAGCAGCAGAAACAGCAGGTGATACCAGGGGCCACGGCCACCCACTGCACGCAAAAAGCCGGGGTCGAAACATTCCATCACCAGCGGCCGGT
This sequence comes from Pokkaliibacter sp. MBI-7, assembly GCF_029846635.1. NCBI lineage: Bacteria > Pseudomonadati > Pseudomonadota > Gammaproteobacteria > Oceanospirillales > Balneatrichaceae > Pokkaliibacter > Pokkaliibacter sp. MBI-7. Next base: position 1,005,242 of record NZ_JARVTG010000001.1, on the reverse strand, counting down.
AGACCACGGCAAGCACCAGCAGAGTCAGGCTGGTGATGCCTGCAATCAGGCACAGGGCGGGGCTGTCAATGGCCAGAATAGTGCCGAACAGCACATGCAGCAGATCGATATTGGAGCCGCGCAGCGAGATCAGCAGCACGCCGAGCGCCAGCGAGACCAGATAGAAACTGGCGAAGGAGGCATCTTCCTTCAGCACCGTGGTACGGCTGATGATGCCTGACAGCACCGCCACCAGCAGCCCGGCTAACAGTGCGCCGAGCCCCATCCACAGCAGCGACAGCCCACCGGCGAACATAAATCCCAGCGCCGCACCGGGCAGTACGGCATGGCTCATGGCATCGCCTACCAGACTCATGCGCCGTAGCATCAGCAGCACCCCGATGGGAGCGGCGCCGAGGCCCAGCGCCAGGGTGGCGACCAGCGCGCGGCGCATAAAACCGTAATCGGCAAAGGGCGAAATCAGCAACTCGTGCAGGCTCATGCCGATACCTCCGGCTGGCAGACGTTGGCCCCTTCATCCCAGGCTTCGGCCATGGCCTTGGCGCGGGTCAGGTTATCGCGGCTCATCACGGCGGATGTATCACCCCAGCCAATGGCTTCGCGGGCCAGCAGCAGGGTCGAGGGGAAGTGCTGACGGACCTGTTCAAAGTCGTGCAGCACCGCAATCACGGTGCGGCCCTGACGGTGCCAGCCCAGAATGACCTGCAGCAAATCGTGGGTGGTGCGGCTGTCGATGGCGGTGAAGGGCTCATCCAGCACCACAATCGGCGCATCCTGCAGTAGCAGGCGGGCAAACAGCACGCGCTGGAACTGGCCTGCCGACAGCGAACCGATAGGGCGCTGCTCAAAACCGGCCAGCCCCACGGCCTGCAGGGCATTGCGCGCCTGTTCAGCCACGTCCTGCGTCACCGCACGGTGGACGCCCAGTGTGCGCCAGGCTCCCATGATCACAGTGTCCGCCACGGTCAGCGGAAACTGCCGGTCAATGGCGGCGGCCTGCGGCAGATAGCCGATATCGCGCTGCTGATGCAGGCCGTAGTGAATCCTGCCGCTGGCCAGTGGCACTTCACCCATGATGGCCTTCAGCAGGGTCGATTTGCCGGCGCCGTTCGGTCCGGCAATGGCCGTCAGGCTACCGCTGGCGAATTCGCCGCTGATATGGTGCACCGCCGGATGACGCTGATAGGCGACGGTGATGTCATCGAGAACCAGCGCACTCATGGCAGGCTGACCGCCCAGGCGACCAGCAGCCACAGTACGGCCAGTAGCGCATTGGCCAGCAGCAGACGGCGTGCGCTGGACCAGCCTAAGGGGGAGACTGAAAACAGTGATAGGGAAAACCGCGACAGGGAAAGCAACGACATGGACAACTCGCAGGTGACAAATGCCAAGTGAATAAAATGTTATGACATAACATTATCAGCAATGGGCGTGCACAAACAAGGAAGTTGCCACCGTGGTACTGAGCTGAAGAACTGACGAGTTGTGGAGGGGCTGCGTGTCGCAGCTGTGGGGTCAGGGAGGGTGGATGTACGCGAGGGCCGCCAAGAAAAAGGCGCACCGGGCAGTCAGGCTACCCGATGCGCCGCAGATCATGAACATGTTCAAAGTGCTCTGGCGTTATATCAGTTGTTCGCCTTTCAGCACGGACTAAGCGGCACACTCCTGACCATGGCACCCGGCTCAATACCCAGGGTCAGCAGCTGCGATGAGGTCAGGGGCAGCGTCTCCAGCGCCGAGGGCAGCTCCGCCAGAATGACGCGGAAGCCACACTCGGACTCATTGCTCAGCAGATAAGGCTGTGTTGCCTTGCCGAATGGCACATCGTCACGGTGCTTACAGCGATACAGACGGCTGTCACGGACGATGCGCAGCTCATCGATATAGGCTTCCAGCGTGGCACCGCCATCGAAGATATCCACATAGCCTTCGTAGCGCAGACCTTCTGCCTCCAGCATCGCGCGGGCCGGCGTGGTGTGCGGGTGCACCTTGCCGATGGCCTGTTGGGCACTGCTGACCAGTAACGGGATATACACCGGAAAGCGCGGCATCAGCTCGGCAATAAAGGTCTTTTCACCGATGCCGGTCAGGTAGTCGGCGCGGGCAAAGTCGATATTGAAGAAATGGCGGCCGACGCCTTCCCAGAACGGCGAATTGCCCTGTTCATCGGACACACCGCGCATTTCTGCCACCAGCTTGCGGGCAAAGCGCTGGCGAAACGCTGCGATAAACAGCAGGCGCGACTTCGACAGCAGCTGACCATTACGGCTGTGGCGCCAGTCCGGGTCGAGGAACAGGGTACAGAGTTCGCTGTAACCGGCATGATCGTTGGACAGAAATAGCACGTCCAGCTGCTGATTGACCCCCAGCTCACGCGACATCTGGCTCAGTTTACCGAGGCGGAAGTTGTACCAGGGTTCCTTCAGGCCCACCGCGACCTCAATACCGCAGATCCCCACTACCTTGCCACTGGCGCTGTCTTCGAGGGCGAACAGATAGCCCTGATCGGCGGGCTCCAGCTCGCCACGCAGCGTGGCTTCGGCCCGTAACAGCCGCTCACGGATTTTGCTTTCATCTGGCTGCAGTGAGGTAAAACCGACGCCGGTCTTGCTGGCCAGTTTCAGCAGCGCCTGCATATCACCGCGAGCAACTGGGCGAACGAACATCATGCTGCCGCTCCTTGCCGGCGGCTGAGGAAGAGTTCGGCCAGCATGCAGCGGGCGCCGCCCCCGCCCTGTGTTTCAATGGTATCCAGTGTGGCGATGACCAGCTCACCCTGTGCAGCCAGCACCTGCTGCTGCAGCGGGCTGAGGGACTGCCATGCCCGGCGTGACAGGGCAAACACCGGCAGGCCCTGCCGATTACGCAGCTCCAGCATATTGCCGGCAAAGTGGGCATTCTGCGCCAGACTGATGGGCAGCACGGTTTTGCCGCTGTCTGCCAGTGTCCGCTGCACCATCGCTTGCTGCCCGGCATCGCGGATAGCGTCCAGACAGACCACCGCCAGCTGGCTGCCAACATTCATCATCACGTTAGTGTGATAAATCGCCTTGCCTGCAGCATCGGTGGCATTGAACCAGCAGGCGCGGTAGCCCAGTGCTTCACAGTAGACGTTCAGCACCTGCTGATGGCTGCGCGACGACGCACAGAGATAGGCAATGCGCTGCTGGCGGTCCAGCACCAGCGAACCGGTGCCTTCCAGATACTTGCCCTGCAGCTCAAAGGGGCTGAGGTCGAGCACGCTGTGCACCTGAAACTGCTGCTGCAGCTGCCCGATAATGGCCGGGCGCCGCTCCAGACGGCGATTGGCCGCCTCCATCGGGTAGAGCACCAGCGTGCCATCGGTGTGAGTGCTGAACCAGTTGTTGGGGAAGATGGCATCGGGTGTGTGCGGCTCGTGACAGTCTGCAATCACGGTGACCTGAATACCGGCACGACGCAGTTGTTCTGCGTAGGCGTCAAACTCTTCCAGCGCCGAGACCTGCACCATGACAGCATCCCCGGCGGGGTGCTGAAATGCGTTGCTGCTCAGGGTTTCCGGGTTGGCGGTGAAGCGCGCAGGTCGCACCATCAGCACCTGATGTGTGGTTTGCGGATCGGGCTGCGGGCGTACTACAGCGGTATGAGGGACAGTGACGGGCATGGCGCGGAACTCCTGCGAAGCGGTCATCAAACTGCCGCTATTGTGCGTAAAGCCTGCGGGGCAAACTGGCTGTATTGGCTGTGGGGTACGGCTGGTTTTCGGCAAACTCTGATGCCGGTACAGCGGATTCCGCTGTGGGGCAGGCGGGGCGGGCATTGCCGCAGAGTAGGGGACGAGGGACCGCTCCTTGTCAGTACCGCGCTATCTGGCAGCACAACAACAAGAACAGGACCACTCATGACGGACAGCGCCATTAAACTGGATCGTATCGATCAGAAGATTCTCGACATCCTGCAGCGTGACGGGCGGATCAGCTATCAGCGGCTGGCAGAACAGGTCAACCTGACGCCCCGGCCCTGTCAGGAGCGGGTACGCAAGCTGGAGCGGGCAGGCATTATCCGCGGCTACAGCGCTCAGATCAGCATTACGCCTGAACCCAAAGGGCTGATTCTGCAATTGCAGGTGGCGCTGAAAACCCAGAGCGGGCGAGCGGCGCAGTGTGCTTTCGAGGCGGAAGTGGCGCGGCGGGCGGATGTACTCGACTGCTGGCTGGTCAGTGGCCCGTTTGATTACATCCTGCGGCTGCGCTGTAACGACATGACGGCCTATCACCAGCTCAGCAATGTCTGGCTGGCAGATGAAAGCCTGCGTATCGAGCGCATCGTCAGCGCGCCGGAAATGCAGAAGGTGAAGTGAGCGAATGCAGGAGAAAAAAGCCCGGCCTGCAGGTGGGCAGTCGGGCTGGCTAGATTGCCAAAGGAAAATTCAAGAGCGCTTTACTCGTCCAAGTCTGACCACTATCTGCTGTCTGTGTCGTGTGTCTGTTCCTCTTCGTTAAGGCGCTGGTAATCAAAACTGGTGCACGTAACCCAAGCCGAACAAGTTCATATGGGTGTGGTAGCTACCTTGCAGCGTGCCCGGGCTGCCATTGCTGCTGTCATAGTCATCATCACTGCGGTTGACCGCCGCCTCACGGAGTTTCAGATAGCTGTAGGCCAGATCAAGCGTGTTGTGGGCATCGATGCGATAGCTGGCGCCGACGGAAAACAGCTGGCGTGTTGCATCGGGCAGAATCGTCATTGCGTAACTGGCCGCGGAGACCGGGGTCTGGTCGTACATATAGCCGCCGCGCAGTGTCCACTGCGGATCAAGCTGATAGCTGGCACCCAGCGAGGCGCGCCAGCTGTTGTGCCAGGCACTCTTGTAGGTGATCTTGCGATCTGGAATTTGTGCTGTGGGCATGTTGATCTGCACCTGCTGCATCCGGCTCTGCCGGTTCCAGGTAAGGTCACCCATGATGGACCACTGCGCGTTGAGCTGATGATAGGCGTTCAGCGATACGGTTTCCGGCGTGGTGACGTAGGTGGTCGAACGGCTGTCTGCCATGGCGGTGTTGATGCCCGCATTCAGTGCTGATGCTGTCCCCCCCGGCAAGGTGTCGGAGACCCGGTAGCTGGCCCGTCCCTCCAGTTTTTGCGCGATATGGGAGCGATAAGCCAGGCCGATGCGGGTCTGTGCACTGGGGGTAAACAGATACCCAAGGTTAAAGCCATAGCCCCAGTCACTGCCGGTCACATGTGCCTGAATATCAGGCTGTCCGGCGTAGCCTGCGGCGGCGGCGGAACAAAGGGCGGCTGTGCCTCCGCCTGCCAGACAACTGCCATAGGCCACCGACATGGTGTCCACACTGTTGCCCAGTTTGACATTCAGATACTGGGCGCTGACACCGATCCCTACACTGTTCTGCTCATTGATCTTGTAGCCCAGCGATGGATTGATCGCGAGGGATTTAAAGTCAATCGATTCTCCGTAATAGCGGCCGGCGAAATGATCGTCGTAGCCAATCTTGGCCCCAAAGGGCACAAACACACCTAGCCCCAGCGTCAGCTGGTCATTAATTTTACTGGAGAGATAGCCATGGGGAATGGCGGCCTTTTTGGCAAAGCTGCCCCCCCCATCGGTGGGTGACGCTGGCTGGCCGCTGCCCGTTGTGACGGTGTCGTAATGAAACGTCGAATGGGGGTCCACTGCTGTGCCCCCGAACATCACCTGGGTACCTTCCAGCAGCGTCAGTCCTGCCGGGTTGTAGAAGATCGTCGCAGGGTCGGCAGCCTCGGCGGCGTTGGCATTGGCGCTGCCCTGAGCTTTGACGCTTTGCACATCGAACTGATAACCCGCCGCTCTGGCGGTGGACATCGTCATGCCTGACGCCAGTAGCGCCAGACCCACTCTCATCATGGGTCGCTTCACCTCGGTTACCTCTCACTTGTTTTTGTTGTGCTACCGTCGCTCTATATCATCATATTAAACTAAAATGTCAAATTGACATTTGTGTTTATTTTAAAGAGGATGACAGGAGGAAGCAGCACAATAACGACAACAACGAGGTCTCCATGAAACGTACGCTGTTGAAAAGCATTCTATTTGGGCTGACAGCGGCGATTCGACTGACAGCCCTTCGCAGTCCCGAATTCCGCCAACAACTGAAATCGCGCAATCTGATTGCACAGATACGCCTGAAGGATGGCAGCATTGCCCGTCACTATTGCCTGCGTGGTGGCAAGGTCAGCTCGGCAGCAGGTCTGCACCCTGCTGCTGACGTCAGCATTGCTTTTCATGACGTGGCCACGGCGCTGGAGTTTGTCAAACCTCCGGCGGATCAGGCCAAGATCGTCCATGCGGCGAAGCACTTCAAAGTCACGGTGGCGGGCGAGGATCCGTTGGTGGTGTGGTTTATGCAGCTGCTCAATCGTCTGCAGACCGCCTCGCTGACCATGGGGATGGCGCAGCGTGACGGCACCGTGCGCTATACCACCAACACCAATGGCGGACCGTTGTTTGTCTATGTCAAAGACGGCCGCATTGTGCGTACCACTCCGATTGACCTGCAGCGTGACGACGCCGCCAGCTGGACCATTCAGGCCCGGGGCCGGCGTTTCAGCCCACGGCGTATCGCCACGGTCAGCCCACATGCGCTGGCTCTGCGCTCGATGGTGGATGCTGAGAACCGCCTGCTGTACCCGATGAAAAGGGTGGATTTTGATCCCAATGGCGAGCGCAATCCGCATAACCGCGGTATTTCCGGTTATGAGCGCATCAGCTGGGATGAGGCGCTGGACATCGTCTCCGGTGAAATCAAACGGATGAAGCGTGAGCACGGGCCGGGTGCCGTGGCGATCTATCACAGTTCACATCATCAGTGGGGCAATGTCGGCTACTACCTGTCGGCGTTGCAGCGCTTTGGCAACCTGATCGGTTATACCCGCGTCCACCTCAACCCCGACAGCTGGGAAGGCTGGTACTGGGGCGCGCAGCATCACTACGGCAACAGCATGCGTCTGGGTACGCCCGGCGGTTATGGGCTGGTCGAAGACTGCCTGAAGGCGTGCGAACAGATCGTGTTCTGGTCCAGTGACCCGGAGACCACCAGCGGCTGCTACGCCGGCTTCGAGGGCACCGAGCGCCGGCTGTGGGCCAAGGAACTGGGCATCGAATTCATTCATATTGATCCGCACTACAACCCCACCGCACAGCTGCTCGGCGGCCGCTGGATTCCGCTGCGCCCCGGCAGTGACTCGGCGCTGGCGCTGGCGATCATGAATGTGTGGATCAACGAAGACAGCTATGACCACGACTACGTTGCCACCCGAACCACCGGTTTTGAGGAATGGCGCGCCTACCTGCTGGGGGAAACCGATGGCGTGGCCAAGACCCCGGAGTGGCAGGAAGCTGAAACCGGCGTACCTGCCCGGGACGTGCGGGCACTGGCGCGGTTGTGGGCACAGCGCAAGACCTATCTGGCTGCCGGTGGCGGTGGGCAGGGGCTGGGAGGCGCAGGCCGCAATACCACTGGCACGCAGTGGGCCCGCTCGATGATTCTGCTGATGGCGATGCAGGGCTGGGGTAAGCCGGGGATCAACTTCGGCAATCTGCAGGCCGCCACACCGCTGGACATGACCTTCTACTTCCCCGGCTATGCCGAGGGAGGGATTTCCGGTGATCTGCACTGGACCGCCGCGGCTATCAGCAACTACAACCGCATGCCTCATGTGCTGAGCATGAACCCGATCAAGCAGATGATTCCCCGGCAGAAACTGGCTGATGCCATCATCGATGGCCACAGTACCGGCTACAGCTGGGATGGCGTCTCGCTGGAGGCGCAGTTCGTGCCGTTCCACTACCCGCTGCCGGGGCATTCGCGGGTACACATGCTGTACCGCTACGGTGCTTCATCCTTTGGCACCATGGCCAACTCCCAGCGCATGGTTGAGGCCTATCGCCATGAGTCGCTGGAGTTCGTGGTTAACCAGTCCATCTGGCACGAAGGCGAGACCCAGTTTGCCGACATCATTCTGCCGGCCTGTACCATGCTGGAGCGCTGGGATATCGGTGAATGGGCGGGGGCCGGGGCCTATGGCCACCATATTCAGGAGCAGCTCAACCACCGCATGATTGTGATGCAGCACAAGTGCATCGAACCGCTGGGTGAGTCCAAGTCGGACTACCAGATATTTCTGGAGATCCTTCAGCGTCTGGGGCTGGGGGCGGTGTTCTCGGAAGGCTGCAGTGAGCTGGACTGGTGTAAGCGGGTATTCGACTCGTCTGATCTGCCTAACCATATCAGCTGGCAGGCCTTCCTCAAGAAGGGCTATTTCGTCGTGCCGCCCGCCGCTGAGGCGCAGCGTGAGCCAGCCTATTTCCGCTGGTTTGCCGAAGACAAACCCAAGGATGTGCCGGAGCCCCTGCCGCTGCCATCCCAGTATGCCGACACCTTCGGCAAGGGCCTGCAAACGCCGTCCGGCAAGCTGGAGTTTGTCGCGCAGACGCTGCAGCGCGCGGGCACCGACAACCCTGAGCGGCAAGCCCTCAATCATTATCTGCCATCGCTGGAAGGACCTGCCGCAGGTCAGCGCTTTAGTCAGTACCCGTTGCAGCTGCTGTCCAGCCATCCACGTTACAGCTTCCATACCTACAGCGATGGCAAGGGCAGTTTTATCAATGATCTCAGCGACCATCGCATCCTCAAGCAGGGCTATTACTACTGGCCACTGCGCCTCAGCCCGCAGGATGCAGCGGCGCGCGGCATCGGCCAGCATGATCTGGTACGGGTGTTCAATGAGCGGGGGGCGGTGCTTTGTGCCGCCGACATCACCCCGCTGATAGCCCCCGGCATCCTCAAGGCCTTCGAGTCCAGCGCCGTGTATGACCCCATTGCCGATGGCAAGGGCGGCACTATTGACCGTGGCGGTTGCGTCAATCTGCTGACCTCGCCACGACCCATCGTCAAGGGCAGTTCTGGCATGGCGTCCAGCAGCTGTCTGGTGCAAATAGAAAAATGGATGGAGACTTCCGCATGTCCAGTCTGAATAACAACAGCAACACAGATGACAAGCCTTTCCCTTCGGTCCTGCCCGAATGGCCGGAGCCGCAGCGCCCGGACTTCGTCCAGCCGGTAAAGCGTCCGGCCGCGCTGGTGAAGGCGGATGCACTGGCATTCCTGATTTTTGAGCGGCCTGATCTGGATCAGTGCGAGCGCTTTCTGCTGGACTTTGGCCTGCAGCTGATTCGTCGTGATGCCGATGTGATGTACCTGCGCGCCAGTGCCAGCGAGGCATGCTGCTATGTGGTACGGCGCGGTCGTCAGGCGCGTTTTGTCGGGCTGGGGTTCGAGCTGACTGATGCGGCCGGGCTGGAGCGGCTGGTCCAACAGGCCGGCGCGCGTCGTGCCACCAAGCTCGATATTCCCGGAGGGGGGCAGGCCGTTATGCTGACCGATCCTCTGGGCCATGAGGTATGGGTCCTGGCCGGTCGCCAGCATCGCGCATGCATGATTGAGCAGGAGCCTCGTTTACCGGCCAATACCCCGACAGCCACGCCACGGGTTAATGCCACGGTACGGCCATCCTTCGGCCCGGCCAAGGTCGCCCGGTTGGGCCATGTGGTATTCCAGACCACCGATTTCGCTGGCCTGACCGAATGGTATATGCGCCATTTCGGCCTGCTGCCAACGGACGTGCTGTATCTGCCGGATGGTTCACCCAATCTGATTTTCTTCCGCTTTGACCGTGGTGATCTGCCTGCTGACCACCACAGTGTGGTGATCGCCGGCGGGCTGACCAACAGCTACGAGCACAGTGCCTACGAAGTGCAGGATCTTGATGCCCTGGGACAGAGCGCCCAGTACCTGCGCTCGCGCAACTGGAAGCACGCCTGGGGTATCGGTCGTCATTCGCTGGGAAGCCAGCTGTTTGACTACTGGTTTGACCCCTACGGTGCCGAACATGAGCACTACGCCGATGGTGATGTGTTCACCGCCGACTATGCACCGCGTTATAGCCCGATGAATGCTGCCGGGGTGTGGATGTGGGGTGACGATGTCCCTCCTCACATGTTGCCCAAACCCAGTCTGACTACGGTATGGCGAGCCTTGCGTCTGTTGTGGAGCGGCAAGCTCAGTCTGGCGCGACTTAAACAAATGGGTGCAGCCCTGTCTGCGCCAGCCCGGCCCTGGATGAAGTGAGGAGTTTGCCATGGCACTTACCGTTATTCGTTTTAGTCATGCCGGTGCGGAGCCTGCCTGGGGCGTACTGTTTGGCGACAAGGTCGCACCGCTGAGTACACGCTTTGCCACCACTGGTGAGCTGATCGAGCGGGGGATGGAGGAGGCGCGTGCTCTGCGCGTCGAGGATGCCGTTTATAAGCGTGCGGAGCTGTCCATCTTGTCGCCGGTAACGACCAATCAGCAGTTTCTCTGTCAGGGGCTGAATTACCGCTGCCATGTGCGCGAGTCTGGGATGGATCCTGCCAAACTGCCGTTTAACACCCTGTTTACCAAGGCGCCTTCGTCCATCACCGCCGCCTATGGCGGCATTATCAGGCCAAACCATGTGCGCCTGCTCGACTATGAACTGGAGCTGGGGGTGGTGGTAGGACGTCATATCAACGGCCCGGTGCGTGTGGATCAGGGCAACCTGCACCAGTACGCCGCCGCTCTGACCATCGTCAATGATATCAGCGCCCGCGATGTGCAGCTGCCGCAGGCGCAGTTCTATAAGGGCAAGAGCTACCGTACTTTTGCCCCCGTCGGCCCCTACCTGCTGTTCCCTACCGTGGAAGAGTGGCGGAGGCTCGGTGAACTGCACCTGCGTCTGCTGGTCAATCGCGATGTGCGTCAGGACAGCTACTGCCGGGAGATGATCTACCGGCCAGAGCAGACGCTGACCGAGCTGTCCTCCATCCACGACATGGCTCCCGGCGATCTGCTGGCCACCGGCACACCGGCAGGATGTGCAGCGAAAGCCCCCAGCAGCAAGGTGCTGCTGTGGGCACTTAAGGCCCTGATGTCGGAGCGCCGTAAATGGGCGGTGTTCCTCAAGGCTCAGCTGCGCAATCCGCGCTATCTGCAGCCGGGAGATGAGATGACGGCCTCGATCCGCACCGATGACGGGCTGCTTGATCTGGGTGAGCAGCGGCATCAGATCCTGCAGGGGCAGGAGCGGCGACAATGAAGAAGTGGAACCTGATCATTGATGTGGATCGTTGCCATAACTGCGGCAACTGTGTGCTAAGCAATCAGGACGAGCATGTCGGCAACACCTTTCATGGCTACACCGCCCCTCAGCCCCGCCAGGGAGGCGCCTGGATCCGTATCCACAGCCGGGCCGAGGGTAAACCGCCCATGGTGGCGACGGCTCATCTGCCGACCATGTGCAATCACTGTGACAAGGCCCCCTGTGTCGCGGCCGGAGAAGGGGCGGTGATCAAACGCCGTGACGGTATCGTCATCATTGATCCGCAGCTGGCCAGAGGCCGCAAGGATTTGCTGGCGGCTTGTCCCTATGGCGCCATGCACTGGAATGCCGAGCTGGAACTGCCGCAGATCTGGATCTTCGATGCCCATCTGCTGGATCAGGGCTGGCACCAGCCGCGCTGTGCCCAGGCCTGCCCGACCGGGGCGATACAGGCCGTACAGGTGACCGACAAGGTCATGCAGGAGCGGGTCAGGGATGAACAGCTGCAGGTACTGCAGGCCGATCTGGATACCCAGCCGCGGGTCTATTACCGCCACCTGTCCAGCTATACCCACTGCTTTATCGGCGGCAGCGTGTTCAAGGCCGATCAGCACCGCAGCGAATGTGTGGCGGGAGCGCGGGTGAGGCTGAGTCGTAATGGCCATCTGCTGCGCGAAACCACGACCGACAGCTTCGGTGATTTCCGCTTCAGTGGGCTTGAGCGTGACAGTGGCCTTTATCGCATAGAGATTGAGCATGCTGCGGCTGCCCGGGTCAGCCTGGAAACCGAGCTGGGCGACAGTATTTATCTGGGGGCGATTCCGCTGCCGGTGGCGGCCTCCGATGCTGGTAATGCAACTACTTTGGCCACGGAGGAGCGCCGTCATGCGTAGTACCCCCATCCGTACTCTGGCTGATATCGAGCAGCTGGAAAGTGTTCCCCTATCGTTGCGCCTGCAGGGGCTGGAATCCACCTACGACGTCTTTAAACATGCTGCGCTGGTCCGGCCTGACAGCGTGGCACTGCGCTTTCTGCCGCAGGGGCTGGCCGACGAGGAGGCGATCACCTTCACTTACGCCGAGCTGTTCGCCAATGTCACCCGTGCTGCCAATCTGTTTCATCGTCTCGGGGTGGGGGCAGAGGATGTGGTGTCTTATCTGCTTCCCAACCTGCCCCAGACTCATTTCACCCTCTGGGGCGGGCAGGCGGCAGGTATTGTCAATGCCGTCAATCCGCTGCTGGAAAGTGAGCAGATCGCCAGACTGTTGAATGAAGTGTCCTGCAAGGTGCTGGTCACGGTTGGCCCCAGTGCCGGGCCGGAGTTATGGCATAAGGTGGCGCAGGTGCTCGACAAGGTGCCCTCGCTGCGGGCGGTATTGCTGGTACGCGAAGCCATGCCTCCCGAAGGCACGCTGTCATTCGATACCGAACTGGGTAATCAGCCGGACAACATGCTCCTGAGCGAACGCCAGATCCGGCGCGATGATCTGTGCGCCTATTTCCATACCGGTGGCACCACCGGCACCCCCAAGGTGGCTCAGCACAGCCACGGCAATCAGCTGGCCAATGCCTGTTGCGGTACGTTGCTGGTGGATCTGAGCCCTGACGATACGCTGCTGTGCGGCCTGCCGCTGTTTCATGTGAACGGCGTGGTGGTGACCGGCCTTACCGCCTTTATGGCCGGGGCTCAGGTGCTGCTGGCCGGAGCGACGGGGTATCGCAACCGGGCCATGCTGGAACAGTTCTGGCGGCTGGTGGAGCGTTACCGGGTGACGACCTTCTCCGCCGTACCCACCGTGTATTCGGCGCTGATGGCGGTGCCGCGTGGTAAGGCTGACCTGTCATCGCTGCGCTTTGGCATCTGTGGCGCGGCGCCGATGCCGGTGGCACTGATCCAGCAGTTTGAGCAGGCCACCGGTATCCGCATTCTCGAAGGCTACGGCCTGACCGAGGGCACCTGTATCAGCGCCATCAACCCCCGCGATGGTGAACGGCGTCCTGGTTCCATCGGTTTGCGCATTCCCTACCAGCAATTAAAACCGGTCATGGTCGATGAGGCGGGCGCCTATGTGCGTGACTGCGACGTCGATGAAATCGGTGTGCTGGTGGCGCGTGGCCCCAATATCTTCCGCGGTTATCTGCAGGCAGAGGCCAACCGTAAGTTGTGGATAGACGGTGACTGGCTCAATACCGGCGACATGGCGCGTCAGGATGCCGACGGCTATCTGTGGCTGACGGGGCGGCTGAAAGAGCTGATCATCCGCGGTGGTCACAATATCGATCCGGCGGTCATTGAAGAGGCGTTGATGGGGCATCCGGCGGTGCAGATGGTGGCCGCGGTGGGCAAGCCTGATCCCTATGCCGGTGAGTTGCCGGTCGCCTATGTGGTGTTACGCGAGGGCTATGACACCCCTGAGGCAGAGCTGATCGCCTATGCCCGTCAGCACATACCGGAACGGGCGGCCGTACCGGGGGAGATTTACCTGGTGGACAGCCTGCCGATGACGGCCGTGGGCAAGCTGTTCAAGCCCCAGCTGCGCTATGACGCTACCCGTCGGGTGCTGACCTCGCTGCTGGCTCCCAGCCTTGCACCGGCGACGGACTGGCAGGTACTGGCCGGTCCGCACCCGGTGCATGGGATGCAGGTGAGGATCGTACTGATGGCGCCCCAGCCAGTGCGTTCACAGCTGCTGGAAGCGGTCAGGGAGCTGATGTCTGGCTTCAGTCTGTACTACGACGTGGCGGAGTCAGACTGAGCCCGGCACGGTGGCCTCAGGCCGGTGGCAGTGACATGGGCGGGCGGCGCATGACCGGCATTGGCTGGGCCAGCGCCAGCTCGATACTGGCTGGGCTGGCGCCCAGCCCCTGCAGCGTGATGCGGATAATGTCAGTGGTATAGCCAGCGGGCACCTGTCCCTGGACGTAGCTGCGCATGGCCAGAATCAGTGTGCCTGCCAGCATGTCAAAGGCGACACGCTCACTGGGAAAACTGAACTGCCCGCTCTGTCTGCCTTCCAGCAGATCACGCCGGACCGGTTCAAACTGCAGCTCCTTGATGAACTCCGGGCGGGCGACAAAAGCCGCCCAGGCCAGATCCTGTTCGGCCTTACCCAGCCAGAAACGCAGGCCAACGGTCAGGCGCAGCAGGGGGCTGGGCTGGGCACTCAATTCGCTCTCGATGGATTCGATGATATCGGCACTCAGCCATTCGATAGTGGCCTGCAGCAACTCGCTGGTGGCACTGAAGTGGTTGTAGAAGGTGCCACGGGAAATGCCCGCTTCGGCGATAAAGTCCTCGATCATCGGGGCATCGGTGCCCATCCGGGCGAACACACGCAGGGCTGCCGCAACGATCTTTTGCCGGGTACGTTCCCGGCGTTGCTGGCCGACGCGGGTGCGGTGATTCACCGGTTCATCGTGGTGGTCTGCAGTCATAGTGAAGGTCCTTGGCAGATGGCAGTCCAGACAGAGGCACGACCTTAACCGAAATAGACTAATTTGTCAGTTTGAGATGAGCCAGCTCAAGGTAATTGTCAGCGCCGGGCCTAAGATGCCGGTGTTCAGTATCGACAGGCGACGTTGATGCGGTGCTCCCATCCCTGGTCAGTTGCCCTGCTGCAACCTGCGCTTCTGGCCCTGATCCCCGAATAGCAAAGGAAATACGCAATGCCTGACCATGCCCCACGCCCTGTGGTTAACCCCAGGTTTCCCAACGAGATCGGCCGCGCCCTGCTGCATCGCAGCGAGGTGGCTCTGGAGCGCCTTGGCGGACGTCTGCTGCAGGCCGGTGAACAGTCGCTGGCGGAGCTGACCACGCTGCCACCTTCCGCCCTGTGGAGGGAAGGCGGCCAGTATGCGGTGGACTGGGCACAGCGCACCCTCCTGTTCTGGGATACCCTGCGTCAGCGCGGTAACCATTTTATTGAGCACGAACGTCAGGGCCTGCCGCCGGTATTGCAGTTCGACTACGAGATGGTGATGGACGGACGTACCTTCGCCCGCCCGGTGAACTATGCCTTGCTGCGCATCCTGCCGCCGCCGGGAGTGACCCCTGATCCCGGCCGCCGCCCCTATGTCATCATCGATCCGCGCGGTGGTCATGGCCCCGGTATTGGTGGCTTCAAGGCAGACTCTCAGGTCGGGGTTGCCCTGCAGGCCGGTCACCCGGTGTATTTCGTGATGTTCTTTCCGATGCCTGAACCGGGGCAGACCATACCGGATATTTGTGCTGCCGAGTGTGAGTTTGTGCGTTATGTCCGCGCCTGCCACCCCGACGCGCCGATGCCCGGCGTCGTCGGCAACTGTCAGGCAGGTTGGGCCGCCATGATGCTGGCGGCCAGCAATCCCGATGATGTGGGGCCGGTCGTGATCGTCGGAGCACCGATGTCATACTGGGGCGGCGCCTGGAGCGACGGTGACGGTGATAACCCGATGCGCTACGCCGGTGGCCTGCTGGGCGGCACCTGGCTGGCTTCGTTGTGTGCCGATCTTGGCGCAGGCGTCTTTGATGGTGCCTGGCTGGTGCAGAATTTTGAAAACCTTAACCCGGCCAATACCTTCTGTGACAAGTACTACAAGGTGCTGGCCAATATTGAGGGCGAGGCACAGCGTTTTCTCGAATTCGAACGCTGGTGGGGGGGCTACTATCTGCTCAACGGCGGAGAAATCGAGTGGATTACGCAGAAGCTGTTCGTCGGCAATAACCTGTGGTCTGGCGCGGTTGAGGGGGATCCGCAGGCGCTGGATGTGCGCAATATCACCTCCCCTATCGTGGTGTTTGCCTCGGCAGGGGACAACATCACACCGCCGCAGCAGGCTTTCAACTGGGTGAGTGATGTCTTTGGCAGTACCGAAGAAATCAAGTCGCGCGGCCAGGTTATCGTTGGTCTGATGCATGAGGATGTGGGGCATCTGGGTATCTTTGTGTCTGGCAAGGTTGCCAATAAAGAAGGCCAGCAGCTGGCATCGGTTCTGGAGGCTATTGAGGCCCTGCCGCCTGGGCTATACGGCATGCAAATTCATACGCTGGCGGGGGAGGCGGCCCACTATGAGGTCAGCCTGGAGCCGTTGCGACTGGAGGAAGTCAGCGCCCGCCTGAACCGGTATCAGCGGCAGGATGAGAAGCCCTTTCAGGTGGCTGCCGAGATTGCGTCTGTCAACCAACAGCTCTATGAGCGCTTTGCCCGTCCGTGGGTAAAGGCGCTGGCCACACCCCAGTCAGCGGAGCTGGGGCGGATGTGGCATCCACTGCGTAGCCAGCGCTGGCTACTGTCTGATCTCAACCCCTGGCTGGGGTGGCTGCCCTCTGCTGCCACGGCAGTACGCGCCCAGCGTCAGCCGTTGCCATCGAAAACCGCACTGCATGAAGTGGAAGCTCAGGGAGCAGAAATGCTGAGTGCGTTGCTTGAGGGCTACAAGTCGTTGCGCGATGCCTGGAGCGAAGCCTGTTTCTTCACCCTCTATGGCCCCCTGCAGGTCGCCAGCGAAGGCGGGCAGCCGCCTGTTGTGCCAGACCCTGAGCAGACGCCACGAGCGTTGCCTGTCGTTAAGCAAGCACTGGCGAGAATAGCGCAGGGCGGTTATGCCGAGGCACTGGCGCGGGTGGCATTTTTGCTCGGACATCGTGATGAGCCGTTACCCTTGTCACGGTTGCAACTGGCACAGGAGCTACTGACTGACTATCAGGATCTGCTGCCCGACCTCACCGCGGCCGAAGTGCGACGCATCAGTGGCGAGCAGGAGCTGATTGCCCGCTATGAGCCGCTCGGTGCCATCGACACCCTGCCGCTGCTGCTTGCCGATCAGCAGGACCGTCAGCGTCTGCTGATGGTGCTTGAACGTGTGCTGAGCGATCAGAGGGTGCAACGCATTCCACCCACGCGCCAGCAGCGTGCCATGTTCAAACGCATCTGCGCGGTACTGGGGAACCCCATGGATCTCACTTCTGCGCGGACAGCCCATGCCGCCCCTGTGACGGAGACGGCAACATGAAAATAGTGATAGAAGGGCTGGCCGCCAGCATCACCGCCGATGACATTCGTCGCGACTACGGTACCTTCGCACCGATCCTCAGGGTCGATGTGATCAAGGATGAGCCCCATGCCATTGCCATTGTCGAAATGGATATGACACGGGCGGAAGCTAACTTCCTGGCGGCGCGCATCTGTGCTCAGGTACATCTGGATAAACGGCTGCGCGCCTGGGTGCCGCTGTGGAACAACTGTTAGTGGAGCCGCTGTTTGCAGTTGTCCGAGCGTGACCACCGGCTTAGTGCATCTATAGTCTGCTGCCACTGGCACCTGTTCACCCGGGTGTCAGCGACGGCGTTACCCTTGCGTGCTGTCGCTGATGCACGGTGTGAACCGTGACGGAGGCGGGCATCTGGAACAAGTAAAGAGTCATGCCTCCATCGTCATCGTCATCGCCATCGCCATCGCCATCGCCATCGCCATCCCATGCGGCTGCTACTCAGGCCGCCACGCCAGCACTGGTCGACCGCTTCGGACGCCGTGTGACCTATCTGCGCCTGTCGGTCACCGACCGCTGCGACCTGCGCTGCATTTATTGCATGAATGAAGACACGACCTTTTTGCGGCGGGCACAGATTCTCAGTCTGGAGGAGCTGGCGCTGATCGCTCGCGCCTTTGTTGCGCTGGGCGTTAACAGGATTCGCCTGACCGGGGGCGAACCGCTGCTGCGCCCCAATGTGATGTGGCTGGTCGAGCAGCTGGGGTCGTTGCCGGGGTTGCAGGAGCTGACCCTGACGACCAATGGTGCGCACTTGCACCGCTACGCCCGTGACCTCAGGCGTGCCGGCGTCAAACGCCTGAACATCAGTCTGGATACCCTCAGGCCAGAGCGCTTTGTTGAGATGGCGCGCCGCGACAAGCTGCAACAGGTGCTGAAGGGCATTGAGTGCGCGCTGGCGGCGGGGTTTGAGCGTATCAAACTCAACACCGTGGTGTTACAGGGGCGCAATGTCGATGAGCTTAGCGACCTGCTCGACTATGCCGTGCAGCGCGGCATGGACATCAGTTTTATCGAAGAAATGCCGCTCGGTGCGGTGGTCACCCGTCACCTGCCGCACACCTATCTGGGGAATGACCGGCTGTTGCAGCAGTTGCAGCAGCAGTACGAGCTGCACGCCTGCAGTGACAGCAGCGGTGGTCCGTCACGCTACTACCGTATGGCGGGCACACGGAGCCGGGTGGGCTTTATTTCACCGCACAGCGATAACTTCTGCGCCAGCTGTAACCGCGTCCGGCTGACGGTGGAAGGGCGTCTGCTGCTGTGTCTGGGCAACGAACATGCGGTCGATCTCAAAGCGATAGTGCGTCGTTATCCCGGCGATGAACAGCGTCTGCGCCAAGCCCTGATCGACGCGATGAACATCAAGCCTGAGCGCCATCACTTCTCCCTCAGCGAGCAGCCGCAGCTGCTGCGTTTTATGAATATGACAGGTGGCTGATGCAAAGCCCTGAGGGGCCGCTGAGGCACCGCTGTCTCGGCTATGATGTCACAGCGCGTCCAGGATCGGCTGTGCGGCGGCCATGGGGGGCTGTTGGCAAGGTGCCGGTATGACTCCGCTGCCTGCGTGGGTTTCGCCTTGTCCGGTGGCAGATCACTGGCGAACCGCTCGACCGTCGTCATTGCCCCGGCCGCTTTGCCGAGAGGCGTGTCGAGAAGCCCCTGGCTGTCGAAAGGCCCTGGCCGAGCGGTCAACAACCACCGCGGACAGCCAGCATCCCGGGCCGCGGCGGCAGGGGCTGCTGGCCAGCCGAAGGGGGCGTCCTTGACCGCTTACACGTTAAAGCGCGTGGTCCACTGCTGCAGGGTTTCGGCACTCTGGGCTACCTGACGGCTCTGCTGCGCTATGTGTTTGGCGCCGCTGTCCGTTTGCTCGGCGATGGTGGCGATACTGACCAGACTGCGGCTCATTTCATCCGCCACGCAGCTCTGTTGCTGCACCGCGGTGGCGACCATCGCATTCATATCGCGTATTTCACTGATTTTGCCGGCAATCACTTCGAAGTGCGCACTGGTTTCCTCTGTCTGGCTGACACTGCACTGTGCCTGTTGCAGGCCCTGATGCATGGACGCGACCGCATCCTGACAGGCCTGACGCAGGCGCTCGTTAAGCTGGGTGATTTCCTCGGTTGACTGACGTGTGCGCATTGCCAGCGTGCGTACCTCGTCGGCCACCACGGCAAAGCCACGCCCCTGCTCTCCGGCCCGGGCGGCCTCGATGGCGGCATTGAGGGCCAGCAGATTGGTCTGATCCGAGATGGAGGTGATCTGCTGCAGAATCACGCCGACTTCTTCGCCCTGCTTCTCCAGCATGGTGACCGTCGTGGCAGAGGCCTCTATGGCTTTGGCCAGCGCCGTGATCTGTTCAATGTTCTTCTGCACCAGTAACTGACCGGCTTCGGCACGCTCGCTGACCTGCTGCGTGGTCTGTGCGGTGTTGGTGGCATGCTGCGACACTTCCAGCGCGGTGGCGGCCATTTCCTGCATCGCTGTCACCAGCAGGTGGGTTTCGCTGTGCTGCTGCTCGATACCCTTGCTGCTCTGCACCGCCGTGGCCGACAGCTCGGCACTGTTCTGATTCAGATTGTGTGCCTGCACATGCATCGCGGAGATCATTGCCTGCAGGCTGTCGAGTGATTGATCCAGCTGCTGGCTCAGCTGGCCCAGTTCATCACGGGAGTGATGGTTGAGACGACGGGTCAGATTACCACCGGCCATGTGCTCTATCACCGCCAGCGCCGCACGCAGAGGCTGGCTGATACTGAGGTTGATCTCGCGGCTGAGGTAGGCAATCACCAGAAAGGCGCCGAGCAGAATGGCAACAAACTTGCGTGCTTCCCGCCAGAACAGGTTGTCGACATCATCCAGATAGATCCCCGTCGCGGCGACCCAGCCCCAGGCTGGTGCCGCCTTGGCGTAGGTCAGCTTGGGTACGGCGGCCGCTTTGCCATCGCGGCTCCAGTAATACTGGCTGAATGCTTCCCCCTGCTGTTGCGCGGTGCTGACCAGCGCGGGCAGAAACACCGTGCCCTTCGCGTCCTTGACCGCGCTCAGGCGTTGCCCTTCCAGCTTCGGCAGCAGCGGGTGCATGACGAAGGTGCCCTGCTCGGACAGGATGAATACATAGTTGTTGTCGCCATAACGCATGGCGCTCAGCGCGTCTCGGGCGCGCTGCTGAGCCTCGGGCAGGGTCAGGTTGCCCTGTACCGCCTGGCTGGCGTAGTAGCCGATCAGACTGGTTGCCTGTTCCACGATCCCCTGACTCTGTAGCTTACGTTCCTCCAGAATCTGGCCGTGCAGCGTAAGCAGGTTGTAGCAGGCGGTGTAGATGACCAGCAGCGCCATCAAGGCGGTGAGCAGCATGATTTTTTTGTAGATCGAGATGTGTCTGATAAGGCGTTGCATAGGAGTAGTCTCAAAAACAGAAAGCGTCTCAGTCGCGACGGCCGGGCTGGCCGCCAGGGGGTTTATTTACGGTGAGTGCCGGTAGCGGTTGATCTGGCCGGCGTCATAATGTGTGCACAATGCTGTAACGATTAAGTTTTGCCCTGAGGAAAAGGCCGTGCGCTGCCGGGGGACTGCAGCGACAGTAGCTTTCTGAACCTGCTGTTGCAGCCCTGCGCCATGGTCATGAACTGATCGGGCGCAATGGGGCGGCTGAACAGATAACCCTGCAGGGCATCGACCCCCAGACCACGCAGGAACAGCGCCTGTTCCGTGGTTTCCACCCCCTCTGCAACGGTCTGCATCCCCAGCGTCTGCGCCAGGACTACAATCGAGCGCACAATCGCCACGGCATCGGCATCATGAGGGGTGTCGGCGACAAAGGAGCGGTCGATTTTGAGGGTGTCGATGGGCAACCGACGCAGGTAACTGAGTGAGGAGTAGCCGGTGCCGAAGTCATCCAGCGACAGCGCGATACCCATCGCCTTCAGTTGCAGCAGCTGGCGGATGGCCAGATCCGGGTCTTCGGCGACGGCCGATTCGGTCAGTTCGATGATCAGTCGTGACGGTGGAAAAGCGGATGCCGACAAGGCGTCACGCACACAGGCAATTAAAAGGGGGTGGTGCAGGTCAACGGCAGACAGGTTGACGGCGATGCTGAGCTCCAGACCCGCAGGTGCCCATTGGGCAGCAATGGCCAGGGCATTGTGCAGTACCCATACACTGATGTCAGTGATCGTGCCATTGCGCTCCGCCAGCGGAATAAACTCACTGGGGGGCACCGTACCCAGCAACAGATCCTGCCACCGTACCAGGACTTCCGCTCCCAGCAGGCAGCCATCACTGGCATTGACCTTGGCCTGCAGTGCCAGCGACAGCCCGCCGTTGCTCATCACTGCACTGAGGCGGGAGGCGATCAGATATTGCCGCTCCAGCCGTTCCCCCAGTGTGCTGGAGTACAGATTGACGCCGCCATAGTGGTTGTTGGCCAGACCGTCCTTGGCAGCCGCATACCCGGCACGTACCAGTTCCTCTGTGCTGCCGGGTATGTCGTCGCTGCTGACCAGACCGGCAGCCACCACCAGATGCAGTTCTGCCATTTGCCACGGAATGGGGCGGGTCAGCGACAGCCACAGGGCGTGGGCAACCGCTTCGGGCTCTTCCTGATGGATCACGGCAGCAAACAGTTCTCCCTGAATCCGGGCGGCAAAGCCGTGGCCCTGCACCGCCTCCTGAATGCGCCCGGAGATGGCGTTAATGGTGTGCAGGGCGGCCGCAATCCCGTGATGCTCGCCGATTTCTGTGATGCCATTGATGACCAGAAAGATCAGGCTGAAGGGGGTGGCCTGGGCTTTGGCTGCATCGGCACGCTCCATCAGCAGGTCCAGATTCGGCAGCCCGCTCTGCGGATCATGGGTGGCCTGATGGCGCAGGACTTTGCGGATGACGGGGCATTTCTTTTCCAGTTCAGCCCAGTGCACATGGTCATGGTCTGCCAGCGACAGCACCAGATTGCAGCAGCTGGCGGGTAAGGCGTCCTTGAGCCGGGAGGTGGTTATCATGCTGTGGCTCCTAGAAAGACTGCTCAAAACGACTGGTCATCTGATGCAGCTGATTGGCGCTGTTGCCCAGCTGACTGGCCGCCTTGTGAATTGACTCCACGCTGCGGCTCTGCTGATCAACCAGCATGCTGATCTGCTCGACCCGACTGGCCACCTCCGCGGAGGCACTGGCCTGCTGGTCCAGCGTGGTGGCAATGTTGCATGAAGAAGACTGAATATCGTCAGCAGACTCTTTGATGGCGTCGTAGGTCTGCTTGCTGCCGTTCATCATGTTGTTGCTCAGTTCTACTTCCGTGGCGGCGTCGGCAATGGCAGTCAGGGTGCGGGAGGTGCAGCTGTCGATACGCTCCACTGTGGCGGCGATTTCTACCGTGCTGTTGCTGGTGCGTTCGGCGAGCTTACGTACCTCGTCGGCCACAACGGCAAATCCACGCCCGGATTCGCCCGCGCGAGCGGCTTCAATCGCTGCATTCAGTGCCAGCAGGTTGGTCTGATCGGCGATGCCCTTGATCCCTTCTGCCAGCTGGCGGATGGAGGCCACCTCGGATTCCAGCTCGGCAATCAGTGACTGAGAGCGGTGCATGCGCTCAACAACGTCCTGTGAGGCACGCTGGGTGGCCTCGATTTGTTCTAACCCCCGGTTAACCTGGCTCACCGTCGCCGTGGCCTGATCGGCACTCTGGCGGGTAGCGCCGGCGATTTCGCTGACGGAGGCGGACATCTGCTCGACGGCTGAGGCGATCATGCTGATGCCGTCAGAGCCCCGCAGGATGTCCTGAGTGGCGTCTTCTACCTGGGTATAAAGCGCGTTCGACTGACTCTCTACGTGTCTGGCAATGCCGGACATATCGGCAAACAGCGCGCGCAGGTTGACTTTCATTGACTGGATGCCGATGAGCAGCTGGGCAAACTCACCGGCAGCGCGGGTGTCGAGCTCAAAGCGCAGGTCGCCGGCGGCAAACTGGCGCAGTGCCATACCGATGCGTTGCATCGGTTTCAGTACGCCGGTCCAGGTCCAGATGCCCAGACCCACGGCCGTGGCAGCGCCACCCAGGCCACCGAGCCAGGGCCAGATGCCGCCGCTGACCAGTGCCAGTGCAGACAGCAGGGAGGGCAGGGTGGTCAGCAGCGCAATCCTGGCCATCAGTGGCGTATCCTGCTGATAGCGGGTGGCGGGGAAACCGCGTTTGCCTTTACGGATGTCGGCATACAACGCTTCTGTACTTGCGACCTGGCGTGCGTCCGGCTGGCTGCGGACCGACATATAGCCGGTGGTGCGGCCCTGCTCAATCACCAATCCACCCAAGTTAAGCCTCAACATGTCTTTTGAATCAAATGCTTACGTGGCTTTCCGCGGTCCTTTGGTCGGGGTTTAGAGGTGCCCGGTCGTCGGGGAAATGTACAGCGCGCTATCTGTTTTGTCGCTTCCGCTAACCGCTGCATGGCTTTCACGCATCCGGTCAGTACCACGGGCAAAATATCTCTCAACGCCATGTGACCGTAAGCACGGTTGGTCGCCTGATCAACACCGACCCGATGTTGCCGTTCTGCGAACATCACCACGACCCTTTCCAGATTGTCACAGACGATCTTGGCGGCAAAATCCTGCATGACCGCTCGTTGGGACAACCCCGATACCTGCTCTATCTGCAGCCGGTGCTTTAACCGTTTGAACGCCTCTTCAATACGCCAGCGTTGATGGTACAGCGACATAAAGACGCTGGCCGGAAAGCGCTGACGATCCATCAGGTTCGTCATCACCACATGGACCTTCCCCTTTGGCGTTCGATATTTGACCAGCCGCACGGGCTGAGGGGTGGGCAGGCATTCATACGAGGCGGCGTCCTGCTGGCTGGGAGCGGGCAACATCACGTCCTGATCTTTCAGACCGGAGGACATGAACTCCCTGACACAGCGATAGCCCAGCGCATCGACCCGCATGCAGAACGGGATCCCTCGCTGGTTTAATGCCGCCACCAGCCAGCGGCAGGGGTAACCGCGATCCAGCAACAGCAGGTCATCCGCGCGCAGACGGTCCAGATGCTCAAACAGCATCTGCCGTTCACCCACCTGGGGGGAGTATAGCGTGGCGGCTAGCATCATCTCGGCCTCGACCAGATAGAGGCCAAAGGCCAGCTGCTGTGGGCGGGCCGCACGTGATCGGTGGCAGGCCCGTACCGCCAGATTCAGGTGCGAGGCATCCGCCGCAACCAGACGCAGGCCGCGCCAGCGCGGTATCAAAGAGTGGCTTTCCAGCAGCGCCAGCAGGTGATCATTGAGTGCGGTAAAGGCGGAGTGAGACAGTTTGGTGCGCGCCTGGGCGAAGGCCTGTTCTGACACGCAATGAGAGAGGCCGGGCTGATGCTGGCAGGAGGCAAAGAACTGATCCAGTTCCACCTGCACGCGTTTACTCATGGAGCGCAACATGCAGGCAACCAGTGAGGTCAGTGGCAATTTGCGTTGCCGTGAGAAGCCATTGGGGTGATCAGGGTGACGCGCCTTTTGTGCGAACGCATCAGAGTGCAGAAAGGTCATAAATCGCTGAAGCAGAGCAGAAAGAGACATGGGAACACAGCCGCAGAGGAGTGAGTTCCCTATTGGTCGCCGTCCGACACAGGAGATAAAAAGCAGGTTAGTCGGACGGCGACCTCACAAAATCAGCGACAGGTCAATGATTTATATTGGTTTTTTCATTAACTTGGGTGGATTGGCTCAATCACCGGGGTAATGTAGGACTCCACCCAGTAGTAGTCGCCGTTCTTGCAGCGGTTCTTGACCAGTCCATGCCAGGGCAGGCCGGCCTTGAGGGTGCGCCACATGTCTTCAAAGGCGGCGGCTGGCATGTCGGGGTGGCGAATAATATTGTGCGGTTCACCAAGTAATTCGGCTTCGGTGTAACCGCTGACCTCGGCAAAAGCCTGATTGACGTGCAGCAGTGTGCCCTTGGTATCGGTCAGGCTGACCAGTGGGAGTTTGGGGTCGAAGCAGCGCTGTTGTTGGGTAACGGGCTGGTTATTACGCATCGGTGAATCTCAAATCGTGGAGAGGGTTAAGCCAGAGGCGGACTGCGTATGATGGTCAAGGCTGTGTGCAAGTTGTTGTTATCCCCGTACTGGTTCCGAGCGCTGTGCCCGCCGTCTCAGCGGCTGTCGCTGAGACGGCGGGCACCCCTTACGGTGCTCGGGCTGGCGTACCGGTTTGTACGCCAGTGGCAGCCAGTGCGCGGCAGGTCGCCGCGCCGGGCTGAACCAAAGTTCACTGTGGTATGTCGCTGGGCCAGACGCCTCGCCAGCGGTTAGTGCCCTACCGAGGCCGCATCGACGCTGCGACTGGCCCTGGGGGCCAGAGCAATGGCAAAGGCCGCGACAAAAAAGAGGATGGCGATGGTTTGCATCAGGCTGTTGGTGGCCAGCATCATGCTCTGGCCTGTCACCATGTTGTTGAACATGTCCCGGGCCATCAGACCCGCTTCGGCAGGCATACTTGTAATCAGGGTGCTAAGCTCGCCTGCCGGGTCGACCACACTGGCCAGCTGGTCATGGGCCACATAGCGACCGTCCTGCCAGAAGGTGGTGACCAGTGAGGTGGCAAAGGCGCCGGCGATGGTCCGCACGAAGTTCATCAGACCCGCGGCCGAAGCCATCTCCTTTTCCTCTACCGAGCCCATGGCCAGTCCGGTGATCGGTATGTAGTACATCGGCATGCCCAGTCCCATTACCAGCAGCGGCAGGCAGATCGACCAGTAGTCCATGTCGGGGCTGGCAAAGGAGCGCCAGAGCGTATCGCAGCCCAGCCAGCTGCAGCCGATAAAGATCAGCCAGCGCGAGTCGACCCGGTTCGACAGATTGGCGGCGATAGGGGAGAAGACCACCGAGAGCAATCCCCCCCAGGCGACAACAATGCCCGACCAGGTGGTGGTATAGCCCATATTGGACTGCAACCACATGGGGGTGAGCACATTGAGGCCAAAGAAGCAGCCAAAGGCCAGTGCGAGTACCACCATGCTGGCGGTGAAGCCACGGTGACGGAACACGCGGATATCGACAATGGGGTGTTCTTCGGTGAGTTCCCAGATCACGAAACTGAGGAAACCGACCACGGCAATCACCGCCAGTGTGCAGATTTCGTCTGAGGCAAACCAGTCAAGGTCTTTGCCCTCGTCGAGCATGATCTGCAGCGAAGCCACCCAGACCACCAGCAGCAGGAAACCCACGACATCCATCCGGTTCCTCACCAGCGGGTCTTCGTAACGCTTCAGTAACGGCCAGCTGAGTACACCAAAGAGCATGGCCAGCGGCACGTTGATCATATAGACCCAGGGCCAGCTGTAGTTGTCGCAGATCCAGCCGCCCAGCACGGGGCCGCAGACCGGGGCCAGCAAGCTGGTCATCGCCCACAGGCCGGTGGCCATCATCGCCTTGTCTTTGGGGAAAATCCGCAGCAACAGCGTCTGTGACAGTGCCATGATGGGGCCGCCCGCCATGCCCTGCATGACCCGCATCAGCAGCAGCATGTTCAGTGACGTGGACATGCCGCACAGCAGGGAAGCAACACCGAACATAAATACCGCGAACGAGAACACCTTCACGCCGCCGAAACGGGAAGTCAGCCAGCCGGTCATCGGCACGGTAATGGCTTCAGCTACCGCGTAGGCGGTAATGATCCACGTGCCCTGGCTGGTACTGGCGCCCAGTGCACCAGCCATGTTTGGCTGGGTGACGTTGGCTATCGTCATGTTGAGTACGGCAAAGAAGTTGGACATGGCCAGAATGATGGCGCTCACCCACAGCAAGGTTCCCTGCAGTGCTGGCACATCATCGTGGCTGGCGGAGCTATGCGACATGATCTTCTCCTTGTCAGGGCTTGCTGTGCAGGTCGACTTTAGCCGTCATGGTCAGCCCGACGCGCAGCGGATGGCGTTGTAGTTCCACGGGGTCAAGACTGACCCGCACGGGCAGGCGCTGTACCACCTTGATCCAGTTGCCGGTGGCATTCTGTGCCGGAATCAGGCCGAAGGCCGCGCCCGTACCGCCATCGAAGCCCTCGACCACACCGTGGTACACCACATCCTTGCCGTACAGGTCGCTGATCAGCTCGACCTTCTGGCCTGCTTGCACTTGCTTCAGCTGAATTTCCTTGAAGTTGGCTTCGACGTACATGTCCTGTACCGGTACGACCGTCAGCAGCGGCGAGGAAGGCTGCACCCGCTGGCCCAGCTCCACCTGACGGCGGGCGACAATACCGTCCACCGGTGAGCGGATGACCGTACGATCCAGATCCAGCTGTGCCTGATCACGCTTGGCACGGGCCAGCGCCACTTCGGGGTTGCTGGCCAGCGTGGCATCGTCGATCAGCACCGCGTTGGCCTGTTGTGCACCGATAGCGGCATTGCGGCTGGCGATGGCCTGGGCCACGGCGGCTTTGGCAGCATTGACGCTGGCCTGGGCGCTGGCATAGGCGTTCTGTACCTGCGTCAGCTCATCGCCGGAGACCGCTCCTGACGCCACCAGAGCCTTGCGCCGCTGCAGATCGATACTGGCCCGTTTCAGATCGGCCTGAGTGGCGGCCTGCTGTGCCTGCAGCCGTTTGATTTCCTCATCGAAGGAAGACACCTGATCGCCCAGACGGGCATCGTTGGCCTGATAGCTCTTCACCCGGCGAATGGCACTGTCGAGGTTGGCTTCGGCCTGGGCCAGAGCCAGCCTGGCATCGGCAGGATCAATGACCACCAGCACATCGCCCTTTTTGACCGACTGAGAATCTTTGACCAGCACGTCAGCGACGGTACCGGTCACGGCAGACATCACCTGAGCAGACTCCACCGCGGTGTAGGCGTTATCGGTCTCTTCATACTGAGAACCAGTGAGCTCCCAGTACGCCAGAGAACCTGCACCGGCGATGGCGATGGCCAGCCCGAGGGCGGTAAACAACGCTTTGCGCCGTGGCGGCTGTGCTGGCACGGGCTCGGGACTGCCCATCTTGCTGAAGTTGGATTCGCTGATGGTGGACACTTTGATGGTGATGTTATCGACAGGCTTGTTCATGACGGGGTCCTCAAAGATGGAGTCGGCTTATGGATGACTGGCTGGCTGTGTAGCGGTCGGCACGGCACGCTGATAACCACCCCCCAGGGCTTTGATCAGGGCTACGTCCAGAGTGAAAGACTGACTCTGCAGGTCAGCCAGTGCGCGGCGGGTGGCGATCACGCTGTCCTCGGCGCTCAGTACCGCCAGATAGCTGGCTAATCCACCTTCATAGCGAGCATCGGTCAGCTGATAGGCTTGCTCGGCCGTCTGCAGTGCGGTTTGACGCTCTTGTAACTGCGGCGTCAGCAGATGCTGCTGAGTGACCGAGGTGACGACCTCATGCAGAGCCTGAAGCAGGGTCTGGTTGTAGCTGGCTACGGCGTTGTCGTACTCGGCACGGGCGACACGATAGGCCCCCTGCAACTGGCCACCACGGAAAATGGGCAGGCTGATCGCCGGGCCAATACCGGCTATTTCGGAGCCACCCTGAGTCAGCAGATCCAGCGTTCCCAGAGACTGCATACCGACATAAGCGGTCAGGTTGACGTTGGGCATAAAGCCCGCACGTGCCACATCGATGCCTTTGGCCGCCGCTTCGACCCGCTGACGTGCTGCCACCAGATCGGGCCGGTGGCCGATCAGGTCGGCTGCCAGGGTGGATGGCACTGCCTGTGGCTGAATCAGCTCAACGGTGGGGCGGGTGATGCTGAGGGCGGCATCGGGGCCGATACCGGCCAGCGCGGTCAGCCGGTAGCGCTGCAACGCAATGGCTTCCTCAGCGGCCAGCCGGTCAGCCCTGGCTTCGGCCAGACGTGACTCGGCCTGGCGCACGCTGCCCATGGTTTCGAGCCCGTTACGCTGCCGGCTCTGCAGCAGGGTGACACTGTGCTGGCGTACCGTCACCGCTTGCACGGCGGCATCATAGTCGGCATGCAAACGCGCCAGCTCGGCGTAGGCCGATGCGATAGCTGTCGTCAGGATCAGACGGGTCTGGGCTGCTTCAGCCTGTGCGGCAGCCAGTTCCGAGGTGGCAGCGGCAACGGCTGCACGATTCTTACCCCAGAAATCCAGCTCGTAGCTGAAATCCAGCGCGGCGCGGGAGGCCGTGTTGAAGTCCTGCGGAATGGCCGCTTCGGGCACACCGTTGTTGTAACTCTGTTTCACACGAGTGACGCTGGTGTCGAGGTTGACTCCCGGCAGCAGGCTGGCGCCCGCTTGCTGGGCATAACCGGCGGCTTTGAGAATACGCGCACGGGCAGTCTGCAGGTCGGGGGCATTGGTCAGCGCCTGATCCATCAGCTTGTTAAGCTGCTCGTCGTGATAGTGCAGCCACCACTGCGGTGCGGCCCAGGGCTGCTCCGCGCTGGCTGGTACTGTGCTGGTGGCGAGGCTGTGCTGGCTTGGGAGTTGCGCAGTGGTTTGCAATTCGGGCACCTGTCCCAGATCTGGTACGCTGGCGCAGCCAGCCAGGGTCACGCCCAGCAATACTGCCAGGCAGCCATGTGTTAACGGATAGACACGCTTATGGGGAGAAGCTTTCATGTCCAGGTCTCATAATTTAACTGATGAGTTAATTTATAATACTGGAATATATTCTCTGTCAATGTTAAATTTAACTCATTGGTAAAGTTAAGGAGGAAGGATGAGAGTAAAAAGTGAAACTCGACGGAAGGCTATCATTCAGGGGGCCGCCGATGTGTTCCTTGAAAAAGGCTATGCACCGACGGTGATGGCTGAGATTGCTTCGCGGGTCGGGGTATCGAAGCCAACGCTTTACGGTTACTTTCCTTCCAAGGAGGAACTGTTTCTCGAGGTGATCAAAACGCTGGTGGCGGAGCGGCTGTCGTCGGCGTTCGAGCCGCTGATCGAGGGGCAGGAACTGAGCGAGATACTGCAGACCTTCGGCCAACAGTTTTTGACCAATGTGCTTAAGCCAGAGATTGTTACCCTGCGGGGCATCTTGATGACGGAAGCACAGCGCACCGGCATTGGTCCACGGCTGTATAAAGAAGGTCCGGGGCAAGAAGTTGATAAGCTGGCGTTTTTCCTTGCCAAAGAAATGCTGGCAGGGCGTTTGCGCCCGGGTAAGCCGGAAACGGCCGCGGCGCATTTGCTGGGGATGCTGGAAGGCGAGTATCAGGATTTTCTGCTGGGGGCGACAGACACTCAGCCGACCGCGGAGCAGATTGCTCAGTCAGTCGATGATGCTGTGGCCATATTCCTGCGGGGCTATGCCCCGTAGTAAGCGGGCTGTCGGCCCGGGTGGCGGCCAGCGTACGGCGCGGGAGCAGGGAGCCGCTGCCGCCCGCCTAGCAGCTGCCGTCGTATACCATCACGCAGTTGCGCCCGGCCGCTTTGGCCCGGTACAGGGTCTCGTCGGCAGCACGCATCCAGTCAGCGCAGCAGAACTGCGGTGAAGGCTCGCATTCCGCCACGCCAGCGGAAAAGGTATAGCGGAAACCGGGGGAGATGTGCTCCAGGTTTTCACTGGCCAGCCGCTGCTGTAGCCGACTGACCACGGCCCGGGCGCTCTCCTTGCTGGTTTCGGGCAGCAGCAAGGCGAACTCTTCGCCGCCCAGACGGCCAACCACGTCATTCTTGCGTAGCCGTTGTGCCAGCAGACCGGCGAAATGGCGCAGTACCTCATCGCCTGTGGGGTGGCCGTAGCCGTCATTGATCTTTTTGAAATGATCTATGTCGATCACCGCCAGACTGGTGGTGTGACCATAGCGGTGAGCGCGCTGGCACTCATTGTCCAGTTGCTGCATAAAGTGGCGGCGGTTGGGGAGGCTGGTCAGCTCGTCGGTCATGGCCTGTCTGGCGAGTTCTATCTGGGCTTTCTGCAGCGCCAGTTCGACCTGTTTGAACAGGGTGACGTCGTTACAGACCAGTACGACCTCCCCGTCCGGGCTGAGTTGCTCTGTCATCAGCAGCCAGCGCCCATCAACCAGCTCCACTTCATAGTTACGAAATGGCGCCGAGCGATACTGGCTGTGGATGTAGGCCAGCCATTCATCCAGCTTCTGGGTATGTGCTTTCATGCCTACCCCGGTGGTGAACATCCAGCTCAGCAGGTCGTCGTAGCTCTGCTTGTAAACCGGATAGTCCTGCAGTCCAAACGCTCTGAGAAACGCCTGGTTGTAGAAGATGACCTGATCTTTGGCATCCAGTACGGCAATGCCGTTTTCGCTGGTCCCGATATGTTCAATCAACACCTTCTGCAGCTGCTCGTTCGTTTTGATGTCCACGATGGCGTCTACCTTTTGTTGTCATTATCAGGTGATGGCGTACAGCGATGTGACTCTATATACGTGTTCACAGTCTCGCGAGCGAGCGCCGTGTGGCCGCTGCACTGCAGATCGGGAATACGTCCTTAGGTGGTAGGCGATGGTGATGACGTCGTCAAGGGCATGGCATGGAGTTCATTAATAATGACGCTGAACGGTGCAGCACCGAACGCCGATGAGTGACATGGCAGGGCACTGTCAGACGCATGCAATGGCACAGGCAGGGCAGGAGCCCGATGGCTGCAAACAAAAACGGCGGCCTGTAAGCAGGCCGCCGTGGTCAGTCAAAGCGGGGAGGTGGTGAGTCGTTACAGCACCAGTCCGACAATCGCCGCCGACAGCAGACTGACCAGCGTTGCGCCATAAACCAGCCGGAAGCCAAAGCGTGATACCACGTTGCCCTGGCCTTCATGTACGCCTTTGATGGCGCCCGCGACGATGCCGATAGAGGCAAAGTTGGCGAACGACACCAGAAAGACCGACAGAATCCCCAGTGCGCGGGCAGAGAAATCAGCGCTGATTTTCTGCAGCTCCAGCATGGCAACGAATTCATTGGAGACCAGTTTGGTCGCCATGATGCTGCCTGCTTTCAGGGCTTCCTCAGCGGGAATGCCGACCACCCACGCCAGCGGATAGAACACATAGCCCATCAGCTGCTGGAAACTCAGGCCGAAGATGGCGGAAAACAGCGCGTTGAGCAGGGCAATCAGGGCGATAAAGCCAATCAGCATGGCCGCCACAATCATGGCGACACGGAAGCCCGCCAGAATATATTCCCCCAGCATCTCGAAGAAGCTCTGCTCCTCATGCAGATGGCTGAGCACTGGCTCCGGCTCGTCACCGGGGTGATAGGGGTTGATCAGCGACAGAATCACAAAGGTGCTGAACATATTGAGCACCAGCGCCACCACCACATAGCGCGGCTCAATCATCGACATATAGGCACCGACGATGGACATCGACACCGTCGACATCGCTGTGGCCGCCATGGTGTACATGCGCCGGGCTGACAGCTCTCCGAGAATGCCCTTGTAGGCGATAAAGTTTTCCGACTGCCCCAGCAGCAGCGAGCTGACCGCATTGAAGGATTCCAGCTTGCCCATGCCATTCACCTTTGACAGCACGGTGCCGACACCGCGAATGATCAGCGGCAGAATGCGGAAGTGCTGGAGGATACCGATCAGCACCGAAATAAAGATGATCGGGCACAGCACCTTGAGGAAGACAAAGGCCTGACCCTGGCCGCTCATATTGCCAAACACAAACTCGGTGCCCTGACCGGCATAGGCCATCAGCGCATCAAACATGCGCGCCACAGCATTGACAGCCGTCAGGCCGTATTCGGCGTGCAGGAAGAACCAGGCCAGTGCGGTTTCCACCACCAGCAGCTGCAGTACAACGCGGGGGCGAATCTTGCGCCGGTCATAGCTGACCAGCAGCGCCAGGGCGAAGATCACCACCAGCGCCATCACGAAGTGAAGGAGTGAGGAGAGCATTCCAGGGAGATTCCAGCAGTAAAAAGGGGCGCTATTTAACCACAGGGGAGCCTTGCTTTCATGCGTGGTAACGGCATATTCCGTCCGGCTGGTTAAATTTCTGCAGCGTTTTCACCGGCTCCGGCTGATCTTCACTGATAAGTGAACAGGGGTGGATTAACCTGCTGATCCCTCTCTAGAATGACCTGCTGAGTACCCGCGATTGACCCGATAGCCAGTTCATCGACAACAATTCCAACAGAGGACCTATCTGCCATGTGGCGAGCATCTGACCACCGTTACGAGTCCATGACCTATCACCGGTGCGGACACTCCGGGCTGAAACTGCCAGCGCTGTCACTGGGGCTATGGCACAACTTCGGCGAAGACACGGCCGATGCCAGCAAGCGCGCCATCTGCCACAAAGCCTTTGATCTGGGTATCACCCACTTTGATCTGGCCAATAACTACGGCCCGCCGGCGGGTTCCGCCGAAGAGGCCTTTGGCCGCATTCTTCGCACCGACTTTGCCGGCTACCGGGATGAGCTGGTGATCTCCACCAAGGCGGGCTACAACATGTGGCCCGGCCCCTACGGCGAGTGGGGCAGCCGCAAATACCTGATTTCCAGCTGCGACCAGAGCCTGAAGCGGCTGGGGGTGGATTACGTCGATATCTTCTATTCCCACCGTTTTGACCCGGATACGCCGCTGGAAGAAACCATGATGGCACTGGACCAGATTGTCCGCTCTGGCCGCGCTCTCTATGTCGGCATCTCCTCCTACAATTCACAGCGCACCCGCGAAGCCGTGGCGATTCTGCGTGAGCTGGGAACGCCCTGCCTGATCCACCAGCCCAGCTACTCCATGCTTAACCGCTGGGTGGAGGAGGATGGCCTGCTGGATACACTGGACGAACTGGGCGTGGGCTCCATCGTCTTTTCCCCGCTGGCGCAGGGCATGCTCACCAGCAAGTATCTGCACGGCGTGCCGGAAGGTAGCCGTCTGACGCAGGGCAAATCCCTGCGTGAAGAGTTTCTCAGCGATGCCGTGCTGGACAATATCCGTAAACTCAATGCCATTGCCGAGCGCCGTGGCCAGACACTGGCGCAGATGGCCATCGCCTGGGTGCTGCGCGGTGGACGGGTCACCACCGCACTGATCGGCGCCAGTCGCCCTGAACAGGTGGAAGACTGCGTGGGCGCACTGGCCAACCGTGATTTCACTGCGGAAGAGCTGGCGGAAATCGACCGCTACGCCAATGATGCCAATATCAATATCTGGGCGGCATCGGCAGAGCGTCCGGGGCCAGCGAGGAAGAAATAGCGGGTAAGGTAAAGCACGAATAAGCCAAGGGAGGCTGGTGCCTCCCTTGGTTTATCAGATGTTTAAGTCTTAGTACGCCATCAATCGCCAGTCATGGCGATGTTCCATAAAGCCAGTTGCGGCCCTTTGTTATTGCATATCCCGTGCTTAACACCGGCCACGATACCTTCACTGTCTCCCCGCCGTGCTGCGAATGCAGAGAGGGGAGGTCCCAGCTGGTCAGGCAGCGGCAGGAGAGCAGCGCCAGCGGCCTTTCAGCCTGTTACGGGAAATACCCTCATAACGAATAACACCATCGCCACCCGCTGCGAGATCAACGCACCCACAATTCCTTACCGGAATGATGTCTTGCCAAATCTTCGTTTGAGTCCGTTTTCGCCGCCACAGATACTGCGGCCTTTGCGAGTGGGCTCTGTCAGGCTGTCTACCCCACCTTCAGCCTTGCTGTACTCCGCCGTATTTCAACAACAGCTTGCCGGGTGAATTCAGTGAAAATACAAAGCGAACGGGTGAAGAACATTCAGAGCTCACCCAGCCTGACCATTTCTGCCATTGCCAAAGAGATGGTGGCGCGCGGTGAGCCGGTGATTGATCTCAGCATTGGCGAGCCAGACTTTAATACCCCTGCCCATATTATTGAGGCCGCCCATCAGGCCATGCTGGCCGGGCAGACGCGCTATACCGCGCCTGCAGGTACTGAAGCGCTGCGCAGGGCAGTGGCGGCCAAGTTCAAACGGGAGAACGGCCTTGAATACAGCCCGCAGCAGATCACCATTGGTAACGGGGCCAAGCAGCTGCTGTTCAATGCCTTCGCTGCGACGCTGGAGCAGGGCGATGAGGTGATTATTCCTGCGCCTTACTGGGTCTCTTACGCTGATATTGTTCGCCTGAACGGCGGTGTGCCGGTGGTGATTGACTGCCCCGAGCAGCAGGACTTCAAGCTGACACCTGCGCAGTTGCAGGCGGCGTTCACCGAGCGTACCCGCTGGGTGATGTTTAACTCACCCTGCAATCCGACCGGGATGATCTACACCCGCGACGAGTTTGCCGCACTGGGCGAGGTGCTGGCGCAGCGCCCTGACGTGCTGATTCTGTCGGATGAAATCTACGAGCACATTGCACTGGGCAATACGCCTTTTGTGTCCTTTGTGCAGGCTTGCCCGGCGCTGCAAGAGCGCACCATGGTGCTGAACGGTGTATCCAAAGCCTACGCCATGACCGGCTGGCGGCTGGGCTACGCCGCTGGCCCACAGGAGCTGATCACGGCGCTGAACAAGCTGCAGTCACAGAGCACCGGCTGCCCGTCGGCCATCTCTCAGGCGGCGGCACTGGCCGCGCTGGAGGGGCCGCAGGATTTCGTCGTGGCGGCAACGACGGAATACCGTGCCCGGGGTCAGCTGGTGGTGCGTGCGCTGCAGGCGATCAGCGGGCTGACGCTGGCGGTGCCCGATGGCGCCTTCTATGCCTTCCCTAACTGTGCCGCTTATCTGGGCAAGCGCACGCCAGACGGGCAGGTGCTGGGCACTGACACCGAGCTGGTGCGCTATCTGCTGGAACAGGGCAAGGTGGCGATGGTGCCAGGGTCTGCCTTCGGCATTCCGGGCTATATCCGCCTGAGCTTTGCAACTTCGCGGGAAAATCTGGAGGTCGCACTGGGCCGTATTCGGCAGACGCTGGAGAGCCTGCAGGACTGACGCAGGCATATGGCGGCGACCGGTGAGGTTGACCCGGTCGCCGTGACCTGTCGTGTGCCTGAGCTCAGGCGTCCATTGCCTCCTCGCGAAGCGATGTCAGCAGCGATCCCAGATCCCCCTCCTGCAGACCCAGCGCGGTATCCATACAGGCCGTGAGCAATGCGGCTTTGCTGTCTTCATCAGTCAGTGCCCGGGCGATGGCCATCCCCCCCACCATCAGTGCGGTAATCGCCAGCGCCCGTTGCTGACGATGCTGGCTATTCCCGCTAAGGCGTTCTTCCACAGGCTCCAGACCCGCCTCAATGACATTATTCAGACCATGAAATACCCGGGTGTAGGCATCGCGGACGCCTTTGTCACGGTTGGCGATGTCGGTGGACAGAAACGCCATCGGGCAGGGGAAAAACTGCAGCGCCAGATGCTCGTTACTAAGATAGCTGTTGATCACCTGTCGCGCGGTCTGCGCCGGATCACTGAGGTTTTTCAGGACATTGGCCACACCGCTGTGGCGGCTGGCGGCAATAATGGATTCCCGGTACAGCTCCTGCTTTGAGCGGAAGTGGGCATAGAAAGCACCGCGTGTCAGCCCGGCAGCTTCCATGACCTGATCGATGGATACGGCATCAAAACCCTTGGTGGAAAACAGCTCTGCCGCCGCCCGCACGATGCGTTCGCGTGACTGTTGCTTGTGCTCAGGGGCGTAGGGCATGGCGATATTCTCTCTGTGACAGGTTAGGGCCAGCCCAGTATAGAGACGATGCAGCTGTCAAAATATGTTCTTTAACATATTTTGGCGGCGCCTATGATTATCAGCATCGCAGGCGATGTGCCTGTAACCGCTTCAGGAGGTGCACATGAAACCGACTCTGCAGACGCAACTGGTGGTCATCGGCTCTGGCCCGGGTGGCTATTCCGCGGCTTTCCGTGCTGCCGATCTGGGCATGGACGTCACGCTGATCGAGCGCTACAGCGAGCTGGGAGGCGTCTGTCTCAATGTCGGCTGCATTCCGTCCAAAGCCCTGCTGCATGTGGCGCAGATTCGGCGGGAAGTCAGCACGGCAGCTCATGTCGGCTTGAGCTTCAGTGACAACGGGGTGGATCTGGACAAGGTGCGCACTTTCAAGCAAAGCAGCGTCGACAAGCTCTCCGGCGGTGTCTCTGCTATGGCCAAAGAGCGCAAGGTGCGGGTGCTGCAGGGCTATGCACGTTTCAGCGGCAGCCATCAGTTGCTCATTGAGCAGGAGGATGGTGTGCAGCCGCTGCAGTTTGAGCAGGCGATCATCGCGACCGGGTCACGCAGTGTGCAGCTACCCTTTCTGCCCAAGGATGACCCGCGGGTGTGGGATTCCACCGCTGCGCTGGAACTACGCAGCATTCCTCCACGCCTGTTGGTCATTGGCGGCGGTATTATCGGACTGGAACTGGGGACGGTGTATCAGTCCCTCGGCAGTCAGGTCACCGTGGTTGAGGCCGCGTCGCAGCTGGTGCCTGCCGCAGATAAGGATCTTGTCGATATTTTCCAGCGCAGTAACAAGGATTACCTCAGGGTACTGCTCAGCACCAAAGTGACGGCTGTCGCCGCGGCTGAAAAGGCACTGACGGTGACACTGGAGGATGCCAAAGGCCAGCCCGCTGAGGAGGAGTTTGATGCCATTCTGGTGGCGGTAGGGCGGCGTCCTAACGGCTTGCTGCTGGATGCGGATAAGGCGGGCATCGCGGTGGACGAGCGCGGCTTTATTCCAGTCAGCAAACAGATGCAAACCAGCCAGCCGCACATCTTCGCCATTGGCGATATCGCCGGTGAGCCGATGCTGGCGCACAAGGCCACCCATGAAGGTCATGTGGCGGCAGAGGTCGCTGCAGGGCATCAGCATAGCTTTGGCGCGCTGGTGATCCCCTCCATTGCCTACACCAACCCGGAGATTGCCTGGGTTGGACTGACGGAAAAGCAGGCCAGACAACAGGGGCTGGCTTATCAGGTGGCGGCTTTCCCGTGGAAGTTCAATGGCCGTGCCATCGGTGCGGATCGCGTCGACGGTAAAACCAAGCTGATCTATGACGAGGCCACCGGCAGACTGCTGGGCGCCGGTCTGGTGGGCATCAATGCCGGTGAACTGCTGGCGGAGCTGACCCTGGCTATCGAGTTCGGTGCCACGGTGGATGATATTGCCCTGACCATTCATGCGCATCCCACCCTCAGTGAGTCGGTGGGGCTGGCGGCAGAGCTGGCAGTGGGCACCATTACCGATCTGCCTAATCCCAAAGCACAAAAACGCTGAAACAGCCCCGGCAGCTGGGCGCTATGCCTTGTTCTCGGCGCCAGGGTGTCGGGCGGGGCGTCGCTCGCCTGCCAGGGGAGCAACAGATAACTCGTGATAAGCGATTCAGCCCTGGTCAGAGGACAATCAAGATGAAACGAATTGTGGTCACCGGCATGGGGATAGTCAGCCCGCTTGGTTGTGGGGTGGAGACGGTCTGGCAGCGGCTGCTGGCGGGCCAGTCGGGCATTACCCTGCTGCCCGATGCGATTACTGAAGATATTGCTGCCAAGGTGGGCGGCAGGGTGCCAGCCAAAGCCGATGACGCCGAAGGCGGCTTTGATGCCGATGACTGGGTGCCCGGCAAAGAGCAGAAGAAGATGGACCGCTTTATCCTGTTTGCAGTTGCGGCCGCCCGGCAGGCGCTGCAGCAGGCAGGCTGGGTGGCGAACACGGCTGAGCAGCAGGAGCGTACCGCCACGGTGATTGCCTCCGGCATTGGTGGTTTTGGTGCCATCGCCGATGCGGTACGTACCACCGACAGTCGCGGCCCGCGACGGCTGTCGCCCTTCACGATCCCCAGCTTTCTGGTCAATCTGGCAGCTGGTCATATTTCCATCATGCATGGCTTCAAGGGGCCGCTGGGCGCACCGGTGACCGCCTGCGCTGCAGGCGTACAAGCCATTGGTGATGCTGCACGGATGATTCATGCAGGTGAGGCAGACATTGCTGTGTGTGGTGGCGCTGAGGCTTCCATTGACCGCGTCAGTCTGGGCGGATTTGCTGCAGCGCGGGCGCTATCGACCGGCTTCAGTGACTGCCCGGAGCAGGCTTCCCGTCCTTTTGATCAGGCTCGTGATGGCTTTGTAATGGGCGAGGGCGCCGGTGTGCTGGTGATTGAAGAGCTGCAGCATGCGCTGCAGCGTGGTGCGACGCCCATCGTCGAGCTGGTGGGTTATGGCACCAGTGCCGATGCCTACCACCTGACCGCTGGGCCGGAGGATGGCAGTGGTGCACGCCGTGCCATGGCGCTGGCGCTACGGCAGGCGGGCATTGAGGCCTCGGCGGTGCAGCATCTGAACGCGCATGCTACGTCTACGCCGGTAGGTGACAAGGGTGAGCTGGCGGCTATTCGCGCCCTGTTTGGCGAGTCATCACAGGTGGTTGTTACATCCACCAAGTCTTCCACAGGCCACTTGCTCGGCGCAGCGGGGGGAATTGAAGCAATTTTTACCGCGCTGGCCATCCGTGATCAGATCGCGCCCGCAACCCTCAATCTGCAGCAGCCGGATGAGGCTGCCGCGGGGATTGATCTGGTGCGCGGTCAGGCGCGGCCGATGGCTATCGAATACGCGTTATCCAATGGCTTCGGCTTTGGTGGGGTCAATGCCAGTGTGCTGTTTAAACGGTATGGTGGGTGACTCAGTCTGGTATAGCTGTTCAGGGGGCAACCACTGAACAGCTATTGATGATGGCAACCATCATTGTCTGTGCATTTTCCATCGCATCAGCTGGCATCGTCTCTGTCATCGGCGTAGCCAGCAGTTGGTAGACAACCGCATAGTTTTTTACTCGCCCGGCATAGAGACCATGTAGCGCATGGGCTGTGCCATTCAGCGCCGATGTATGCGCCAGATGGATATGCGACTGGTGAAACGGGATTGATGTACTTGCTTCGACCTTATCTATCAATTGCGCTTTTTCGGCGGCTGCCAGCCAGTTGCTGAACGCCTTCTGGCTAAGCTGCGTATTCGAGTCACTGGTGGTGGCATCTTGTAATAGCGGTGTTGAATGGGTTGGAAGAGGTGTGCCTACGACAGTAAGTGACCAGAGGAAATCAGAGTCGTCATGCTCGAACTGATAAGCGGTACTGCTTTGAAAGGTCGTTGAAGAAGAGTGAAATCCCTTCTCATTGAGCCGTTTCATATCACAGCTAAGCGTGTCAGCGGCTGCTCTCAACGAGAACAGCATCATGGATACCAGACAGGCCGATAGCTGGAGTGCGTTAAACAGCGAGATTGTTTTCTCTTTCATCTTTCAGTTCTTCCTTGATCCATTCCCGCGTTTGCTCCAGCAGTTGCTCAGACAGCTCCGGATCAGTCACGCTACGTGACAGGCTCAGGGCGCCGACCATGGCTGACAGCATCACCGCCGCATGGGGAGCATCAGCATGATCACTGTGCAGCAGGCTCAGCAGGCGTTCGACGATTTTATCGGTGGTGGCACTGGCCTTGCCCAGCTGGCCCATTTCCATCGACATGGTGGGCAAGGCGCAGCCTTTTTCCGGTGTATCGCGGTGGCGGATGGAGAGATAACTGTCTACCAGCCTGGCGGCTCCGCCTTCCTGATCATGCAGTTTACGCCAGTAGTCACTGCTCTGCTGCGCAGCATTCTGCAGGGCCTGTTCGACCAGATCATCCTTGGATTTGAAGTGGGCATAGAATCCGCCATGGGTCAGCCCCAGGGCTTTCATCAGTGGCTGCAGGCCCGTGGCGGTAATGCCATCGCGGCGGAAGCGGCGGGAGGCTTCCTGCAGAATCTGCTGGTTGGTTTCCGCTTTGTGATCTTTGGAGTAGCGCATGGGTCGTTTCACTCCTGCAAATGGTCCGCCGGGCGGTGAGATGGTATGTTGATCGTCATTCTACACCCAAGGTCGAACAGAAACCCACCAGCAATCGGCGTAGGCTGCTTTTTCTATGACGATAATCATATAAATCCTGCCAACCATTATCTGACCTGATCTTCAAGGAGCAGACCATGAGCCAGTCTTCTGCCACGCCCACATTGCTGTATCTGCAGGATTTGCAGGTTGGCCAGCGTTTTGTCAGCGGCGTACACAGCCTGACGGCGGAGCAGATCAAGCAGTTCGCTGCCGAGTTTGACCCGCAGCCTTTCCACCTTGATGAAGACGCAGCACAACAGACCTTCTTTGCCGGGCTGGCGGCCTCGGGCTGGCACACCGCTGCGCTGACCATGCGTATGCTGGTGGAAAGTGTGCCCATTGCGGGCGGACTGGTCGGTGCCGGGGGTGAGGTGCAGTGGAAGGCGCCGACCCGCCCGGGTGATCAGCTGCGGGCTGAGAGTGAAATTATCGAGATCACGCCATCACGCTCGCGGCCTGACCGGGGTATGGTGGTAATGCGTACCACTACGTACAACCAGGACAATCAGGCGCTACAGATCTTTACCGGGCGAATAGTGGTGCCCTGTCGGTCCTGACAAGGCGCTGCCGCCTCCCGGTTATTCAATCGCTTCCAGCAGGGTGGCGACACCCTGACCGCCGCCGACACACTGGGTGGACAGGGCGTAACGACCACCTTCACGCTGTAACAGTGCAGCTGCCTTGCCGGTAATACGGGCGCCTGTCGCTCCCAGCGGGTGGCCGATAGCCATCGCTCCACCGTCAAGGTTGACCCTGTTCATATCCAGCCCCAACTCGCGAATGCAGGCCAGTGCCTGACTGGCAAAGGCTTCGTTGATTTCCACCACATCCAGCTCATCGGCACGAACGCCACAACGCTGCAGCAGTTTCCGGGTGGCGTACAGCGGCCCCATGCCCATGATTTCCGGAGCACAGCCAGCCGTGGCAACCCCCTTGATCCGGGCCAGCATCGGCAGCCGGTGCCGCCGGGCATAGTCCTCACTGCACACCAGTACCGCTGCAGCCCCATCAGTGAGCGGTGATGAGGTTGCCGCCGTCACCGAGCCCAGTGCATGGAAGGCCGGTTTCAGCCCGGCCAGAATGTCCATGCTGGTGCCGGGACGGATGCAGCCGTCTGCGCTAATCAGACTGTCATCGCTGCCAATGGGCACTATTTCCGTCATCAGCCTGCCTTGTTGCTGAGCAGCGGTGGCTTTGGCATGGGAGCTGACTGCCAGCTGATCCTGATCGGTACGGCTGATGGCAAAGCGCTGTGCGACTTCTTCGGCAGTGTGACCCATGGTGATGTAGGCCGTGGGGTAGTGCTCCATCAGGCTGGGGTTGGGGGAAAAGTTGAAACCGCCCATGGGCACACGGGTCATGGACTCAACACCTGCGCAGATAAACGCCTCGCCTGCGCCGATGTGAATTTGCCCGACCGCATAGTGTATGGCGGTCATGGAGGAGCCGCAGAAGCGGTTGATGGTAACGCCTGCAACGGACTGCGGCAGCCCCGCCAGAAAGCCGGTGATACGGGCAATATTCATCCCTTGTTCTGCTTCGGGGTAGGCGCAGCCCATGATCAGGTCTTCGATACTGCCGGGGTCGATATCCAGCGCCGCGATCAGCCCTTTTACTACCTGCGCCGCCAGATCATCCGGGCGTACTTCTGTCAGCTCTCCCTTACGGGCGAAATGGAAAGGTGAGCGGCGGTAACCGGCGATCACGGCGCTATTCATGGTGTTTTCTCCTCATAAGTCAGGCAGATCGGTGATCTTCCCGAGCATGGCTCTGCGTGCTGAGCGGCTGCCATTGAATGACAGGTATCATTTAAAATGTCGGTCATCATACTAAAAGTCAACAGGTTGTTTTTTGTACTGCTCTGAATAGTCAGACCCTATTGCACTGATCAGAAATTAAACGCTGGCATTTTAAAATTATGGTCGTAATATAAATTGCATGTCGATCATCATTCAATGAAACGAAAACCCATTCAGACGAGGACAACATCATGACTCAGCAGCATTCAGGTATTGCCGTGGTAACAGGCGCTTCCAGCGGTATCGGTAAAAGCTATGCACGTCAGCTGGCCGCAGCGGGTTATGACCTGCTGCTGGTAGCCCGCGATATTCAGCGCTTGCAGGTACTGGCCGCAGAGCTGCAGGAGGCCGCTGCGGTGAGGGTTGAGGTGCTGCAGGCCGACCTGACTTCTCGCGCTGATTCCGCACTGGTTGAGCAGCGCCTGCGCAGTGATGAACGTATCGTCATGCTGGTCAATAATGCCGGCATGAGCATCTCCGGCAGCTTTGTTGAGGCTGACTTTGATCAGGTGGAGAGCATGATCCAGCTCAATATCGTGGCGCTGACCCGGCTGGCCCGCGCGGCGGCCGAGGGCTTTGTTCAGCGTGGCAAGGGGACGCTGATCAATATCGCCTCGGTGCTGGCACTGATGCCGGAAAACTTTGGCACCACTTACAACGCCACCAAGGCCTATGTGCTGTCTCTCAGTGAGTCGCTGGCCCATGAGCTGGGTGAGCAGGGGGTGCGGGTACAGGCTGTATTGCCGGGACTGACCCGCACCGAAATCTTTGACCGTGCCGGTGTTGACGTGAATGCTCTGCCTGCCCATATGGTGATGGAGGTGGATGATATGGTGGGTGCCGCTCTGCGCGGTCTGGCACTGGGGGAACGGGTGACGGTGCCTTCCCTGCCTGATGCAGGGCAGCTGAGCCGCTTTGTGGATGCACGCCGGGCCATGGCTCCGAATCTGTCCCTGAGCACCCCCGCGGCACGTTATCTGTCCTGATCACGGCGGTGAATGACCGCATCTGACCCGTTAATCTCACATCCTCTCAAGGCCGCCAGCTTGCTTCTGGCGGCCTTGCTGTCTTTAATGCATGAACGCTTGATACATGAACGTCTGATGTATAAGCGCCGGACATCCATGAGGGATGACGGCCTCAGTACTGTCTGCTGCTTGCCGCCGCTGCGCGGTCATAGCGGCCACGTTCTTCAGGGATGAACATTATGCGCTTCACGCTTGCTGCACTGCTGGCCCTGGTTGCCTTGCCACCTGCTCACGCTGACATCTATTTCTGTCTGGTCAATGGCGTAAAAACCTATTCCGATCATCCCTGCGGGGAAGTGGAAAAGGTGATGCCGTCAACCGTGCAGCCCGGTGTGGTGGTCAATGAAACACCCGTACCGGAAGAGCAGGGCATGGTCTATGGCTATCAGGTGCTGCCTGATAACCACAGTACCGCCCGCAGCCGACGCCATTCGACGCTCAAATACACCGAGCCGGAGATGCGCTCCTACGCCGAGTTCAGCCGTGTCGTGGAGGGGATGACCCCGGCACTGGTACGCCGGGCCTGGGGCAAGCCCGACCGCAGCACCGGTACGCACTGGGTGTATCTGAATATGCGAGGGGATGTGTACCGTGAAGTGTTTTTCAGCGGCGGGCGGGTCAGTTCATTCAGTGAATAGACCCCCTCCAGACCGCGAGGTTAATACGCAGCAGTTGCGCACACGTTGTCAGGCCGGCCAGCGCAGGGTCGCCCTGACCCCTCCCTCGGCGGCATTGATCAGCTCGACGGTGCCGCGATGCAGTTCCATGATCTCCCGCACAAAGCTCAGCCCCAGCCCGGTACT
This sequence comes from Pokkaliibacter sp. MBI-7, assembly GCF_029846635.1. Classification (NCBI taxonomy): domain Bacteria; kingdom Pseudomonadati; phylum Pseudomonadota; class Gammaproteobacteria; order Oceanospirillales; family Balneatrichaceae; genus Pokkaliibacter; species Pokkaliibacter sp. MBI-7. The sequence continues at coordinate 960,699 of NZ_JARVTG010000001.1, read as the reverse complement.
TTTTGACCGGCCACCGGGGCGTGACAGCGAGAAGAAACGCTCATAAATCTTGTCCAGTGCGAAGGCCGGAATACCCGGCCCTTCATCGCTGATCTGCAGCCAGTATCCCTGTTGATCCTTGCCCGCCTGCAGGCGGATACAGCCTCCCTCCGGGGAGAAGTCGATGGCGTTGTCGAGCAGGTTGGCGATGGCCTGTTGCAGCAAAAAGGGCTCGGCACTGACCTCAATAGCTGCCATGGACTGACTGTCGATCTGCAGCTGCCGGGCCTGTATCTGCGGCATGCGCTCATCCAGCAGGGTGCTGAACAGCGGCTTGAGTGCCAGCGTCTGGGTATCCCCCAGCGTGCGGCGGTTTTCCAGTGAGGCCAGTGCCAGCAGGCGTTGCACCAGCGCTGTCATGCGTTCAGTCAGCTGGCTGATATTACTGAGGAACTTGCGTTGCTGGGCGGGCGGCACATCGGGCTCCAGCAGAATTTCAGTGGCGCCGCGCAGCCCTGTCAGCGGGGCTTTCAGCTCGTGTGTCAGGGTGTGAACGTAGCGCTCGACATAATCCTTGTCGGCCAGCTGTTGCTGCATATCCGTCATCGCCGCGGCGACTTGTTGCAGTTCGCGGTCATGCAGCACCGGTGCTGTCACCCGGGTATGGGTTGCCAGCTGCCGGGCATAGCTGACCAGCTTGTGGGTCGAGCGGGTCAGCCAGTAGCTCATCAGCCAGCCGAACACCAGCGACAATAACCCCAGAATGATGGCGTAGTGGGTCAGCTTGGCGGCGGAATGAGCGAGGAATCCGCCAAAGCGGGCGATGCGTTTGTAGACGCTGACCACCCCGACAATCTGATCACCCGTCCTGATCGGTGCGGCCACATGAATGATGGAGCTGAGGCCCTCTGCCGCCAGCGGTTCGGTCTTGCTGGTCCGGGCGCCGTATTCGCCACGCAGCGTCAGGGCCACATCACGCCAGCGTGAATAGTCGGCGCCTATGTCATGGCCGCTGGTATTGAAGAGCACCCGGCCGCTGGCATCGGTGACGTAAAAATTGAGATCGGGCTGCTGCTTCAGCTCCTGATAGATCTGCGCATGCAGCTGCCGCTGCTGGTACTCACGATTGGCGCTGTCCAGCGCGGTGAAATCGATGGTGCCTTTGCCGAGGTCGGTGCTGAGCTGGGCCGCCAGCAGGTTGGCCGTATCCACCAGCGTTTCTTCTGCTACCTGACGGACATTGAGGTCCAGCTCATCCAGTGCTTTCTGCAGCATGATCCAGCACAGGCTGCCCGCCAGCAGAAAATAGACGAAGAACAGTCGCAGGCTGAAGCTGGGCCGATAGCGGCGCAGACGCTGCCACAGACTGCTCATGAACGGCCCTGCAGTTTCAGGCTGTAGCCCACACCGCGATGGGTCTGGATCGGATCGTCCTGCTGATGAATGTCCCGCAGCTTGGCGCGCAGGGTCTTGATATGGGTATCGATCACCCGCTCATCGGAGGGGTGATTGGGTGTCCAGATGCTTTCCATCAGCTGCGGGCGGGTCAGTACCCGGCCATTGGCTTTCAGCAGAGCCTCCAGCAAACCGAATTCCGCCAGCGTCAGTTGCACAGGCTGCTGGTGAAACTGCACCTGCCGGGTATCACTGTCGAGCTGCAGGGCGCCATGACGTCGGACATTCGCTGCGGTGGTGCTGAGGGAGGTGGTGTCGGCGGCCGTGGCCCGGGGTGTGACCGGCGGGCTGGCGGCCAGGGTCAGGCGCTTCAGCACAGCCTTCACCCGGGCGACCACCTCGCGGGGGCTGAAAGGCTTGGTGACGTAGTCATCGGCACCAATCTCCAGACCGAGGATACGGTCGATTTCTTCACTGCGGGCCGTCAGCATGATCACCGGCAGCTGTGACTGCTGACGCAGGGTGCGCAGCACATCAAAGCCGCTCATGTCCGGCAGACCGACATCCAGAATGACCAGATCGAAAGGCGTCTGACCGCTGCCCTGATTTAGCGCCTGCATGGCGGCCTGGGCGGTCTCCAGCCAGGTGACCTGAAAGTAATCCTTCTCCAGAGCGTAGGTCAGGGTGTCGGCAATGGAGGATTCGTCTTCGACAATCAGGATGTGCAGTGACGATGACATGGAGCGCGGGTCCTTCAGATTCCTTTGAATGCAGATCCGGCACAGCGTTGCCCGGCGAGGTGTCTGGCGGCTGTTGCAGGAAGACGCCCACCTTCCCATAGCTGCCGGGGGCTGTCCACGACTTCACCGAATCTCCTCGTGGCTGGGGGAAGTGCTGCCATCTTCATCCAATCCCCACACAAGCTCCGTTTTCACCACGCGCTCTGCCCACGGCCTCTTTCTACAGTGACTGGCAACCGCAGAGCTGATGCTCTGTCGCCCGACTCCCTCCAGCACAAGGAGACTGTGGATGAACGCCCCTGCCACTCTACTCACCTCGTTTCGCCGTAAACCTCTGGTTCTGCTGCTGTCTCTCTGCATGGCCAGTGCCGCCCACGCCACCGAAACCCGTGAAGAGCCGGGCATCGGCATGATGCTGGTGCAGACGCCTGCGGGTGTCAGCCAGCCCATGACCCTGCTGGATACGGCCTATGATGTCAGCGTCACTGGCATGCAGCTCAGCGCAGAGGTAACCCAGCATTTCTCCAACCCTTCCAGCCAGTGGGCCAATGCCCGCTATGTTTTCCCCCTGCCGGAAAAGGCCGCCGTGCGGCGCCTGCTGGTGACGATCGGTGAACGCCAGATCGAAGGGCTGATTCGCGAGAAAGATGAAGCCCGGCAGACCTTTGAACAGGCCAAAGCTGAAGGCAGGCAGGCGGCGCTGGTGGAGCAGCAGCGCGCCAATCTGTTTAGTATCGAGATCGCCAATGTGGCGCCGGGCGCGGCCATCAGCGTTGAGCTGGAATATGTCGATCAGGTCAGTTATCGCGACGGGCAGTTCAGCCTGCGTATTCCCACCACCCTGACGCCGCGCTATATCCCGGGCTTCGCACAAATGCCTGACAGTTTCGAGCAGGTGGCTACGTCGGGTCACGGCTGGGCGTTACCCACTGATGTGGTGGCTGATGCCGACAAGATCACGCCGCCGCAGATCGCGACCGCGCTGAGCAGTGATAACGAGCCTGACGGTGAGAGTGAACAGATCAGGACCCATCAGCTGGCCTTCCGTGCGCATCTGGATACCGGGCTGGCGCTCGACAGTGTCAGCAGCAGTACCGATGCCATTCACTGGCAGGCCAGCGCCTCGGGTGTGGACGTTAGTCTGGAGGGCCAGAGCCGGCTGGATCACGATCTGGCCCTGAGCTGGACGCCGAAACCTTCCGCTCAGCCTCAGGCGGCACTGTTTACCCAGCAGCAGGGGGGTCAGCATTACGGCTTGCTGATGGTGATGCCGCCGGTGATCCGTCAGCAACCGCTGCCACGGGAAGTGACCTTTGTGATTGATACCTCGGGCTCAATGGCTGGGGAGTCGATCCGGCAGGCACGGGATGCCCTGCAGCTGGCACTGGACCGCCTGTCGCCGCAGGATCGCTTCAATGTGATTGAGTTCAACTCCAGCACCTTCCCGCTGTTTTCCAACCCCCGGCCAGCGGATGAGTACGGCCTGACGATGGCGCGGCGGTTCGTCAATGGTCTGGATGCTGATGGCGGCACCGAGATGTACGGTGCACTGCAGCAGGCGCTGCGTGAGCGTGATGAACGGCAATGGGCACCCGAGGAGGGCTATTTGCAACAGATCGTCTTTATCACCGATGGCGCCGTCGGTGACGAAGCGCGACTGTTTGAGCTGATCAATCAGCAGCTGGGTGATAAGCGGCTGTTCACCGTGGGGATCGGTTCGGCGCCCAACTCCTACTTCATGCGCAAGGCGGCCCAGTTTGGCCGTGGCACCTTTACCTACATCGCTAACCCCAATGATGTGGCGCCACAGATGAATGCGCTGTTCAACAAACTGGAGTCACCGGTGGCCCGGGAGCTGGTGGTGAACTGGCCACAGGGTGCGCAGGTCGAGCAGTATCCGCAGCGGGTGCCTGATCTTTATGCCGGTGAGCCACTGATGATGGCCTTTCGCAGCGAGCAGCCGGTCACCTCAGTGGAGGTCAGCGGTAAGCTCGGCATACAGCCGTGGCAGCAGTCGGCTCAGGCGGCCAGCAGTGCAGATAACAGTCTGGGCAGTCTGTGGGCACGGGAGAAGATTGAGAGCCTGCTCGACACCCTGAGCGAAGGCCGCAGTGAAGAAGAGATCAGGCCACAGGTACTGGCGCTGGGGCTGGCACATCACCTGCTGACGCCCTACACCAGTCTGGTGGCTGTCGACAAGGAACCGGTCAAACCCATGGATGCCAGCAGTCAGGATCAGGCCATTGCTAACCTGATGCCACTTGGCAATACCATGACGCTCGGCAATCCCCTCAGTAGTCTGGCCTTTCCCAGTACCGCGACCCCGGCTGAGCTACTCAGCATGCTGGCCACGGCGATGCTGATTCTGGCGGCACTGGTGGCATGGTTGCAGCGCCGCCAGCAGCGTCTGGACTGCAGAAAGCAGATGGCCATCGCTGTGCGCCCGGATACAACGGAGCCAGCAGGATGCTGAGGATCAGGCCATGGATATATCGGCTTACTTTCTGGCTCTTGCTAATGAGCGCAGTCGTACTGGGAGCACAGGCCAGCAGCATCTATCTCAAGGCCTGGCTGGCACAGGCACTGATTGCCAGTGCCTGGCAACAGAGCCTGACCAGCGGGCAGCCAGCCAAACCCTGGCCCTGGGCCGATACCTGGCCGGTAGCTGCTATCCACTGGTCCGCACTGGCCGGGCCACTTTATGTGATGAATGCCGCGGGCGGTGAGGGGCTGGCCTTCGGCCCGGCGTTGGTAGAAGGCTCCCCGCAGCCAGTGCAGGGTGGTGATATTGTCATCGGCGGGCATCGTGATACCCACTTTCGTGGGCTGCAAACGCTGAAGACGGGGGATCTGATCGAGTTGACTGACCAGCGAGGGAAGCGCCATCGCTACCGTGTCAGCCGTATTCATATCGTCGATAGTGGTAAAGATCCGCTGATCCCGGCTAACCGCAACGGCCTGACCCTGATTACCTGTTATCCGTTTGAGGCGCTGATCCCGGGCGGGCCACTGCGGTATGTGGTGGAGGCAGTGAGTGTGGCAGTGTGAGCAGCTGGCAGCTGTTATTACGACGGCTGCCAGCTGATCGAGAACCTCTGCTGAGAGGTTATTTGTTGTTCTGCATGGCCTGCAATACCGCCAGCAGACTGGCGAGGTTGTCAGAGACTCCGGCCTGCGCCACTTTTTCCGTGGCAGCGGCGCCTGCCATGGTATCGACACTGTATAGCTGCATGACTCCCTGAGTGGAGGCAGCCTGAGCCAGCGTAGTTTGCTGTTGCTGGGCAAGCACCGCATTCTGGTAAAGGATGCCGGTGCTGTGGGACATGGCCTGATAGAGCGAACTCATGGCCATCGCAGGCGCTTCACCCACTACTTTGGTGTTGGCCTGGGTTACGGCATCGGTAATCTGACTATTCACTGCTGTAGGAAATGACATGTTTTTCCCCTCGTATTAACCGTCTGTTGATCGTAGCCTGACGACGCAAGACATACTGCAGCTTTACCCATCGCAGCGCTAACCCCTCCTGCTCATGGCAGGTAAGTTGGACGATCACAAGTCGTGCATTTGAAAAAGCCGGGTGTTTGGCCCAAGACTCTGCTTAGTAGTTGACCCACTCACTCTCTTTGCTGTCACGATCGCTTTGCTGCTTGCTGACGTATGAAGCCAGTAAGGTGTTGTGGTGGGGCTGGTTGTTGCCCGGTGAGTGGTGTAAAAACGTTGGCTGCAGAATCGATATTGCCGGCAAAGTGCCGCGTCCAATCAATGACATGCAGGGAGTAATCATGTCGTCTCTGGAGTACGAGCAGAATCAGGTTGATGCTTATGTCGATCATCTGGCCGAAGTGAACAAGGCCAATCAGGTGGTCGCTACCTCTGATCTCTATAACGAGCAGGGGGTTCTGCTGGCTAAACAGGGAACGTCCATCAGCAGCAAGATGGCGGAAAAGCTGATCCGCCATAAGCTGCGTAAACCACTGGAGCAAAGCGTTGCCCTTGAGCACAGCCTCAGCGGTGAGCAGTTGCTGGCGGATATCGACAAGCAGTGGTCAGCCGCTGCGGATTTGCAGTGCCTCAGCCGCCACGTTACCGAAGCCAGCCTGCGTGAAGCGCGCGACCGGGTGATGCGTCTGCCGATGCTGGTGCAGAAGCTGACGGTGCTGCGTGAGCGTCTGCCTGATCAGTATGACAAGGCGCTGTATTGCGCCTGGTTCGGGCTGGCAATTGCCACCCGTCTGCAGCGCCCCGATGCCAAACCGGTGGAGGTGTTTATCGCTGGTCTGGCTCACGATATCGGCATGCTGCATATCGATCCGGCCATTGTGAATAAAAGCGGTGAGCTGAGCCCGGAAGAGTGGCGGGCGATTCAGAGCCATGTGGTGATTGGCAAGGTGTGTCTGGAGTCGATGAGCAGTGTGCCCCGTGCTGTTGCGGTGGCGGTGCTGGAACACCACGAGCGCTGCGATGGCTCCGGTTATCCGTCAGCCCGTTTTGCTGATGAGCTGTCACTGATGGGGCAGATTGTTGCCATCACCGACATGCTGTACGCCATTCGCTTCTCTACCGATCCGAAGCGCAACAGCGATCTGCAACTGCTGTTGCCGGTATTGCAGGTCAACGATTACAGCTTCGCCGCCGAGGTCTATGAGGCCACGCGTTTCCTGATCAAGACCGCCGGGATACGCTCACCGCGGCTGTATAGTGAGGATGCCGACCTGCTGCAACGGCTGCCGAAGCTGCTGGTACTGGCTCAGACCCTCAAACGCTATGAAGCCTCTGTGGTCCATCTCAATCAGCATCTGCCTGTTGATCAGATGAACCGGCGCCAGCTGCGCAGTCTGGCTGCCACCGGGCTGGCACTGGAAAATCTGCTGATTCGCTCCGGCATGACCAGTGAAGGGCTGATTCGCTGGGTGTCGCATGTTCATCAGGCAAAACTGCAACCGGCCTATGCCGAGATGGAAGAGGTCGACCTGATGTTCGATGAGCTGCTGTGGCGCTTCCGCGATTTGCGCCGCCTGCTGCATCTGGTGCAGAAAGATGCCCCCGAGTCGCTGCGGCCCCTGCTGGCGGCGATAGAGCGTTCCTTCAATGATGCAGCCAAAGAACGCCAATCTGTGATAGCGTGAAGGCCGTTTGTCAGCTGCAGCTCCTGCTATCTGACCACTCATTCTCACTACAGGATAACAACGCGTGGCAGAGACTCTCTTTGCTGACCGTATCGTACAGAACCTGCTGGATACGGACTTCTACAAACTCACCATGATGCAGGCTGTACTGCATAACTACCCCAATACCGAAGTCGAGTGGGAATTTCGCTGCCGTACCGATGAGAATCTGGCGCAGTACGTGGATGAAGTTCGTGCAGAGATTCACAATCTGGCCAAGCTGGAAATCTCTCCCGGCCAGCTGGATTTCATGCGTGCTATCCGCTTTATCAAGCCTGACTTTATTCGCTTTCTGGGGTTATTCCGCTTCAATCCTGACTATGTGCAGGTGGCCGTGGAGAAGGAGCAGCTGGTTATTCGCCTGAAAGGCCCCTGGCTGCATGTGATTCTCTATGAGGTGCCGATTCTGGCGACCGTCAGTGAAGTGCGTAACCGCAATCGCTACCCCCATCTGCAACTGGCGGATGCCCGTGAACAGCTTTACCGCAAGTTTGACTGGCTGCGCACCCATGCCTCTGAGGAGGAGCTGGCCGGCTTCAAGATTGCTGATTTCGGCACCCGGCGGCGCTTTTCCTATCCGGTACAGGAGGAAGTGGTACGGTGCATGAAGCATGACTTCCCCGGCCATTTTGTCGGCACCAGCAATGTCCATCTGGCCCGTAAGCTGGATCTGACCCCACTGGGCACCATGGCGCACGAATGGCTGATGGCCCATCAGCAGCTGGGGCCGCGGCTGATCGACAGCCAGAAAGTGGCGCTGGATTGCTGGGTGCGGGAATACCGCGGGTTGCTGGGGATTGCACTCACGGACTGCATCACCATGGATGCCTTCCTCAATGACTTTGATCTGTATTTCGCCAAGCTGTTTGATGGCTTGCGCCATGACTCCGGTGATCCGCTGATCTGGGCGGAGAAAGCCATCAGCCATTATGAGCAGCTGGGTATTGACCCCAGGACCAAGACGCTGACCTTCTCCGATGGCCTTACCTTACCCAGAGCGCTGGAAATCTATCGTGCCCTGCGTGACCGCATCGATGTCAGCTTTGGTATTGGTACCCACTTCACCTGTGATATTCCCGGGGTGGAGCCAATGAACATCGTACTGAAAATGGCGGCCTGTAATGGTCAGCCCGTAGCGAAGATCTCCGATACACCGGGCAAGATTCAGTGCCTGGATGAAAGCTTCGTGACCTATCTGAAGTACGTATTCAAAGTGAACTGAGTACGACCTTTCTGACCTTCCCTCCGTAATCCCGCTTCCGCTGCTGTTCAATACGAACAGTAGCGGGAGGCATTTGACTAAACTCCCAGGCTGAACTAATTCAACATAGAGCATGTTGCCTAAATGGCGTCAGCCACTGTCATTATCGCGACAACGGCTGACCTTGAGGGCAGGCGACATGTCTGTCACTGGTTTCCCACTGTGGCCCCAGGAGCCGGGGCGCACCGGCATTTTCGAATCCAGTCTTCTTTCTCTGAATCATGACGCACCGCTGTGGCGTCAACGACTTTCCATTGATTGATGTACTGCCGCTGACACTGAGGTTGGCGGGTTTACTGGAGGCCACTATGCGTCTGAAGCTGCTGCATAAACTGCTACTGCTGATACTGCCCGCCGCGCTCTGTCTGCTGATTTTTGCTGCGCAACTGATTACTACCCATATTGATCAGTCCGGTAAAGCCAGTCAGGTCTACAACGAGACTGCCCTGACTACCGTGAATAGCCGTCTGGTCCATGAGCTGCAGAAAGAGCGGGGCATGTCGGCGGGGTTTCTGGGCTCGAAAGGACAGACCTTTGGTAGTGAGCTCAAGCAGCAGCGGTTACTGACCGATCAGCGTGTCAGTGAGCTGCACGCCTATCTGACCAACAATGCGGATGTCACTCAGGCCAGTGAGGTGCTGCGGCAAACCATGCAAGATGTTCAGAGTCAGTTGGCCAGGCTTGAGCAGATTCGTCAGCAGGTCGATGGCCAGACTCTTAACGTTCCCGATGCCGTCGGTTTCTATACCAGACTCAATCACAACCTGATTGCGACGATTGTCGATGCCTCCAAACACGCGCCAACGGTAGAGCTGAGTCAGGGCCTGCAGACCTATTACAGCCTGATCCAGATGAAGGAGCTGGCCGGGCTGGAGCGAGCAGCCCTGAGCAATGGCTTCGGGGCGGGAGCCATGAGTGATCTGGCTTACGCCAGCTTTTTGCGCCTGGTCAGCGGTCAGCAGATTTATGCCGATGATTTTCGTACTTCGGCCACCACGGAGCAGGCGTCTCAGCTGGAAGCTTTGCTCAGGCAACCTGCCATGCAGGAGGTGGAAGGGTTTCGCCAGCATGCTGTGCAGCGTGAGTTCAGTCAGGATGCCAAAGCCTGGTTTCAGGCTGCCACCGTGCGTATCAACCAGCTGAAGACATTTGAAGATGAGCTGGCGGAAGGGTTGATGACTGCCAGTAGTCTCTATCGCAGCAGTGCTTCACAGGCGCTTTGGCTGGTGGTGTCACTGACAGCCTTGTCGTTACTGCTGGTGATCGGGCTGGGAATCTGGATTATTCGGGGGCTGCGTCAGCAGATAGAGCACATTGGCATCTGCATTAATCACATCGTCACCGAGCATGATCTGACCTCCCATGCCAAGGTCATCACCTTCGATGAGCTGGGGGCGATCGCCCGCCAGCTGAGCGAGCTGATCGATATGTTCCGTCAGTCCATCCATCAGATTGTGATGAGCAGTGAGCAGGTCAGTCACTCTTCTCATCAGACCAGCGAAACGGTCAGCAATACCCAGCAGCATCTGAACCTGCAGAAGCAGGAAGCTTTCACCGTCAGCTCTGCCATCGAGCAGATGGCGGTAACGGTCAAGCAGGTGTCTGAAAATGCAGTAGCCACCTCGGATCACACCGGCTTTGCTGATCGTATGGTGCAGGCCAGTATCAGTCTCAATGATCAGGTGATTGAGGCGGTCACCCGGGCGGTCAATCAGATCAACAGTGCCGTCGGTTCGATTCAGGGGCTGAACAACCGCAGTAATCAGATCGCCAATATCATTGATGTCATCAAGGGCATTGCCGAGCAGACCAACCTGCTGGCGCTGAATGCGGCCATTGAAGCGGCGCGGGCCGGGGAGCAGGGGCGGGGCTTTGCCGTGGTGGCGGATGAAGTGCGCTCACTGGCGCAGCGGACACAGATCTCCACAGGAGAAATTGAATCGATGATTCAGGGTTTTCAGGCTGATTCCAACAAGGCTGTGACGGATGTGGAGGTGTCCAAGCGGCTGGTCGATGACAGCATGGCCCGTACCGGTGAGGTCAGTAATAATCTGACCGAGCTGCGCCGCAAGATGACGGATATTTCCGACCGCTCACTGCAGATTGCTGCTGCCACGGAACAGCAGGCCACGGTCAGTGAACAGATTGCCCGCTCGATGCTGGCGGTGCGCGAATCCACAGACAAGACGGCAATGGAAGGGCAGATCATCAGTCAGGCGGCAGAAGAACTGAGCCAGCTGGCAGCACAGTTGAAGGGCATGGCGGGGCGCTTTGTGACCTGATTACGGCTCAGGTACAGGCAAAAACATCAGCCCGGCCAGTGCCGGGCTGAATGCTATCTCGCTCAGAGCAAGGCTAAGCGGGCTGTCAGCTGGCCTCGCGGAACGGGTTGCGTGGGTCTTGTGTCCAGTTCATATAAGGTTCGCCGGTATCCTGCGGCACCATGGTGATACAGTCGGTGACCGGGCAGGTGATCTGGCACAGGTTACAGCCTACGCACTCTTCCTCTTTTACCTCGTATTTGTGGGTGCCATTGTCCTGCAGCAGATTGGCAATGGACTGGTGCGAGGTGTCTTCGCAGGCGATGTAGCAGCGGCCACAACCGATACATTTGTCCTGATCGATCTGGGCGATGACCTTGTAGTTCATATCCAGATACTTCCAGTCCGTGGTATTGGGGATAGCCTTACCACTGAAGTCGGCAATGCTGTTGTAGCCTTTTTCGTCCATCCAGCGCGACAGACCATCCTTCATTTCTTCGACAATGCGGAAGCCATACAGCATCGCCGCCGTGCAGACCTGCACCGAGCTGGCGCCGAGAGCGATAAACTCCGCCGCATCACGCCAGCTGCCAATGCCACCGATACCGGAAATGGGGATGCCTGCTGTGGCTGGGTCACGGGCAATTTCGGCCACCATGTTCATGGCAATGGGTTTGACCGCCGGGCCGCAGTAACCGCCGTGGGTGCTGCGGCCACCCACGATGGGGCGTGCCACCATCTGGTCAAGGTCAATGGAGGTGATGGAGTTGATGGTATTGATCAGTGATACCGCGTCGGCACCGCCATTATATGCCGCACGGGCCGGGCCACGGATATCGGTGATGTTGGGGGTCAGTTTCACGATCACCGGCATCTTGCTGTAGGTCTTGCACCAGCGGGTGACCATTTCCACGTATTCCGGCACCTGACCGACCGCCGCACCCATGCCGCGCTCAGGCATACCGTGGGGGCAGCCAAAGTTCAGCTCGATACCATCTGCGCCGGTAGCTTCCACCAGTGGCAGGATGTATTTCCATGATTCTTCTTCACAGGGCACCATCAGCGATACCACCAGCGCGCGGTCTGGCCAGTCTTTCTTCACCTGCTCGATTTCACGCAGGTTGATTTCCAGACTGCGGTCGGTGATCAGCTCAATGTTGTTGAAGCCCAGCACCTCCTTGTTCTTGCCGTAGATGGCGGAATAGCGCGAGGAGACGTTCACCGCGGCGGGATCTTCCCCCAGGGTTTTCCACACCACGCCGCCCCAGCCCGCCTCATAGGCACGCACGACGTTATAGGCTTTGTCGGTGGGAGGAGCAGAGGCCAGCCAGAAGGGGTTGGGTGCTTTGATGCCCGCGAAATTTATGCTCAAGTCAGCCATCACGCGGCCTCCACGTTAGTCATCAGGTCCTGGTGAATACTCATTGCCGCCAGTTTGCCGTGCTGTACGGCCTGCACAGTGAGGTCTTCACCGGGGGCCACACAGTCGCCACCGGCATAGACGCCGGACAGGCTGGTACGGAAACCGTCATCGATGCGGATCCGATCGTCATCGCGGCCGAGGTTGACGTCATTCAGGCTGCTTTCATCAAAGGTTTGACCAATGGCCTTGAATACGCCATCAGCGGGAATATCCAGCAGTTCGCCGGTGCCTGTCAGCTTGCCGCTGGCATCCAGCACGGTTTTCTCGAAGCGCATTGCGCTGACTTTGCCGCTGTCATCCAGCAGCACTTCCTTGGGCTGGGCCCAGGTAACGATCTTGACCTGATTGGCCTTGGCGATGTCCTGTTCGTGCTCGGTGGCTGACATGGACTCAGTGCCACGGCGATACACCAGCGTGACCTGATCAGCACCCAGCCGTGCCATCTGCACGGCCATATCGATAGCAGTGTTGCCTGCGCCGATGACCACTGCACGTTTGGCCACAGGCAGCGCAGTGAGGTCATCGGCCTGACGCAGCTCTTTAATGTAGTCCACGGCCGCCATCAGCCCGGGCGCATCTTCGCCGGTCAGACCCAGCTGACGGCTGGCGCCCAGACCAATGCCGAGGAATACGGCGTCGTAGTCCTTCTGCAATTCCTGCAAAGACAGGTTGTGGCCCAGCGCAAGGCCGTAGCGCAGTTCAATACCGCCAATCTGCAGCAGGAACTCCACCTCTTTCTGGGCGAAGTTGTCGGTCATCTTGTACTTGGCGATGCCGTATTCGTTGAGGCCGCCGGGCTTGCCCTGGGCTTCAAAGATCACCACCTGATTGCCGAGCATGGCCAGCCGGTGTGCACAGGACAACCCGGCAGGGCCGGCGCCGACAACCGCGACGGTCTTGCCGGTAGCAGCGGCACGTTTGAACGGGTGGCTGCTGAACTGCATGTTATCGGTGGCGTAGCGCTGCAACAGGCCAATTTTCACCGGCTCGCACTCGTCACTGTGATTACGGACGCAAGCCTGTTCGCACAGTACTTCGGTGGGGCAGACCCGGGCACAGCTCCCGCCCAGAATGTTGGACTCCAGAATGGTCTGTGCGGCGCCGTTGATATTGTCCTGAGCGATGTTGCGGATAAAGCGCGGAATATTGATGTCGGAAGGGCAGGCATTGACGCAGGGCGCGTCATAGCAATACAGACAGCGTGCACTTTCGATTTCCGCCTGACGTTGATTCAGCGGCGGATGCAGATCGGTGAACTGCCCGGCCAGGGCGTCCTGGCTCGCTTCCGCAGTGGGAAGATGGCTGAGTGATTTGATCACGGTTCTGACCTCGGTTTGTAGTTATGGTGCTGCATTTATCTGGCATGGCGGCGAAGCCGCGGCCTTTTATGGGACTACTACTGCTGGTAATACGGTCATGGCTAATCGGGATAGACCTATGCAGACACTGTGCCACCTTCTGACCAATTGGTCAGAAGGTGGTGTCTGTTCTTCGTCTAAAGAAGGGCAGGAAACAATATCAATGGTTTAGGGAAGCAGCTATGCTGTCTGCCTGGTCAAGAGAAGAAATAAATGGGTGGTCTGGCAACAGCGGGAAACACGTGTGTTACGCAGACACCCAAAAATTCGCCCAGTTTTTGCACACAAAAAACGTATTGATGATACGTTGCGGTGCAGGGAGCCTGTACGAAAGATGTCTAATAAAGATCAGTTAAAAGCCGAATTGGCTGATATGCCCCCAGCTCAGTCAGGGCGTAAACCACGTAAAGAACGCCGGGCACTGGCAGATATACGTCAGGAAAATGTGACGCATATTATCAGTACGGCCGAACGTCTGTTTGCAGAAAAGGGATTTTCCGGTACCACGCTGGCGGCAATTGCTGAAGAGGCCAATCTGCCCAAAGCCAATGTGCTTTATTACTTTCACAATAAAGCCGGGCTATATCAGGCGGTGCTGGATCATATTCTGGTGGTCTGGATGGATGATATGAAGTCCATGACTGAAGACGTTCACCCGAAAGAAGCATTGCGCAACTATATTCTGGCCAAGGTGCAGCAATCCAAGGAATACCCTCATGCTTCCAAGATATTTGCCACTGAAGTCATTCATGGTGCAGAAAATATCCGCGAATTGTTGGGTGGGAAATTAAAGCAGCAGTTTCTCGATACCTGTCGGGTAATTCGCAGCTGGATTGCCAAAGGCTGGATGGACCCCATTAATCCCGAACATCTGCTGTTTATGCTGTGGTCATCCACCCAAACCTATGCCGATTTCAGTGCGCAAATCACCACATTGCTGGGTAAGGCCGAAATGGCCGATGAGGAATACGAAAACGCGGTGGAGCTGATTACCCGTGTTGTCCTCAAGGGCTGTGGTATCAAGACGGTTTGATTAGCGGGTAAAAGGCGCTTTTGATGTGCTTGTGAACGGGGTATGGCAAGGTTGGCATGCCACCGTTTTTCTCATCAGCAGGGCAGCTGTAGGTTCTGGGTATTCGGTGAGTATTGAGTGCTGGTTTTGCCAGTATGTTGATAGCCGTCGTATTCAGCCTGACATAAGGATGTGTATGAAGATCGTTTTCAGTATCTCAAAGGGGCTTCTTATGGCCTCAACTCCTTGTTTTTCCATGACTTTACGCGCTACCAGTGAGTGTGGAGAGTGCATGAATAAGTCCTCAGACGCATGTTTGATTAAGCCATTCGAAGACCCCATCCCAGTTGGAAAATATTACATCTCGCCGACAGAGTTCAGTGATCCCGGTATCGTTGGCGATCTGGCTCGCAGAATGCGTGGAGACTGGGGTGACTGGCGAGTCAGGCTGCATCCAGTGCCTGCCACAAAGACCTTTGGGCGTGACAATTTCTTTTTGCACGGTGGGGATATGGAAGGATCAGCGGGCTGTATTGATGTAGGTGGCGGGGTTTTGGGTAATCAAACCACTGACCGCTTAGCTGCCATGATTCAGGCCAGTCAGAAAAAGATAGAAGTTGAGGTAAAGGGGTGAAGGCTTATCTGTCGGTGCTGACCACTCTTGCCCCCTCACTTTGCTTCGCTGAGGTAGCAGACAAAATGCCGTCTTATCCTTCTATGTGGGGGCTGGCATTGGCTCTCTGCATGGGGTTCTCGCTACTAGCCCGATTATGGAAAGGCTTTCTGCTACTGGCCATCCTGGTGTCGTTATTTATGGCCTATGGTGTTTATGATGCAGGGGCTGATCCGAGTTTTCTGAGTGCGGTAGAGTCAGAGTTTGGGTGTTATTACCAATTGAATGGCTACCTGTCGGCGTTGATTATTGGCCTTGTGCCGATCCTCTTTGGTTTGTGTAAAAGAAAGTCTAACTAGTTGTTTTTTATGAGTTTTGTCAGTAGAAAAGAGCCCGAAATGGGTAATGCCAGTCAGTTAAGCCCAACAGCTTGACCTTTTGCGCCCTGAAACGAAAATCCGATGCTTGTTTTGAGCATCGGATTTTTTATGCGACTGTCCCGCGCCTTGGCACTGACTCACGAAGCCGCTTCTACTACTCACGCCCTTGATGAACTGGGGGCGCTGCTTGATCCAGACCTGGTCAGCACCGCACTGGAAACGGCGGGAGTGGCGACCATACGTAAGCGACGCCTCCCTCTTGAGTCCATGATCTGGTGCGTGATCGCCATGGCGTTGTTTCGCCGGATGTCGGCCTGGGATGCTGCGAGTCGTATGGACATCATGCTGCCTGGGCAGAGGCCACTGGTGGCACCCAGTGCCATCGTGCAAGGTCGGCAGCGCCTGGGCAGTGCGGCGGTGCGAGAAGTCTTTTCCCTGACGCAACAACGCTGGCATGCCAGCGCCAATCACCCCACCTGGGCGGGTTTGCGCCTGCTCAGTGTCGATGGCGTGGTCTGGCGCACAGCGGATACGGACGACAACCGCAAGCACTATGGCAGCGCCAGTAATCAGCATGGCGATACCGGCTATCCCCAAGTGCGCATGGTCTGCCAGATGGAACTGACCAGCCACATGCTGGTGAGTAGCGCTTTTGCCGGTTACCACAGCAACGAGATGAAACTGGCCGAACAACTGATCGACAGTACACCCGACCACTCACTGACCTTGTTCGACCGTGGCTTCTATTCGCTGGGGCTTCTTCATCGCTGGCAACAAACAGGCACTCAGCGCCATTGGCTACTGCCGCTGCGCAAGGATGCTCAATATGAGGTGCTATACAAGCTGGGGCGCCAGGATGCCATCGTCTCGCTGAAGACCTCGCCGCAGGCGCGTAAGCAATGGCCCGAGCTGCCCGACACGCTACAGGCCAGGTTATTAAGCAAGACCATCAAGGGCAAAGTCCGGCAAGTACTGACTTCGATGATCGATCCTCTGCGCTTTCCGCCAGATGACATCGTGGATCTGTACAGCCAGCGTTGGGAAATCGAATTGGGCTATCGAGAAATGAAGCAAGGCATGCTCGCGGGTCACTACACACTGCGCAGTAAAACGCCGGAGATGATTGAACAAGAGCTGTGGGGCGTACTGCTGGGGTACAATCTGCTGCGTTATCAAATGCTGGAAATGAGTCGCCACTGCCCTGGCATCTCCCCCTGCGAAATGAGTTTCACCGCCTGCACCTGGGCGATCCTGGGCTTCTTGAACGGGGTCTCTTTGAATCATCCAGGCAACATCCCTCGCTACCTGGCTGAACTACAGGCTTCGGCCATGCACTACGTCCTGCCTCATCGACGTGAGGAGCGCAGTTACCCGTGGGTGGTCAAGCCCAAGCCGTCCAAGTATCCGACCAGAAATAAAAATGCCAGTCAGCTTAACTGACTGGCATTACCCGAAATGGGCTCTTTTTGTAACTGCAGTCCATCAAATATCAGTCAGCGGGCCGTAGGTTTCCGGGCGGCGGTCTCGGAAGAACTGCCAGGTATCGCGCACTTCACGAATCAGCTGTAAATCCATCTCCCCCACGACCAGCTCCTCCTTGTCTGCCGAGGCCTGCGCAACAATTTTGCCACGTGGATTGACCAGATAGCTGGAGCCATAAAATTCACCGATATCCCAGGGCTGCTCGCGGCCAACACGGTTAATGGCGGCGATATAGACGCCATTGGCGGCGGCGGAGGCCGGCTGCTCCAGCTCCCACAGATACTGGCTGAGTCCGGCCACGGTAGCGGAGGGGTTAACGATCAGGTCGGCTCCGGCCAGTGCCAGTCCGCGCCAGCCCTCGGGGAAGTGGCGGTCATAGCAGATATACACGCCGATATTGCAATAAGCCGTTTTAAATACAGGCCAGCCGCTATTGCCGGGTTTGAAAAAGAACTTTTCCCAGAATCCGGCCACCTGTGGAATATGAGTTTTACGGTATTTACCCAGATAGCTGCCATCCGCATCGATAACCGCAGCGGTGTTGTAATAGACGCCGGGCATATGTTCCTCATAAATGGGAACCACAATCACCATATTGTATTTACGCGCATATTCCTGCATTAAGCGGGTTGTTTCGCCATCAGGTATGGCCTCTGCGGCACCGTACCATTTCTTGTCCTGACTGGGGCAGAAATAGGGCTGATTGAATACTTCCTGAAAGCTTAATACCTGTACCCCTTTAGCCGCGGCTTCTTCGATAAAGGGGATATGGGCGTCCAGCATTTTCTTTTTAATGGCTTGCGGGCTTTCATTGGTATCCCCGTGCAGAGCCGTCTGGATCAATCCCACTTTAATGGTAGACATAGCGAACAACTCCTCATCTGTTGAAGTCAGCATGGTCGGTATCGACCATTGGTTTAAAACAGCTAAAGAATGACGGAGCTAAGTATTGCAATGATCTGACCAAATGGACAGGAGATTGTGTTTTATTTTTATTGGCTGAAGTAAGTCATTGATAAATAAAATTTTGATGAGAATTTTTGCGTCGGCCAGCAGCTGCTCCGGTAAATGCAATTTGCTCTTATTTGCTGTTTTTCTGCACCGTTTTGGTAACTGCGCTGTTCAAGACAGTGCATGGCAATTCGACAGGGAAGGGTATTGCTATCGCCATTTAGGAATAAATCCTTTCAATTCATTGGTTTATAAAAAGTGGCTAAATCTTCTGTCCAATTGGTCAATCTCTTGCATACTTACAGCGTGTTCACCCATTCGTAATCTGGCGCCATAAAGACATGTGCTGTCATGTGGCTGCGGTACGGCAAAGTGTGACCCTGCTCCTGGAGCCTGTTCTCAGGGCACTGTCTGACTGAGTGATAAGGAACAACAAAAATGGCTTTGATGATTAAAGGCGGTACGGTTGTAAACGCGGACCAGACTCTGAAAGCAGACGTCCTCTGTGTGGACGGCAAGATCGTTCAGGTAGGGCCCGATCTGCCTGTTCCAGCCGGCGCTGAAGTGGTGGATGCCGGTGGGCTGTATGTCATGCCCGGCGGTATCGACCCTCACACCCATATGCAGCTGCCCTTTATGGGCACGGTAGCCACTGAAGATTTCTACACCGGCACGGCTGCGGGCCTGGCCGGTGGCACCACCATGATCATCGACTTTGTTATCCCCAACCCCCAGCAGCCGCTGATGGAGGCCTATCAGACCTGGCGCGAGTGGGCGGCCAAGTCGGTCGCGGATTACTCTTTCCACGTTGCGGTTACCTGGTGGGACGATAGCGTCGGCACCGACATGGAACGGCTGGTGAAGGAAGAGGGGGTTAACAGCTTCAAACACTTCATGGCCTACAAAAATGCCATCATGGCGGAAGACGAAACGCTGGTGAACTCCTTCAGCCGCTGTCTGGAACTGGGAGCGATGCCGACGGTACACGCCGAGAACGGCGAGCTGGTCTATCACCTGCAGCGTAAGTTGATTGCCATGGGCCTGACCGGGCCGGAAGCTCACCCGCTGTCACGTCCGTCAGAAGTGGAAGGCGAAGCGGCCAACCGGGCCATTCGCATCGCTCAGTCACTGGGCGTGCCGCTGTATCTGGTGCACGTATCCTGCAAGGAGGCGGTGGATGAAATTGCCCGCGCCCGCCATGAAGGCCAGCGTGTTTACGGTGAAGTGCTGGCCGGACATCTGGAGCTGGATGACTCGGTCTATCGTAACAAGGACTGGGAGTTTGCTGCCGCTCACGTCATGAGCCCCCCTTTCCGCCCCAAAGGGCATCAGGAAGTGCTGTGGAAAGCCTTGCAGGGCGGCACGCTGCAAACCACCGCGACCGATCACTGCTGCTTCTGTGCCGATCAGAAAGCTATGGGCCGCAATGACTTCAGCCGTATACCCAATGGCACTGCCGGCGTTGAAGACCGCATGATGGTGCTGTGGGACTCCGGCGTGAACAGCGGCCGTCTGACCATGAACGAATTCGTTGCGGTAACCTCCACCAACGCCGCCAAAATTTTTAACGTCTATCCACAGAAAGGCTCCGTCAGCGTCGGCGCCGATGCCGATATCGTGCTGTGGGACCCGGCTGCCAGCCATACCCTGTCGGCCAAGACCCACCACCAGAACATTGACTTCAATATCTTCGAGGGGCGCACCGTACAGGGTAAACCGGCCTACACCATCAGTCAGGGCAAAGTGGTATTTGCCAATGGCGAGCTGAAGGTCGAGCGTGGCGCCGGTCGTTATATCAAACGTCCTGCCTTTCCTAATATCTATGAAGCCGTCGAGCGCTATAACCGTACCCATGTACCCGTGCCGGTTGAGCGCGACTGAGGTCGCCTCAGCTGCTACAAAACGGGTGATGTGGGAAAGCCGATTCACCGGTACAGCGTCTGTGCCGGTGACTGCGTTCATAGTACACGCCTGACAGGCGCTACCGGCCACATCGCTCCGATACCGAAGACCGTGATGTTGAACGATTAGAAATAGAAACCTGACGGCGAACTCCGTGTGATCAGGTTCCCGATGAGATGAGAGACTATGCAGCAGGCAGTGGATAACGTGGTGAGCCTTAAACCTGACGGCGAACGTAGCCGTAAACTCATTGATATCAAAGATTTGTCACTCACATTCGATACCAATGATGGCCCGGTGCATGCGCTTTCCCATATCGATCTGAGTATTCGCAAAGGCGACTTCGTCTCTTTTATCGGCCCTTCCGGCTGCGGTAAAACCACGCTGCTGCGGGTGATTGCTGACCTTGAGCAGCAAACCAGCGGCAAAATCAGTGTGGAGGGCACCACTCCCCATGAGGCACGGCTTAATCGTCTGTACGGTTATGTGTTTCAGGCGCCGGCGCTCTATCCCTGGCGAACCATCGAAGCCAACTGCGCCCTGCCGATGGAGATATTCGGCTACGGCAAGGACAAGCAGGAGGTGCAGGCGGACAAATACCTGAATCTGGTCGGTCTCGATAAGTTTCGCAAAAAGTTCCCCTGGCAACTGTCGGGGGGGATGCAACAGCGTGCTTCCATCGCCCGTGCGCTGTGCTTTGAGCCAGAGCTGCTGCTGATGGATGAACCGTTCGGCGCACTGGATGAAATCACCCGTGATCACCTCAACCTCGAGCTGCTGAAAATCTGGGAGCAGACAGGCAAAACAGTGGTATTTGTGACCCACTCCATTGCCGAGGCGGTGTTTCTCTCTACTCATATTGTGGTGATGTCACCGCGCCCCGGACGCATCACCCGCATTATTCAAAGCAACCTGCCACGCGAGCGGCCGCTGGATATCCGGGATACCCCGGCCTTTATGGAGCTGGCGCAGGAAGTGCGTGAGTGTCTGGCTACCGACCACCATATCGACTGAGCGGGGCAGCAAAATGAAAACTGCAAGCTGGCGCGATAACCGCGTCTTCGCTGTGGCTCTGGTCAGCCTCGGCTTCATTGTGATCTGGTACCTCGGCGCCATCTTTCTCAATGGCCAGCAGCTGGTCAGCCAGTATGAACGCCGTCATCAGGACTGGGATGCCAGTAAGGTGGTCGCTGAGGCGCTGACCATGCGCAGACCCGTATTACCAACGCCGGATCAGGTGGTGGTAGAGCTGAACCAGAGCGTCTTCCACGAAGCCATCAACTCCAAACGCTCACTGGTCTTCCATACCGGTATCACGCTGTCGTCCACGCTGCTGGGCTTCGTGCTGGGGGCGGCACTGGGCATCCTGCTGGCTATTGGTATCGTCCATAACCGTACGCTGGAGTCGAGCCTGATGCCGTGGATCATCACCTCCCAGACCATACCGATTCTGGCCATCGCGCCGATGATCATTGTGGTGCTGGGAGCGCTGAATTTTACCGGGCTGATCCCCAAATCGCTGATCTCCATGTACCTGTCGTTCTTCCCTGTCACCATCAGCATGGTCAAAGGGCTGCGCTCGGCGGACCGTCTGCACATGGAATTGCTGCACACCTACAGCGCCACCACCCGGCAGGTACTGTGGAAACTGCGCTGGCCAGCGTCGCTGCCTTTCCTGTTTGCCGGCCTCAAGGTAGCCATTGCTGCATCGCTGGTTGGCGCTATTGTTGGTGAACTGCCCACCGGGGCGCAGGGCGGGCTGGGCGCCAGGCTGCTGAGCGGCTCCTACTATGGGCAGATGGTGCAGATCTGGGCCGCACTGGTGATGGCTGCATTACTCGGTGCCCTGCTGGTTGTGCTGGTGGGCATGGGCGAGAAGTGGATACTCAAGCGCATGGGCGCACGCACTGAACTGGGAGCAGCAGCATGAGCCATACCGAGAGCAGACAGAGTACCTCCCGCCCGGCGCAGTGGTGGGTGATGGTCGCGGCGCTGGCGACGTTTGTGGTGGTGGTCGTTTCGGTGCTGGGCAGTGATAAAGGTGCTTTGCGCCAGTCCGTGCCTGGTATCACCGGCCTGCTGTTCGGCAGCTATGGCGTCTGGCTGTTGCTGGCGCAGCTGACGCAGTGGGCGGATAAAACGCAGCAAAAACGCGGCAATACGCTACTGGCCTGGAGCGTGCCGGCACTGTTTGCGCTATTTCTGCTGCTGCTCTGGCAGATGCTGGTGGATGGCTTTGCCGTTCCGCCGGTACTGCTGCCTTCGCCGACGGAAATTGGCAGTGCGTTTGCAGGTAGTCTGGATATGCTCTGGCAGGATTTTCGTCAGACCTATCTCAAGTCCGTGCTGGCGGGTTACATCATGGGTTGTGGCAGTGGCTTTATCGTGGCCCTGCTGATAGATCGCAGCCCTTTCATGCAGAAAGGTCTGCTGCCCTTTGGCAACATCATGTCGTCGATTCCCATCGTCGGTATCGCACCGATCATGGTGATGTGGTTTGGCTTTGACTGGCAGTCAAAGGCTGCGGTAGTGGTCATCATGACCTTCTTCCCGATGCTGGTGAATACCCTGAGCGGGCTGGCATCGGCAGGCAAACTGGAGCAGGAGCTGATGCGCACCTATGCTGCCAGCCATGTGCAGAGTTTGCTGACCACCCGTTTGCCCTACGCCATGCCCTTTATCTTTAATGCGCTCAAACTCAACTCAACGCTGGCGCTGATCGGTGCCATCGTGGCCGAGTTCTTCGGTACACCGATTGTCGGTATGGGCTTTCGTATATCGACAGAAGTGGGGCGGATGAATCTGAGCATGGTATGGGCCACGATTCTGGTGGCGGCGCTGGCAGGTTCCATCAGCTATGGTTTACTGACCCTGCTGGAGCGCCGGGTGACGTTCTGGCATCCCTCCGTGCGGGCAGGAAAGCGCTAGCACGGGGTTCGCGAAACTATGTAGAAAGCCTTCCGCAGAGAAGGCCTGTCCATCGTTGTGTGTTGATCGTGTCTGCCGTGGAGGTGTGAACCGAAGCGGTTGCAGTGTGGTTACAGGGAATGTTCGCTGCCTATGGCGAATATCCTCACTTAGCGTGAATAAACAGATTAGCGGTTGAGTAAGGAGATAACGATGAAGAAAACCCTCACTACCCTGATGGGCGCGCTGACCCTGGCTTCGGCGTCTGGCATGGCGCTGGCAGCAGACGATGTCACCCTGCAGTTGAAGTGGGTTACTCAGGCCCAGTTCGCCGGCTATTACGTCGCGCTGGAGAAGGGCTACTACAAAGATGCCGAACTGAACGTCACCATCAAACCCGGTGGCCCTGACATTGCCCCTGAGCAGGTGATTGCCGGTGGTGGCGCTGATGTGATTGTCGACTGGTTACCCCCGGCTCTGGCCGCCCGTGAGAAGGGCTTGCCACTGGTCAACATCGCCCAGATCTACAACAAGTCCGGGATGGAGCTGACCTGTCTCAAGAGCTCCGGCATCAAGACCCCTGCAGATTTCAAGGGCAAAACGCTGGGCGTGTGGTTCTTCGGTAACGAATATCCCTTCCTGTCGTGGATGGCCAAGCTGAACCTGCCCACCACCGGTGGTGAAGAGGGCGTTACAGTGCTGAAGCAGGGCTTCAACGTTGATCCGCTGCTGCAGAATCAGGCGGACTGTATTTCCACTATGACCTACAACGAGTACTGGCAGGTGATCGATGCCGGTATCAAGCCGGACGAACTGCAGGTCTTCAAATATGAGGACGAAGGTGTCGCTACGCTGGAAGACGGTTTGTATGTGATGGAAGACAAGCTGAAAGACGATGCCTTCAAACAGAAGATGGCCCGTTTCCTCAAGGCTTCCGTCGCAGGCTGGACCTATGCGCAGGAGCATCCTGAAGAAGCGGCGGATATTGTCCTGAAGTACGATGACACCGGTGCCCAGACCAAAGAGCATCAGGTACGCATGATGAGCGAAGTAGGCAAACTGCTGAAAGGCGACAAACCCATGGGTTACATGGAGCCCGCTGCGTTTGACCGTACTGTTGGCGTACTGCTGAGCGGTTCATCTGCCCCGGTCATCACCAAAAAGCCTGAGGGTGCCTACACCCACGAAATCTTCGATATGGCGCAGAAGTAAGCGCGTTCATTCGCTGGCGGTTTAAACACCAAGGGCGCCCTGTGAGGCGCCCTTGGTGTTTGTTGAAGCGGTGTTTCTGAATGCGGGCCGCTCAGCTTTCCTGCTGATAGGGCGCTGACCACAGATGCACGAGCAAAGGGATGACATGGGTGATCAGCTCATCAAAATCCTTCGGGTTACACAGCCCGTGGGAGATTTCGATGATGCGATAAGGGGTCGCCGAAGACTGGGTTGAGATAGCGATCATGCAGTGATAACGCCAGTAGATCTCCTTCTCCGGCATATCGGGAAAGACCCGCCGCAGGGCATCGATAAAGCGCTGGTGCATGTTGTTGAAGTGCTGCTTGACCTGCTGACTGACACCGCTGTGCTGCTCACCGATCAGCTTGTTACGCACCTTGAGATAGTTCATCCAGCCCGGATCAGACGTCCGGCTGGGGTCGAAGTAGGGCAGGTATAGCGCTTTGATGATGTCTTCGATCTTGACGTCATCCTTGGCCAGCGCGTCATCCAGCATCACCAGACGAGCCTGCGTAATACTGGCAGCACGGCGCTCCAGCACGGCATTGAGCAGATCTTCGCGGGTACCGAAGTGATAGTGGATGGAAGCAACGTTGACACCAGCGACCGCCATGATGCGGCGCATGGAGGCGTTCAACCCCTCATTGGCGAAGGTAGCCTCGGCGGCGTCCAGGATATTGTCCCGCGTTTCTATCCCGCGTTTGCGCTGGCGACGGCGGGGAGAGGCTGAATGGCTATCTTTGGATGTCGGCATGGGCCTGCAATCTTATTGATGAATGAAGGGTTGATGAATCAGGGCGTTATCTTACCCCAAGCCAGCGGCGAACAACCATTACACCATGGTTATGCCTATTCGCCAGCGTTATAGCTGCATCCGCTGTACCGTTCAACTCCCCAGACTCTGCCCCCTGGTCACCCTCAACGGTTACTGGCCTTCGCTTCCAGACGGGGGCGCGGCTGAATATGGTTTTTCAGGCGCCACGCCGGGATCAGAATCAGCAGGGCAATCAGCATCATGCTGAGAAAACTGTCACTGAAGCCCAGCAAATCGGGCAGTAACTGATTCAGCTGGCTGCTGCAGTCCTGCTGGCACAGCATCTGCAGCTGCTCGTGGCCGGTCAGCCAGTGGTAGACGTAATGACTCAGAGCATTGTTCCACAGCTGCTCTGTGTCGCTTTGCTGCAACTGGCTGTGATGCAGATGCTGCCGCCAGTCCAGCCAGATCGATACACCGTTGACCCCTACCGCACTGCCCAGCTGACGAATAAAGCTGAACAGGGCCGCGCCACTGGCCAGCATTTGCGCCGGTAACAGGCGCAGGGTGCCGGTGTTCAGTGCCGGAAAGATCAGACTGATACCGACCCGGCCAATGATGGCGATGGTCGCCAGCCAGAGGAATACGGCGGTCTGGTCAATCAGGGAGAACAGCAGGCACGACAGAGCAAACAGCAGCATACCCAGCATGATACTGAGATAGGGCGGCAGCCGGTCCGCCAGTACCCCGGCCACCGGAAACATCAATGCCGAAGCAATCCCGGCAGGCATCAGCAGCAAGCCCGATTCGGTCGGAGTGAAGTGCAGTATTTGCTGACTGAACAGCGGGATCAGGTATGTCGAACCATACAGGCTGGCGCCCAGACATAATGTAATCAGGGTGCAGCTCCAGACACCGGGCGCACTGAACACATCCAGATGCACCAGCGGATGAGCCGTCGTCTTGCAGCGCCAGATAAAGCAGAGCATGCCAGCGAGTGCTACCGTGAAGGCAAGCAGAATAGCCGGGTGGCTCCAGCCCCACGTCTTGCCGTTGGAGAAGGCCCAGAGCAGACCGAGAATCGCAGCCAGCAGAATCATCAGGCCGATGATATCCAGTGGCATGGGTTTCTGATTCGCAGGCGCCTTGGGCATATAGCGCAGCGCCATGACCAGAGCGAGGGCAGCAATCGGCAGAGAGGCAAAGAAGATTGACTGCCAGCCGAAGGCATCCACCAGACCCCCGCCCAGTGCCGGCCCTAGTGCCGGCCCCAGAATCACGCCAAGGCCGTAAATGCCCATGCCGGTACCACGCTTTTCCGGCGGATACAGTTTATAGATGGTGATGATGCCGAGCGGCTGAATCACACCGGCCATAGCACCTTGCAGGCAGCGCGACAGCACCAGCAGCCAGAAGTTGGAGCTGAGCCCGCCCAGCACGGCAGCAAGAGCAAACAAGCCAATACAGATGACATAACTACCGCGCTGACCAAACTCACGCAGAAACCAGGCACTGGCCAGCATCGATGCTGTCATACAGGCCAGAAAACCAGTGACCAGCCATTGTGCCTCGGTTTGTGGCACATCAAAGGTCGTCATCATCTGCGGGATGGCTACATTGATCATGGTCGATGCCAGTAGCGCCGACAGTGTGCCTAGCATTACCGTCAGCATGGCGCGCAGGCGATAACCCTTACCATATCTGGCCTTGAGGGCTTCGAGCGGGTCATCCATCAGGGATTCGTACATAAGGGCCAGACTCCGGCAGCAGAACAGCCAATAGGTGATGTGATCGTGAAGAAAGAAACTAATCGGATGATTTAAAATAGCAACCGCCTATTGCAGAACAGTCTCGTGCACCACTTTGCAACAAAGGAGTGAAGGTGTGCATAGTCTGCTTCAGGCCTGCATGGGAGCAGGGCTGGCGTCGCACTCAACGTGCTAGATACACATGAAAAGCGAGAAAATTGTATTTAAATTCAAATAATTGCTTGCAATGAAAGAGGGAGTTGCCTAATATGCGCCCTGTCGACGCGGGGTGGAGCAGTCTGGTAGCTCGTCGGGCTCATAACCCGAAGGTCGTCAGTTCAAATCTGGCCCCCGCAACCACATTCAGGAAAGGGCGATTACCGAAAGGTGATCGCCATTTTCGCATTCTGGGTTTGGGATAAGAAAGCGTCGGGCTCGCTGCTTATAACCCCGGGGCGAAGGTCATCAGTTCAAATCTGGCCCCCGCAACCCCATTCAGGAAAGGGCGATTACCGAAAGGTGATCGCCCTTTTCGCATTCTGGGTTTGGGAAGAGAGAACGTCGGGCTCGCTGCTTATAACCCCGGGGCGAAGGTCATCAGTTCAAATCAGGCCCCCGCAACCACATTCAGGAAAGGGCGATTACCGAAAGGTGATCGCCCTTTTCGCATTCTGGGTTTTGGGAAAGACAGCGTCGGGCTCGCTGCTTATAACCCCGGGGCGAAGGTCGTCAGTTCACATCTGGCCCCCGCAACCACATTTAGAGAAGGGCGATGACCGCAAGGTGATCGCCCTTTTCGCATTTCGGGTTTGGGATAAGAAAGCGTCGGGCTCGCTGCTTATAACCCCGGGGCGAAGGTCATCAGTTCACATCTGGCCCCCGCAACCCCATTCAGGAAAGGGCGATGTTGAGGTTGTCATGCCATTGTGAGTGATTCGGCGAGGCTATTTCTCTTAAATATAAAAATTTGCTTGCAATGTACCGGTCACATCTCTAATATGCGCCCCTGTCGACGCGGGGTGGAGCAGCCTGGTAGCTCGTCGGGCTCATAACCCGAAGGTCGTCAGTTCAAATCTGGCCCCCGCAACCACATTTAGAGAAGGGCGATCACCGAAAGGTGATCGCCCTTTTCGCATTCTGGGTTTTGGGAAAGACAGCGTCGGGCTCACTGCTTATAACCCCGGGGAGAAGGTCGTCAGTTCACATCTGGCCCCCGCAACCACATTTAGAGAAGGGCGATTACCGAAAGGTGATCGCCCTTTTCGCATTCTGGGTTTTGGGAAAGACAGCGTCGGGCTCGCTGCTTATAACCCCGGGGCGAAGGTCGTCAGTTCACATCTGGCCCCCGCAACCACATTTAGAGAAGGGCGATTATCGAAAGGTGGTCGCCCTTTTCGTATTTCGGTTTGGGATAAGAAAGCGCCGGGCCCGCGCCCCACACCAGCGGGTCGGCGTGGCAGGTAGAGGTTGTCATCGCTAAGTCCTTTAAAGTGGTGGCCGGTCAGTGGGAGTCACTCCGGCCAGTATCTGCAAAGAACTTATATGTGAACGCCAAGGGGGGGGGGACATCAAGCCTGCCGGAGTAGCTTCCCTTTATATTTGCACGGGCAGGACATTTCTCTGCCGGGCTTAATCAAAGGCCCGGATATGCCCCTGCTGCACCAGCGTCTGCCAAAATTCAGCGGGGACAGGCTGGTGATACCACGACAGGTTTTGTTCGATTCGGTCGGCGTGCGTCATGCCGATGACGACAGTTTTAACGCAGGAATAAAGCAGCGGGAACTGAATGGCGGCGGCCTGCAGGGGGATGTTGAAGGCCTTGCAGATTTCCTCCAGTGCCATGACCTGCTGGATCACGGCATCCGGTGTGTCGCCATAAAAGTAGTGGCCGGCTCCCGCTGAGCCTTTGGCCAGCACGCCGGAGTTGAAGGGAGCGGCCACCACCAGTGATATTTGCCTGCTGCGACAACGCTCGGTGAAGTGTTCTGTAATGCTGTTATTCAGCAGGGTGAAGCAGTTGGCGACCATAAAGCAGTCGAAGTCAGCGTGATTGAGCGCCTCATCGCAGACCTCCCATTCATTGACGCCCAGACCAATGGCTTTCACCAGCCCCTGTTCGCGCAGTTCAACCATGGCTTTGTGGCCGCCGTCCATTGCCGTGGCAAAGTGGGCGGCGTGCGCATCACCGTGGGTCAGGCGGCCGATATCGTGCATATAGAGAATGTCGATCTGGCTGACGCCCAGCCGTTGCAGGGAGTCTTCAAAGGAACGCATGACGCCGTCGTAGGAGTAGTCATAAAGGCGCTGAAAGGGCGCGGCCTGCATATAGCATTCGCCGTCAGCGTGGGTAACGCCGGCAATAGGGCTGAGCAGCCTGCCGACTTTACTCGACAGCAGCCACTGCTGACGTGGCCGCTCGTGCAGCGCCAGACCCAGACGCCGCTCGGATAACCCAGAGCCATAGTGGGGGGCCGTGTCAAAATAGCGCACACCCTGCTGCCAGGCACAGTCGATGGCAGACTGTGCCTGCGCATTACTGACCGGACGGAACAGGTTGCCGAGCCCCGCGCCGCCAAAGCCCAGCTCACTGATTGTCAGCTCACCACGATCAAAGGTGCGTTGCCTGATAATGCTCACCGTTACTCTCCCTGCCGTTTAACGCGCTGTTGCTGTACGCCAAGACCGTCGATCCCCAGACGCATCACTTCGCCACCCTTGAGATAGCGCGGTGGTTTGAAGCCGAGCCCGACGCCGGGCGGCGTTCCGGTAGAGATGATGTCGCCCGGCTGCAGGCTCATAAAGCGGCTGCAGTAGGCGATAAGCTCAGGCACTTTAAACACCATGGTGCTGGTGTTGCCGTTTTGCAGGCGTTCACCGTCCACCTCCAGCCAGATGCTGAGGTTGTTGAAGTCGCCTACTTCATCTGCGGTGACCAGCCAGGGGCCCGTCGGGCCGAAGGTGTCGCAGCCTTTGCCTTTATCCCAGGTGCCTGCACGTTCGAGCTGGTATTCGCGTTCGGAAATATCGTTGATCACGCAGAATCCGGCCACATGCTTCATGGCATCGGCTTCGTCGATGTAGCTTCCGCCGTCGCCAATCACGACCCCCAGCTCAACCTCCCAGTCGGTCTTTTCCGAGCCTCTGGGGATCAGAACATCATCATCCGGGCCGACGATGGCGGAGGTCCACTTGCCGAATATCACCGGTTCCGGCGGCACAGGCATTCCTGACTCTGCCGCGTGATCGGCATAGTTCAGGCCGATACAGATAAATTTGCCTGTCTGTGCCACGCAGGGGCCAAGGCGCAGATCCTGCTGTGGTGTGCCACTGACGACGGGCAGCTGGTTGATATCCAGTTGCTGCAGCCGGGCCAGACGGTCGGCAGTGAGAGCCTGCCCGGCCAGATCGGGGATGATCGCTGACAGATCGCGAACCTGACCCTGCTCATCCAGCAGGCCGGGCTTTTCCTGACCACGGGGGCCATAGCGCAGTAGTTTCATTTCACTTCCTTTGTCTGTCGCCGGTTAAAGCGTAAACGGGAAAGGGGGAAGAGGGGGCCAGCTCAGATCACACTGAACTGGCGTCCAGCCGTTTATTGATAGAGCACCGCGGCGATCTTCGGATCGTCTATATTGCTCTTGTCGTAATAGTAGAAGCCGGTATCGATAACCTTGGGCAGCTGCTTGCCCTGTGTCGCTTCGACGGCCGCTTTGACGGTTTCATAGCCGATACCTACCGGATTCTGGGTAATGGCACCGGCTTCAATGCCGCTGCGAATGGCATCGGTCTGGGCCTTGCCGGAGTCAAAACCGATCACCACCAGATTTTTGGCATTCATTTCGTTGACGGCGTTCACAACCCCAATGGCTGAGCCTTCATTGGTGCCGAAGATACCTTTCAGATCGGGATTGGCGGTGAGGATGGCTTTGGCCACCTCCGTGGATTTGAGCTGATCGCCCTGACCGTACTGCACGGTAACGACTTCGATATCGGGATGCGCTTCTTTCATACGGTTGAGGAAGCCGTCGCGGCGATCAATGCCGGTGCGGCTGGTCTGGTCATGGGCTACCACCGCGACCTGACCTTTGTTGCCGATCAGTTCAGCCATCTTGTCGGCAGCCAGTGCAGCGGCGGCCAGGTTATCGGTAGCGGCAGTGGTCACCGGGATGTCGCTGTCGACACCGCTGTCAAAGGCGACTATCGGAATACCGGCGTCTTTGGCCTGACGCAGCAGCGGGATGGCGGCCTGACTGTCGAGGGCGGCAAAGCCTATAGCGGCAGGCTTGTTGGCAAGGGCTGCCGACAGCATGTCGATCTGCCTGTCGACCATGGCTTCGCTGTCGGGGCCTTCAAAGGTGATGCGGACATTGAACTCCTTTGCCGCCTGATCAGCACCGGCTTTTACCGCCTGCCAGAACTGGTGCTGGAAGCCTTTGGAGACGATGGGAATATACATCTGCTCAGCGGCAAAGGCGGTTGGCAGAGTAGCGGCAAAAGCCAGGGCGCTGAGGGTGCCCAGTACGGTGCGACGTGACAACATGTTCATTACTCCGTTGCTGTTGTTATTTTCGAGTGTTGCGCTGTTGTGATGCCCGAATGGGCGGTAAGACGCTGAGCGGGATGGCGATCAGAAATCGCCAGCCAGCCGCAACGCCCGGATGGATCACCGTTAACTTTTCTTTCTGCGTGCCATGTCGGCGTAGACCGCCAGAATGATGATGGCGCCGGTTACAACCGTCTGCCATTCCTGCGCCACGGACAGTACCCGCAGGCCGTTGGTCAGGACGGCCATGATCAGGGCGCCAATCAGCGTGCCGAGAATGGTGCCCTTACCGCCGGACAGGGAGGTGCCGCCGATCACCACGGCGGCGATGGCTTCCAGTTCATAACCCATGCCGAGGGCGGGCTGAGCGGAGTTCAGACGAGAGGCAATCAGTATCCCGGCGATGCCACAGATGCCTCCGGCCAGTGCGTAGACGGCGATCTTCCAGCGGTCAGTATTGACGCCTGAGAGTCTGACCGCCTCTTCGTTGGAGCCGAGGGCAAAGGTATAGCGGCCGAGCACCGTGCGACGCAGGACGTAGGATGCCGCGAGAGCCACCAGAAACAGAATCAGCACGCCGTTAGGGATCGGCAGGGCGGGCAGCAGATCACCGATCAGCGAGCCCCGTGAAATCTGGTCAAACCCCGGTGTGTTGTTGAAGTAAATCGGGCGGGTGCCGGAAATCACCAGCGACAGTCCCTTGAGAATCAGCATCATGCCGAGGGTGGCGATAAAGGGCGGAATCTTCATCTTGGCGATAAAGCTGCCGGAGCAGAAACCGCAGAACACCCCGGCGGCAATGGCGGCGAGTATACCCAGTGGCAGCGGCATGCCGGCAAAGGTCAGTACCACTCCGGCGATCACTGCGGTGAAGGTCATCAGGGTGCCGACCGACAGATCAATGCCGCCGGTAATAATCACCAGGGTGGCGGCCACCGCCAGCACACCGTTGACGGAAGTGGCCTGCAGGATGGCGATGATGTTGGAGGTCTGCATAAAGTGCGGAGAGGCCAGCGAAAACACGACCAGCAGAATGATCAGACTGGTAAACGCCAGCAGCCGCTGGTGGGTACCGCTGTTAAGCAGACGGCTGATCAGCCCGGGAGTCGCAGCGCTTTTGGGGGTGTGCACGGTTGTTGTCATTATTGTGCTCCTGCCTGATGGGAAACGGTTTCACGCTGGGTCGCCAGCGCCATGATCTGTTCCTGTGTGGTGTTGTTGCCGCCCGGCAGAATGCCGGTCAGCCGGCCCTCACACATGACCGCAATGCGATGGCTCAGGCGCATGACCTCGGGCAGTTCCGAAGAGATGACGATGACCGCCCGCCCCTGTGCCGCCAGTGCTTCCAGCAACGTATAGATTTCGGCTTTGGCGCCGACGTCGATGCCTCGTGTCGGCTCATCGAAAATCAGCACATCACAGTCACGCAGTAACCACTTGGCGATCACCACTTTCTGCTGGTTGCCGCCTGACAGCAGGGCCACCTGCTGCTCATCGGAAGGGGTGCGGATACCCAGCTGCTGGATGTAGTTCTGGGCGGTACGCTGCATGCCATGTTCATCGAGCGTGCCGATGCGACTGGCAAACCTGTCGATGCTGGTCATGGCAAT
Organism: Pokkaliibacter sp. MBI-7; assembly: GCF_029846635.1. Lineage (NCBI taxonomy): Bacteria > Pseudomonadati > Pseudomonadota > Gammaproteobacteria > Oceanospirillales > Balneatrichaceae > Pokkaliibacter > Pokkaliibacter sp. MBI-7. Next base: position 927,981 of record NZ_JARVTG010000001.1, on the reverse strand, counting down.
ATTGGCCCGCACATCCATGCCGGTGGCGAGGCCAAAGCGCTTGCGGTCTTCCGACAGATAACCGATACCTGCCCGCACGGCGTCATGGGGTGAGCGAATCTGGCAGGGCTGGCCGTGGACTTTGATTTCACCTGCCTGCAGCGGGTCGGCGCCAAAGATGGCTCGGGCCACTTCGGTACGGCCTGCCCCCATCAAACCGGCAAAGCCCAGAATCTCGCCCTTGCGCACGCAGAAGCTGACATCGCGAATCTCCCGGCCGCGTTGCAGTCCGCTGACTTCGAGTACCACCTCGGCGTGCTGCTGTGCCGGAATACTCGCCACCTGCTGTTTGACGTCGCGGCCCACCATCATTGCGATGATCTGACTGAGTGGTGTATCCGCCGCCTGCACTGTGGCGACGTACTCGCCGTCGCGCATCACGGTGACGCGGTCAGCGATCTGTTTGATCTCATCCATCTTGTGGCTGATATAGACAATACCGACGCCCTCAGAACGCAGCTGGCGGATGATGGTGAACAGCTCGCGTACTTCGGCATCGTTCAGTGCAGCGGTAGGCTCATCCATGATCAGAATGCGCGAGCGGAACGACAGCGCCTTGGCTATTTCAATCATCTGCTGTTTGGCAATGGTCAGCTCACCGACGATGGCTTCGGGGTCGAGCTGCAGGTTCATACGGGCAAAGATGTCGGCGGTCTGGCGGTTGAGCTGAGCATCGTCCAGACGGCCAAAGGAGCGCCGGGGTTCGCGACCGATAAAGACGTTCTGGGCCACGGTCAGGTCATTCATCAGGCTCAGCTCCTGATGAATGATGCCGATGCCCTGTGCCTGTGCTGCACGCGGGCCCAGCAGCTGCACCGCTTCGCCGCGCAGGCGAAATTCGCCGCCATCGGGCTGATAGATGCCCGATAGCACTTTCATAAGCGTGGATTTACCCGCACCGTTTTCGCCCATCAGGGCGTGCACTTCACCCTCATGCAGATCGAAGTGGATGCCTTTGAGGGCATGTACTCCGGGGAAGCGTTTCTCGATGCCTTTCATTTCAACAAGTAAGGTCACCTGGTTACCCCCAACGTCCTGTGACGGACGTGTTACTGATCGCGGTGTTCAGAATGTGAAACCGTCAGCAGGCTGTTGAAAACGTTATCGCGACGCCGAGACAAGGAAATACCCGAGGGCACAAGAAACAGGCGAACAAGCGGAGTTCAGTGAACTCAATGAGCATTTAACTCGCTTTGCTCGCCCCTTCGGGGCCGTACAAAAGCACGTTCAGCCTTCGGCTGTGAGCCTGTTTTTGACGCGGTATTCGGCAACGCAGATAGATGTTCAACGACCTGTCAGATGGTGACCCCGCCATCGACCAGCATGGCCTGGCCGCTGACGAAACGACTTTCATCACTCAGCAGATACACCACCAGTGGGGTGATGTCATCGACCTGAGCGAGGCGCCCCATGGGCTGGCGGGCAATAAAGTCTTTCTCTGCCTGTACCGGATCGGCTGCTGCGGCAATGCGGCCACGCAGGGAAGGGGTATCCACCGTGCCGGGGCACAGCGCATTGCAACGTATACCCTGCTTCACAAAGTCGGCGGCAATGGCCTTAGTCAGACCGATGACGGCTGCTTTGGTGGCACCGTAGGCGGTGCGCACCGGAAAACCTTTGATCGAGGATGCCATCGACGCCATGTTGAGAATGGCCGCTGAACCCTGACGTTCAGCCTGACGCAACATACCGGGCAGCAGTGCCCGGCTCATGCGCACCATAGAGGTGACATTCAGATCCAGGCTGAACTGCCAGTCTTCATCGGACAGCTCCAGCAGGGAGCCGTGATGGACAAAACCGGCGCAGTTAAACAGGCCGTCGAGATCCGGCAGGCTGGCCGCCAGTGCGGTGATGGCCGCCGGGTCGGTGACATTGAGGGTATGCACGCTGATGCGCGGTGACTGCTGGGCCAGACTGGCCAGCGTGTCGCTGTTGATATCGGTGGCGATCACCGTAGCGCCTTCGCGGGCACAGGCCAGCGCGCTGGCCCGGCCGATACCCTGGCCTGCCGCGGTGATCAGAATGGTTTTACCTTCAAGCCGCATGTCATGTACTCCCGACCTTATTGTTATGGGTGAGTCCTGTTGCTGTGCTGTGAAATGTTGCTGTGCTGTGTGTCGTTGCTGAACGGTGATCCTGTCTGTGAAGAAGGTGTGATGAACTCCCCCTTACATCACGGCGCCTATCTGCCAGGGCACGAACTCGGCGCCACCAAAGCCCAGTGCCTCGCTCTTGGTCTGTTCGCCGGAGGCCACCCGGATCAGCAGTTCAAACAGCTCGTGTCCTTTGGCCTCGATGCTGACGCCCTCATTGATGATGTCGCCGCAGTTCAGGTCCATGTCATCGGCCATGCGCTGATACATTTCGCTATTGGTGGCGATTTTGATGCAGGGAGTGGGTTTAAAGCCGGAGACCGAGCCACGACCTGTGGTGAAGATGATCAGGTTGGCACCAGAGGCCACCTGTCCGGTGACGGAGCAGGGGTCGAAGCCGGGGCTGTCCATAAAGACAAAGCCGTGTTTGTCGATCTTCTCACCGAACAGATACACGTCGGTCAGCGGGGCACTGCCACTTTTGGCAACGGCACCGAGTGATTTTTCCAGAATGGTGGTCAGGCCGCCTCGCTTGTTGCCGGGGCTGGGATTGTTGTCCAGCTCACCGCCATTGCGGGCACAGTAGTCTTCCCACCAGTGCACGCGGGCAATCAGCTTTTCGCCGACTTCGCGAGAGATGGCACGGCGTGTCAGCAGGTGCTCGGCACCGTAGATTTCCGAGGTTTCCGAAAGAATGGTGGTGCCGCCATGACGGACCAGCAGGTCGGACGCATAGCCCAGTGCCGGATTGGCAGTGATACCGGAATAGCCATCAGAGCCACCACACTGCATGCCCACCATGATTTCCGCCACCGGAATAGGCTCGCGTCCGGCACGATTAGCCAGCTCGGCGATGCCTTTCAGTTCCGCAAGGCCACGCTCGATGGTTTTGCGGGTGCCCCCTTCCGCCTGAATCGTCATATAACGCAGCACACCATCGGCACGAATGGGCTGGCCACCGACCAGTGCATCAATCTGCATCACCTCACAGCCCAGCCCGACCAGCAAAATGCCGCCGAAATTCGGATGCTGAGCATAGCCGGCCAGAGTACGGAACAGCGTCTGGTAGCCTTCGTCCTTGCCGGACATGCCGCAGCCGGTGCTGTGGACAATAGGCACGATGCCATCGATATGGGGGTAGTCATTGAGCAGGCCAGACTTTTCTGCTGCTTCGGCAATAAAGCGGGCTACCGAGCCTGCGCAGTTTACCGAGGTCAGAATGCCCAGATAATTGCGGGTGCCTGCGCGGCCATCGGCGCGGCGATAACCCTGAAAGGTACGCTGTTCGGTCGCCACTGGCAGCGCTTCGCAGGCGCTGGAGAAACCATAGTCGTGGGAGTGTTCACTCATGCCAAGGTTATGGACATGGACATGAGCGCCCGCCGCGATATCCTGCCGGGCCTGGCCGATAATCTGGCCGTAGCGAATCACATTGGCGCCCGCCGGGATGTGCCGGGCGGCAATCTTGTGGCCGCGGACAATATAGTCGGACGTGGTGCCGATGCCGGTCAGTAGCTGTCCTTCGGGAATATCGGCAAGTGCAACGACGATATTGTCATGAGGGTGCAGACGAATGGTGAGAGGGTGGTCGCTCATCCGGTGTCTCCAAGGTGATTTTATAATTGTTGTTCGCTGGAATATGGTGCAAGCTAGCACCTGTTGAATTAGTCGTCAACTAACATGTTAGTTGGCATCTGCTGCAGATTGAGGCAGTGGAAAGTGTGAGTGAAGGACGATGAGTGAAGACATCAAGATGCTGACGGATATCGAAAGCCTCAGCGGCTCTCTGGCGCAGCGGGTATATCAGTCGCTGCGGGAGGCCATTCTGTCTATGGTCTATCCGCCTGGTTCGGTACTGAAAAAAAATGTCATCTGTGAGCAGCTGGGGGTGTCACGCTCGCCGGTGGCCGAAGCCATTGCCCGGCTGGCAGCAGAAGGGCTGGTGGACGTGATTCCGCAGTCGGCGACACGGGTGTCCTGCTTTTCCATGGATGAGATTCGCGAGGCCAGCTTTCTGCGTGAAGCGCTGGAGTGTGCGGCCGTGGAGAGGGTGGCGGTGCAGCGCAGTGACGAGCAGCTGGCCAAGCTGACCCGCAATGTGCGCCTGCAGGAAATGCTGGTGGAAGACCGTGACTACGCCGAATTCTATAAGGCCGATGAGGAGTTTCACGGCCTGATCATGGAGTTCACCGGCTTTCCCGGTGTGTCGTCAGTGGCGGCGACGGTGTCGCTGCAACTGAAGCGGGTGCGCATGCTGTTGTTACCGGAGGAGGGGCGCCCGGCGGAAACCATCAGGGAGCATCGCGCCATTCTTGATGCCATCCGTGATCAGGACCCGGCCGCCGCGCAGACGGCAATGAAAGCCCACCTGCGTATGCTCATTCCACGCCTGCTGCCGCTGGAGAAAGAGCACGCTGAGTATTTTCGTTCACGCTGATCGGTACTGACCGGCATGTGCGGTGGCAGCGAATTCCGCAGTCACCGCAATAACGGACACGATAACTGCCATCAATAACTGTCATCAATAACTGTCATCAATAACTGTCATCAATAACAACCATCAATAAGAACAAGAGGTCGCTGACTGATGCTTCGCAATATTCCTGCGCTGCTTTCCCCCGAGCTGTTGTATGCCCTGCGTGCCATGGGGCACGGTGATGACCTTGTGATCGCTGATGCGAACTTCCCGGCACAGAGTACGGCGCGGCAGGTCATCCGCCTCGACGGTGTCTCGGCTACCGAGGCACTGGCCGCTATCCTGCAGTTACTGCCACTGGATACCTTTGTCACTGAGCCGGTACTCACTATGCAGGTGGTGGGGGATGCCAGCGCCGTGCCTGACGTGGTGCATGAGTTCCAGCGCATCGTCAATGAGGTGGCTGATCACCCCGTGCGTCTTGGCAGCCTGGAGCGTTTTGCCTTCTACCAGCAGGCGCGGAATGCGTTCGTGATCGTGCAGACGGGCGAGCAGCGGCTGTATGGCAACATCATTCTGAAAAAGGGAGTGATCAGGCCATGAAGGGCGGGGCTATCCGAGTCGATGCGCATCAGCATTTCTGGCAGATCGGGCGGGGCGACTATGGCTGGCTGACCCCTGAGCTGGAGGTGCTCTACCGCGATTATGTGCCCGAGGATTTGCTGCCACTGCTGGCGCAGCAGCAGATTGACGCCACCATACTGGTGCAGGCGGCACCGACGCTGGCTGAAACGGAGTATCTGCTGAGGCTGGCGGAGCAACATACGCAGATTGCCGGTGTGGTCGGCTGGGTGGATTTTGCCAGCCCCGGCGCGGTAGCCGATATTCAGCGGCTGGCCCGGCACCCCAAGCTGGTTGGGTTACGGCCCATGCTGCAGGACATCGCCGACACTGACTGGATGTTACGTGCCGAGCTGCATCCGGCTTATGAGGCGATGACAGAGGCGGGGCTGGTGTTTGATGCGCTGGTAACGCCGCGGCACCTGCCCAGTCTGCTGCAGCTGTTGCGGCGTTATCCTGAACTGCGGGTGGTGATAGATCATGCTGCCAAACCGCAGATACGTGATGCGGCCTTTCAGCCGTGGGCAGAGCAGATGGCACAGCTGGCGGCAGAGACACAGGCTTGCTGCAAGCTCTCCGGGCTGGTGACCGAGGCGGGGGAGCGCTGGTCGGTAGCTGACCTGCAGCCCTATGTGGATCACCTATTGCAGACCTTCGGCAGTGAACGCCTGCTCTGGGGCAGTGACTGGCCGGTCTGCCTGCTGGCGGCTGATTATGCGCAGTGGCGGCAAGCCAGTGAACAACTGTTGGAAGGGGTGGAAGACACCGACGGGATATTTGGGCTGAATGCAGCGAGAGTGTATGGGGTGGGCGGTGGGTAAGTGTTTCTGCTGGCGCTTGAGATAGAGCAGGCAGACTAATAGGGGGAATTGCAGGGGCTGCTGGAAGATCGGGAGGCCAAGCTAGAAGCCTTGTGCTACCTGTTGATCGAAGGAGGGCAAAGTGGCGATGCAGTCATCTATGGACTGGGATTTATATGGTCCAAAGGTTGAGTAAGGTTCATCGCCCTCTTTTCTACTGATCATTGTGATTCGCGGTATCTTTCCTTCAGATTGGTGGTGGTGACAATAGTAGCTGTTCAATGCTCAAAGCAGCGGCGTGCGTTAGCGCGTCCAGCCCGAACTGTTGCCTTAGTAAATTTAATAAATTACTCAAAGGCTAATCATTAACGGGTCTTCTAAAAATGGAGTAGATAATCCATGCTGCAGCCAAAGTGCCAATTGGAAACATAAATAGCATTGGAAACCAAGCAAGAAAAGACGCCACTCGCCCGTAAACTTTCCAGGTTTTACATCCAAAGTAACCAGCGGCTAGTAGACCAAGCCATAAGATTAAAAAAGTTGTTATGAATGGCATCGCAGATGATGATATTGCATGCCATGAGAAATAATATCCCAGCACCGTAAATAGTAATATTGGGGTAGAAATTAAAATCACGAATAGGTTAAAACCCTTTATTACTCTGATTGGATTGTTAAGAAAATTATAAATGGATTCGGAGCTAGTCATTTTTATCTCTCATGTATAGTGCTCTGCTCATTAAGCAAATTTTTGATGTTGGATTTTTTTGCCACGCAGAAAAGGTGACAGCGAAAATTTGCCCGGTGCAGCCGCTTGTTATGGCTGGACTTTGCCCATACCTACCCATTGCACTTTAAATGCTTGTGCTTTTTTTTCGTGATCAATTACTAAAGCGCCAATGGCAATTACAAATTGGTCGCCTGAGTTGAAACCATTAAAGTCCTTATATCGTGGTACCAAAGTAGCTTTATTAAGTGTGTACTTCGTTACACCGGGATCCCAATACGCTGTAAATTGATGCTCATTATCGATTATGAGTTGAATCGCGTTTGGTTCATTTGATTCTTGCCCAGGGATAGCCGGAAATTTATAGCCTGAAGCATCTAGCTCAATTTCGATAGCTGGTTTTATTGCGTAGTATTCTCCCACTTGACCTTCGGCCAGCCCCATTTGGATATGCTGTTCATCAACTGTAATTACTTGCATTCCTGCCGCACTAGCAGTAACTGAGGCAATACCAAACAACGATGCTAGAAATTTCTTCATGACTCTCCCTTTGGGCCGTAACGCCCGTAACAGCGGAAATTTAGGAGCGCAGCGAGTAAACTTTCCGGCTGATTACGTTTATTAAGCCTCACTGCGACAGTAGCTCGGTAACTGTAAAGTCAGGATTATCTTCAAGATCGTCCTTATTGACACTACCTGCATCAATAGCATATTGCTTTCCATCTATCTCAATCCAAAGCGGTTGAAAGGTATTTACATCACCAACCGGATGCCCTTTTTCATTCCATTGGATTTTTATGGATGGTTTGTTCATTGGGTTGTATTCATACACACAAGTAGATAGGTCGTATATTTTCTCAGCACCTAATGGAAGGTTACCCAAGTGGTTTATAAAGTGCTGCTCCAACGTGACCATTTTTGATTTTTCAACAATTCTATCAATGGCTGAAAGTGTCAGCCGCTTAACCGTTCTTTCATCTTCTCCATCAAATTGAAACATTAGCTTATCATGCTTCCTTACTTTGAACTTTCCAACTCTAGACGGCATATCAAAATAAGAATGAAGGTTAAGATTGGGTTGCGTTATTGAATTCAACTCATCAAGCAGTTGCATATAAAATCGAAGGAGAGTGTGTCTACCAGTTTCTCTTAATAATGCCAGATCATTAGATTCTTTTGGCAGATTGTATATGTTGAAGTTGTTTCTTATCCGACCATTAGGGCCAATAATACCGAGCCCGAGTACAACAACAAAATCCGGCCTTAGCTTAATGTCATCAAGCTCTCTATCTAATTCTTTAACTTGCTTTGCTATAGCATCAAGACTTCTATTTGCTGCGTAAGCAAATATTGCAGTTACAGGAACCACAGGACTCAATCCTGTATTCATTCCCGGTATGGATGAGTTAGTAAAACCCTGTGTGGGCATTATTTTTTTCAAGCTAGCAATATTCTGATACGCATCCTTTAGTTCGGTACTATCAAGATGCGACTTCATGCTAATGGCACCAAAAACGCTTTCTCTTGGGTATAGTGAGTGAGAATCAGATTTTAAAAAAAGAGGGCAATGATCTTTATCGAAGATCACAATATCTAGTTCACCGCTAATTTCATTTTCAGGTGAAATAACCTCCCCCCGACCTATGCCATATTTATTTGGCAAGTACTCTTGAAGAAAGTCTACAAAAGCATCCTCTCTATTATCTCCCTTTCCGCCATTGTGCTTTATTTGAATGGTTTTCTGGAATTTTGCCGATAATTCTAAACTTATCGCTTCAAATATTTTTCGTATATCCATATCTATCTCTGAGGCTTAACGCCGAGTCCAGCGCAGGTACGAAGTGCCGGAGCGGTGCTGCAACGACTTGTTAGGCATTTCAATTAAAACTCAGCATTTACAGCCAACATTAAAAAAAATATATCTGCACATGTAAGATCATTGTGGATAATCTTTCTTCCATTATTCGTTTTTTCATAGGTCAAATTGAAATGTGAGACAGGTGGAACCGAAGAATACATGTTCAATACTCCTCCATGACTCATGGTATCGCGAATTACAGCTGCAAATTTTAGAACTGCAGGCCAATTTTCATTCTTCCTTTTCCCATGAGCCATTTCTATAGCAGCTAGGTTATTCTCCCAGAAACCAGTGAACATTGCCTGGGCAAGGCCTTCTAATGTTTCAGCCATTGCATCGGTGGCTGCGCCAGAAATTTGAGTAAAGGCAGGTTGAATAATGTAAGGAATCGGTTGACTTCTATCATTGTGTAGAAATACGGCACGCAATAAGTCATCTGGCACAAACTCAACACTTTTCCCACTCGCTTTCCCTTCGAAGGACGCAGTTGGATACATCGGCTTCCCATTACTTAGATGTGGAGCAAACGATGTTACTTGCTCTCCATGGTAAATTTTAAAATAACTTCCAATCGAAGAAGCTGCCACTACAAAATCCAAAATGTAGGGATGACACCGATGTGACGAGGAAATAAATAAAATGTTGGGAATGTTATTTATTGACATAGTGTTCTCATAAATTAACTAACTACTGTGAAGCCTAACGCCGTGCTCAACGGCAGTTTGTAAGTTGTGGCTTTGTGGGTTACTTTTGCGTAGCAAAACCACAAAGCTGCGACTTACAAACTGTCCAGCGCACGAAGTGCGCGATGTTGAAGCACTTTGTTAGGTATGCCTGCTCTACTCATATGCTGTTCTTGGGATGTCAAATGTTCATTATGATAGAGGCAAAAAATGTACTGCCAGAGAGCTTGGCAATTTTGGCTTAGAACCAATCTCTCCAAGTATTAGCGGGTCATATTCTAGTTCTAATAGTTCATAAAGGCGCTGATATATTAGCGTACATGCCCAGTCAAAATTCGACATTTTATGCTTTTCGTGGCGAACATTATACTGACTTACATGGAGAACTAATTCCTCTACTAACGCCGCAATTCTTATATTAATATTTTGATACTCAGCAGATTCAATATGAACGCATTTATTTCTAACTCTATTTAACTTCCTACAAGCCTCTATAACCCAGTCACTAAACTCACCTCTTTCCTCAACCGATATTAAACGAGATGAAAATTGATTTTTCTTCGGTTTGAGCGAGTGTTTTTCAATATATTTTGCAAGTGTTGCCTCTGTGGCCAGATGATATGAAAATATTTTTGAGACTACATCTCTGTAAATTAGAGGAATGCCCATACTTATAGTTCCGAGATGTATTTTAGTTCCAGTAGACATTCTTAAAAATCCTTTAAATACCTAACCGTGTGTTAATGAGGTCTTCGACCTCATAACAATTATTAAAAGGTATACCTTTTAACAAACTTTATCTTAAACAGCTGTCACGTAAAACTTTGATTTTAATAGAAAAATAAATTAGTCAATGCGCAGTTGAATCATTAAAAGGTATTTCAATCATCATCAGACTACCCAAAAGGTATACCTTATTCCCGATTTTTCAAGGATGAAGTACTCAAAATGATGATGTCTCCCTTTCTCATCTCTGCCCAGAACGACATGATGGTACATCGTGACGGTAAGCGAACCCTTGATGTCTATCGGTACTAGATGGAATTTCTTAGCCAGTTCTGTAATAAGCAATATCTTTGTTTAACGTAACCTGATGAGCTGTTCTGGCTAGGCACCGCGCATCCTGAGCCAGGCACTGGCTGTGGTGGCAATCGGCAGAGTTGTCTCCATATAAGCTGCGACCGGTATTGCTTTGAGAGGGAACCATGAAAGAGATCAAAGGGCTGGATCTGAATCTGCTCAAAGCCCTGGATGCGCTCCTTGATGAGTGCAACGTGACACGTGCCGCCACGCGGCTGGGGATTACTCAGCCTGCCATGAGTGGCATGTTGACGCGGCTGCGGGGCTATTTCGGTGACCCTTTGTTTGTGCGTGCCCAGCGCGGGATTGTGCCGACCCCGCGTGCGCTGGAGCTGGCCGCACCGTTAAAGCAGGTTATCAGTGATATTGGCGTGCTGATCCAGCCATTGCATTTTGACCCCTCGACCTCGCAGCTGGCCTTTACGCTGGCCGCGACAGACTATGCCCTAAGCACCATTGCCGCGCCCTTTCTGTCTGCACTCAAACGTCATGCGCCGCAGATCAGAATTGCGCTGGTGCCGGTCGATGACCAGCAGGTGCAAGCCCAGCTGGAGCGCGGTGACATTGATCTGGCGCTGATTACGCCAGAGTCGGCGCCGCCAGATTTACACTGCCGCACGCTGTTTGATGAGCACTATGTCTGTGTGCTGCGTGCCGGGCATCCGGTTATGCAGCAGGGTACGCCGCTGACTGTGGATCAGTTCTGTGCACTGGATCATGCGCTGGTGTCGTACAGCGGCGGGAGCTTTCATGGCGTCACGGATGAGGCATTGCAGGCGCTTGGCAAGCAGCGTCAGGTCACGCTGTCGGTGAAAAGCTTTCTGGTCTTGCCCGATATTCTGCGTGCCAGCGATATGATCGCCATTCTGCCGAGTCGGCTGGTGCAGGGGGCAGAGGGGCTGGAGGTGTTCCCGCCACCGCTGGAGGTGCCGGGCTTTACCAAGATTGCGGTATGGCATGAGCGCAGGCATCGGGATACTGCCCATCGCTGGTTGCGGGAGTTGCTGTTCCGGCAGTACGACAGCTCCAAAGGCGCGGCGGAAGAGTAATGTCTGCGGAAAGCCCAAGGCCATCGACATCATCATGTCGATGGCCACCGTCATTATTGTGCCTGAGCCTTGCGGGCACGAGCGGCGCTCACCAGACCGTCCAGCCAGTCCTGATGACCATTGATCATCGGGTTGGGTTTAGCCACATGTAGCTCTGCAGCAGGCTTACCTTTCTGCGTTTCCTGCGTCAGGATGCGTACTCGACCGCCTTCCAGATTTTCCACCAGCCAGGCATGGTGCACGTCCAGCCGGGATTCGCTGCCTTCTTCGCCTGCCCAGCCGTGCCAGGCAACCCGTCCGGGCTGGTCTGCGGTGGGAGCAACGAACTCATTGCACCGCGCTTCCACCGGAAAGCCGAAGGTCTCAAAGTAGAAGCGGTCATCACAGGTCAGCACCGGGCCCTGCTCATCATAAAAGCGCACATTGGCTGAGTTGGTGTAATAGCCGGGCCACTCCGAGGGAGTTGCGAGCAGGGGCCAGATATCTGCGGCACTCAGGCCCGCGACAATCACTTCATTGGATACGTAGTTTTCGGTATAGCCGGGCACATAGCCTTCAGGCCAGATGATGGCATTCATTTTCATGATGAGTGTTCCGTAACAGGGTGAGGAGGCTGGCTGACCCATGACCGTTGAGGTGGATGGGGCAGCGTTACCGGACAAGGCACAGGCTTGTCGGAATGGCGTTATGGTGAAGAGGGGCGAGTAATAAATCTAATCCTGTAATTTTATTTTAATCATCACGTATCGTTATATCTGAGAGCTGTTAACAGTGGTCAGCAGGTCTCAGAACTGTCAGGAGGCGGGCAGGTCGGGATGCAGAACATCACCAGAAATTAACCTACTGTTACGTTTGGATGCATAGTAAGATGCGCTGGCCTTAAAGTTGGCTATGCTTACCACAGGACGTGATACAGGACCCCTCCTCATGGCAGCCCGTGCTTATTCCCTCGTATTCCTGCTTTTTCTGACGACCTGGCTCAGTGGTTGTAATGACCAGGATGACGCTGCTAAAGCCGCTAATGATGCGGCACAGAGTCAAACCACCAGCCAGACTGCAACGACGGCTCCGGCCGCTGCCGAAGTCACCGCTAATTCAACCGATACCGCCTCCTCCGCGGCTTCTTCCCCGGCATCAGCAGAGGTGCCCGCCAGTCAGGCGCAGCCTGCCGTGGCAGAAGGAGAGGCCGGGCAGGGCAAGACGCTGCAACAGCCCGTGCTGGATATGGCAGCGGTGAAAAAGAAATACGCCGATGTGCCCTTCAAGGTGCTGGATATGGGGCAGGGCAGCTACAAGGGCAGTCTGGCGGCGTCAGTGATTCTGTCTGCACCGGCTGATCTGACGCAGGATCTCAGCAAGTGGCTGACGCTTAGCCGTGCCGATGGCAAAGCGCTGGACGGTGGCTGGATCGCTGATGACAGCGGTACCCGTCTGTATTTCCCCTATCTGGAGCCCGAAACCCAGTATCACATCCGCGTTAACGAAGGGCTGCCGTCGGCACTGGGTGCCAGTCTGAAAATCACGGACCGGGTGGTGGCCTCCATGCAGGCAGACATCACTACACCGGCGCTGCAGAAAAGCCTCAGCTTTGCCAGTCAGGGTAACTTTCTCGCCCATCGTCTGACTAAAGGGCTGCCGATCACGGCGGTGAATGTCAGTGATGTGGAAGTGGATTTTTACCGGCTGGCTGATAACGATCTGCCCTGGTTTCTGTCGTCGTACGGGAACAGCAACCGCCTCTACGGCTGGGATGCGGAAAGTGTGCTGAAGCGTACCCCGCGCGCCTACACTGGCCGTTATGACCTGCAGCTGCCCGCCAATACCCGTGGCACCCGTTATATTCCCATCAGTAATGTACCTGCGCTGCAGGGCAATGGCGTCTATCTGGCGATCCTGCGTGAAGTCGGTTTTTACGGTGAAAAGTTCACCTCGACCTGGTTTGCCGTCACCGATCTGGGGGTGCATCTGCGCCTGTACGACAAGAGCATGGCGGTGAGTGTGGCCTCTCTGGCCAGTGCCGAGCCGGTGGCCGGGGTGCAGCTGCAGATGCTGGATGGCGAAGGCAATACCCTGTGGTCGGGCGAGGCGGATAAGGACGGCATCGCCAGCGTGCCTGCCACCGAGCTTAAATCCGGCAAGGCGCGTCTGCTGCTGGCACACAAAGACGGCGACACCACGCTGGTCAAGCTCTATGGCCCGGCGCTCGATTTGTCCGAGTTTGATATTCAGGGGCGGCCGCAGCAGGCGCAGTCGTTATTCCTCTACAGTCCGCGTGATCTCTACCGCCCCGGTGAAACCGTGCCGATCAGTGCACTGCTGCGTGACGGTGACGGCAAGGCGGTGCCCGGTGTTGTTCTGCAAAGTGAGCTGCGTCAGCCGGATGGCCGGGTAGTGCGCACCGAGCGCCTGCAGCCGGGCGTGCTCAATTATTACGAAGCCAGCTTCGCCATTGCCAAAGATGCCCCCACGGGTGACTGGAGTGTCAGCGTGACCCTGCCGGATCATTCCCGTCAGGACTACACCTTTAAAGTCGAAGACTTCCTGCCCGAACGCATGACACTGGCGATGGAGGGCGCGCAGCAGATTCTGGCTCATGAAGCCTTCAGCCTGCAGCTCGATGGGCGCTATCTGTATGGCGCACCTGCCAATGGCAACCGGGTACAGAGCCAGCTGGTGGCCAGGCGCTCGCCGCATCCCTTTGCTGCCATGCAGGATTTTTACTTCGGTGATGTCAACGATACCTTCTTCGAACGCCGCGAAGATCTGGATGATGTGCTGCTGGATGATCAGGGTAAAGGGACGCTGGACCTCAGCCCGTTCTGGGATCGCCTTGGCAGTCCGCTGCAGTTGCGCTTGTATGAAAGCCTGCTGGATACCGGCGGGCGTCCGGTGACCCGCCGCTTTATCAGTGAAGTGCTGCCCGCGCCGCAGCTGGTGGGTATTCGTCCGCAGTTCAAAGATGACGAAAGCGACAGTGACAGCGATGCCCGTTTTGATCTGGTGCTGACCGATGGCGAGAAGAAGCTGGCGGCCACTAACCTGACCGCTACGCTGATCCGCGAAGAGCGCAATTACCACTGGACCTATTCCGAGGCCGATGGCTGGAGCAGTAACTTCACCGTGCGGCAGTACCCGGTGACCAGTCAGACGGTCAGCATTGAAGCCGACAAGACGGCCACCGTTGCGATGCCGGTGGAGTGGGGTTACTACCGTCTGGAGGTGACTAACCCTGCCACTAAACTGGTCAGCAGCTATCGTTTCCTTGCGGGCTGGATGCAGGATGACAACGCACTGGCCGGGCGCCCTGACCGTATTGGTCTGGCGCTGGATAAAAAGGCCTACAGGGCAGGTGAGACGATCAGGCTCAAAGTACAGCCACCTGCTGCCGGTAAGGGCTTTGTTACGGTCGAAAGCGATAAGCAGTTGTATCGTCAGGCCGTCACGGTGCCTGCCGAAGGTGCCGTGGTGGAGATTCCGGTCGATGCGGGCTGGGATGGGCATCACGATCTGTATATCAATATGACGCTGGTCCAGCCGGGCAGTGAGCGGGTGGAAAAACTGCCACGGCGGATGATGGGCATTCAGTATCTGCCGCTGGACCGTGAAGAGCGCCATCTGCAGGTCAGTTTACAGGCACCAGACAAAGCCCTGCCGGAAACAATTGTCAACGTCCCCATTACCCTCACCAGCACCGGCAGCCTGCCGAAAACCGCACGGGTGACGCTGGCGGCGGTGGATATGGGCGTGCTGAACATCAGTGACTTCAAAACCCCCGATCCGTTTGGCTGGTTCTTTGCCCAGCGCCGTTATGCCATCGACAGTCGCGACAGCTACGGCGATCTGATTGAGGGCGAGGACGGTGACTTTGCCAAACTGCAGTTTGGCGGTGATGGCGATCTCAATCGTGGTGGCAGCGAGCCCCCCTCGGACGTGCAGATTGTTTCGCTGTTCTCCGGGCTGGTAGACGTGGATGCCGAGGGTAAGGCGCAGGTACCACTGACCCTGCCAGACTTCAACGGCCGGGTGCGTTTGATGGCCGTGGCCTTTGGTGATGATGCCTATGGTTCGGCCGAGCAGGAAATGCAGGTAGCGGCACCGCTGGTGACCCAGCTGACCAAGCCGCGTTTTCTGGCTTCCGGTGATCAGGCCGAGATTGTGCTCGACCTGCATAACCTCAGTGGGGTGACTCAGAAAGCCAGTATTGATGTCAGCACCGGGCAGGGCCTGAGCTTCAGTGATCAGCCTGATCCGCAGCACTGGCAGAAACAGGTTGAGCTGGCGGTCAATCAGAAGGTGTCACTGCATATTCCGGTAACGGCCGGGCAGGAGTTTGGTCTGATCCCCATCCGGGCAGCGATCAGTGGTCTGCATGATCTGCCCGCTGGCGCAAAAGATCAGTTTGTCCGCGAAACATCATTGCGTGTGCGGCCTGCCTGGGCACCGACCCGCCTGAGCTGGCAGCAGGCCATACATCCGGGGCAGGCTTTCCAGCTGCCACAGAGTGCTGCGGCGGCACTGATTCCTTCCAGTATCAAAGGGTCGCTGAGCCTGTCGTCGCTGCCGCCGCTCAATATCAGTGAGTATCTGCAGGCACTGAAGGCTTACCCTTATGGCTGTCTGGAGCAGACCACCAGTGGTGTATTCCCGCAGCTCTACATCAATGACGATCTGCTGGCCCGCATGGGGATTGTGGGGGATGACGCCCAGACCCGTAAGCAGGCACTGGAAATGGCCATTCAGCGGCTGTTTGGCATGCAGCAGTCCAGCGGTGGGTTTGGCCTGTGGAACAGTGACAGCCCGGAAGAATACTGGCTGACGGTGTATGTCACTGACTTCCTGCTGCGCGCCCGTGAAGCCGGTTTTGCCATTCCGGCCAAAAACCTGCAGGACGCCCTCAGTCGCCTCAATGACTATGTGCGCAGCCCCGATATGATCAGCAGCTACTATACGGATGAGCAGGATCGCAGTCGCTTTGCGGTGCAGGCTTATGCCGGGCAGGTGCTGGCCCGTACCGGGCAGGCGCCGCTGTCTGAGCTGCGCAATCTGTACGACAACCTGCGTCAGAACGCAGCGCCACTGCCACTGCTGCAACTGGGGCTGGCGCTGGGCAAAAGCGGCGATGCCCCACGCAGCCAGAAGGCCATCAAACAGGCTCTGGCTGACTTTGCCCGTCAGCCCAAAGAAAGCCGTGGCTATCAGTATTACGCCGACTACGGCAGCTCCATTCGTGACCGGGCGCTGGCCCTGTACTGGCTGGTGGAGGCCGGGCAGCCTGCTGAGCAATGGCAACCCCTGCTGTTCGATCTCTCCCACCGCCTGAAGCAGCGTGAGTGGTTCAGTACGCAGGAAAGCAACGCCCTGTTCCTTGCTGGCAGTGCGGTAATGAACAGCGAAGGCAAGGCCATGAGCCTGATGCTCAGCCACGGCGACAGCAGCGAATCACTGGATCAGACCAGTGTGCAGATGCCTGCTGATGCCGAACTGGTGGGTCAGGGTATGGAAGTGCTGAATCAGGGCAGTGCGGATGCTTATCTCAATCTCACCCTGCTGGGCTACGAGCAGACGCTGCCTCAGGCCATCAATAAAGGCTTGCAGGTGCAACGCAGTCTGTTCAGTGCTGACGGCGTACCGCTGCAGCAGGCCGGTGGCGCTGACAATGGCACCATTACCCTGAAAACCGGCGATATGGTGCTGGTACGCCTTGATGTGCAGAGTGATGAGGCCACCCATCACGTCATGGTGGTGGACCTGCTGCCCGCAGGGCTGGAGCTGGAGAACCAGAATCTGGCTACCTCGGTTGCTCTGGCGGATGTCATGGTGGAAGGCAGTAAAATCTCCGAGGTCATGCAGTATCAGGATATTCGCCATCAGGAATATCGTGATGACCGCTACGTGGCTGCGGTGGAGATGAGTTCCCGCCGTGCCCAGCTGTACTATCTGGCGCGTGCAGTCTCTCCCGGTACCTACCGGCTGGCACCGACCTATGCCGAAGCCATGTATGACCCGCAGGTGCGTCATCAGGGCGGCAGGCAGCCGCAGCTGATCGTCAGGGGGCGCTGAGACTGGTAATACGGTCTCAGCCGTCCGCTGCTGGCATGGCCGGATAAGGTGATTCTTATCCGGCCACTGCGGTGGTCTGCCCTGTCTGCATTTATCACGTCTGACTGGCCTGTACCCGAATGAACATGAACAACGTAGCCTGTCGGTACTGGCGGTGTCTGAGCCGGCGTATGCGGGCAGTGGTCGTTTTTCTGCTGGTGCTGTTGTTGCTGGCAGCGCTGGCCGGCTGGGCAGATCGCCGCTATCCGCTGCCCGCTGCGCCACACTTCAGCACCGTTATACTGGACCGCGCCGGTGAGCCACTGCGGGCCTTTGCCGATGAACAGGGCATCTGGCGGTATCCGGTGACGCTGGATGAGGTGTCGCCGGAATACCTGCAATTACTGATCAGTTACGAAGACCGCTGGTTCTACTGGCATCCCGGTATCAACCCCATCGCCATCCTGCGGGCCTTCTGGCAGAACGTCAGTAATGGGGAAATTGTTTCCGGTGGGTCCACTCTGACCATGCAGGTCGCTCGGCTGCTGGAGCCGGAGCAGCAGTTAAGCGGGCAGCGCAGCTATCTGCTCAAGTTGCGGCAGATTGCCCGTGCGCTGCAGCTGGAGTGGCACTACAGCAAAGACCAGATTCTCACCCTGTATCTGAATCTCGCTCCCTTTGGCGGGCCGCTTTCCGGTGTGCAGGCGGCCAGTTTCAGCTATTTCGGTAAACCGGTGCGCCAGCTCAGTGACGCCGAAGCCGCGTTGCTGGCGGTGCTACCGCAACGGCCCAGTGCCCTGCGGCCTGATCGCTATCCGCAGCGGGCACATCAGGCGCGCGATAAGGTACTGCAGCGTATGGCTGAGCTGGGGGTCTGGCCTGCCACGCGGGTGGCCGATGCACTGATCGAGCCGGTCAGCGTACTGCGCCAGCGTTCACCAATGCTGGCGCCCCTGCTGGCGCGCCGCCTGCACGATAGCTGTGCCGACTGCCAGCGCATTCAGTCCACTCTTAAGGTCAGGGTGCAGCGGCAGGTAGAGCAGGCCGTGCAGCGCTATCTGGCTCATCTGCCCCCAGCACAGTCGGTGGCGGTACTGGTGGTGGATAACAGTGATATGTCGGTGCTGGCCTATGTTGGCTCGGCAGACTTCCTCTCGGAAACACGCGCCGGTCATGTCGACATGGTGCAGGCAGTGCGCTCACCGGGCTCCACCCTCAAGCCTTTTCTCTACGGCATGGCGCTGGATCAGGGGCTGATCCATTCGGCGTCACTGCTGATAGATGCGCCTCGTTTTGACCGGGCTTACCGACCACACAATTTCAGCGGTGGTTTCAACGGCCCGGTCAGCGCCAGTGAGGCACTGCAGCGTTCACTCAATATTCCCGCCGTACAGTTACTTGACCATATCGGTGCCGGGCGCTTTGCCTCGCAGCTGCAACATGGCGGGCTGCAACTGTTCGGGCCGGGCGCGCGCCAGCCGAATGAGTCGCTGATTCTGGGTGGGATCGGCGTGCGTCTGGATGAGCTGGTCGGCAGCTACGCCGCACTGGCACGCGGAGGCAAAGCGGCGCTGCCGCGTCTCACGCCTCAGCAACCCTTACAGGAGCGTTATCTGCTCAGTCCGGGCGCGGCCTGGATTATCTGGCGGATGCTGGCGCACAGCCCCTATCAGGTGATTCAGCGGCTGACTGGCGACAGCTGGAATCTGGCCTGGAAAACTGGCACCAGCTATGGCTTTCGTGATGCCTGGGCGGTGGGCGTGACGCAGGAGCTGACCATCGGTGTGTGGGTGGGCAGGCCCGATGGCAGTCCCAGCCCCGGTGAGCAGGGCAGCACAGCGGCTGCGCCACTGCTGTTCAGCCTCTACAGCTCACTGGCTTCGGCACAGGGGCGGCAGGCCTTGCTACCACCTGCCAGTGTCAGTCAGGCAGAAATATGCTGGCCTCTCGGCACCCTTGCATCTGCCAGTGAAAACCAGCATGGAAACTGCATGCGCAAGATGTCGGCGTGGTTGCTGGATGGCACTGTGCCGCCGACCCTGGCCGAAGGAGATGAGATTCAGCTGGGTTCGCTGCTGGAGCGAATATGGTTACAGCCGGGCACAGGGCTGCGTGCAGAACCGGCCTGTGCTCCCGGTGAGCCCTTGCAGGAGCAGCAGGTGGCCTTGTGGCCGATGGCGCTGGAACCCTGGTTGCCCCGTGACTGGCGGCGCAGCCGGCGGCTGCCGGGTGTGGCTGACGAATGTGCTTTGCTGGGTGCCGAGCAGCTGCCGCTGCAGATCACGACGCTGCCTGACGGGGCTGAAATTCAGCAGCCGGGCAGGGTGCGTGCACCTATTCCGATCAATCTGCATGCCGATGGTGGTAGCGGTGAACGGGCCTGGTATCTCAATGGCGTTTTTATCGGGCGCAGTTCTGTGGTGGGGGTATTACCCTACAGCTTTACTCAGCCCGGGCCCTATCAGCTGAGTGTGACGGACCAGCAGGGCAATACCGACATGATCAGTCTGATCGTGAAAATGAAATAGATCCCGCTGTCTCTGTCCTCGGACAGAGTGGGATAAGGAAGAGGATAGTATCCAGGGATGTTTAGTGTGTTTACTCACCTTCGTCGTGGTCGGCAGGATCATCAGTCTGTTCACTTCACGCCTGCGGCGTGTGAAAAGTGGCGGCTGGGGCTGGCCGTCCTGCCGTTAGCGCTGATACTGACTGGGTGTGCAGGGCGCAATATGCCGCCGCAAAGCTATATCGGGCGTTATCACATCGAAGAGCCGAAGGCAGATGCTTACCGGGTATGCTCGGTGGTCAACTGCGATGAAAACAGCCGCCTGAAGCTCAGTGCCGATGAGCGCCAGCAGCTGCACGCTGTGTTTGAACCTGCCGCTGTGGATGCGGTGCAGGAGCGCAAGCAGGTTGCTGCCGCCGTGGCGCTGCTGGAGCGCATCAACGGGGCGAAGAACAATACCGCCGGTGATGAGGCGAGGAATCATGGCACCTTTGCCAGCTCGCCACAGCTTGACTGCATTGCCGAAACGATTAACACGACAGTGGCGCTGTTGCTGATGCAGCGCGAAGGGCTGCTGCATTTCCATCACACTGGTTATCCGGGCCATCGCGGGCCCCTGCAGCTGCTGGGGCCGCACAATACCGCGGTGATGGTAGAAAACGACAACGGTCAGGAATATGCCGTCGATTCGTGGTTTTTTGCCAACGGTGTCGAGCCGGTGGTGGTGCCGCTAGCCGAGTGGCGAGCAGGCTATGACCCCGACAAAGACCCGAACAGGCTGAACGCGGCAGCCGCTGCCGTCGAGCCCGGCCCTCAGCCGGTCGCAGAGCCGGAGAATATGCCTGCACGCTAAGTCGCTGGCTGAGCGGAAATGAACAAGGCCGGAGCAGTGATAACTGTTCCGGCCTTGTCTGTTGAGCCTTGCTGGTTCTGCGAGCGGTTAAGTACGCTGGCAGTCTACTCCATGGATTTGACCGGGTTCTCGGCAAACAGAAAACGGTCGTCCTGCATGTCATCGTTGATCTCAGATGCCTGAAACAACATCTGCTTAGTGTTTTCCAGATGCTGCCACATGGCGCGTTTGGCCCCCTGTGGGTCCTTGCGAATCAGTGCTTTAAGAATCTGTTCGTGATCTTCACACCAGCTGTCGATGGAGCTGGCGTCGATATGTTCATGCAGTTTGCGCCAGTAGGGGTTCTGTTCACGCTGGTGCCAGAGTTTCTCTACCAGCGTCACCAGTACCGAGTTCTGGGTGGCCTGGGCGACCTGAATGTGAAAGCGTTTGTCCCACTCGGAGTCACGGTAGCGGTCTTCCTGTCTGGCCTGCTCCTGAATGGCCATCAGCTGCACGATATCGCTTTTGGTAACCTGACTGGCGGCAAACTCGGCGATATTGCTTTCCAGCAGTTGTCTGGCCTGCAACATCTCGAACGGGCCAGCCGACAGGGTCATGAACTCGTTGTCGTTCCCGGCGTCGGCAGGCGTTTTGATCTGTTGGGAAATGACATGAATGCCTGAGCCCTTGCGAACTTCAACCAGACCTTCCACTTCCAGCATGATGATGCCTTCGCGGACCACGGTGCGGCTGACGTTCATGTCTTCAGCGATATAGCGCTCTGCGGGCAGCTTGTCGCCGATGGCATAGCGTCCGGCGGCAATCTGTTTCTTCAGCTCGGCCGCGACATGCTGGTAAAGCCGTTTCGGCTCGTCACTGTCCATGTCTTTCAAGGTCTCTTTCAACGTCTCTTTCAACATAGTGCTCGTGCAACCCTTCGGGTAGGGGGTGGTGGCAACCGAAGTCATACCACTTGACGGCCTAGTATACCGGTTTATACGGCATTGAATCAGGCCGGCAGTGACTGTTGTCCGACAGCCACTGCTTTTTGTATGACAGCTTTACAGCATGTTTAAAAGACAATCAGTGCATGCCGAACAGGTGTGGCAGGAACAGTGACAGCTGTGGGATGTAGGTGACAGCAAACAGACTGACCACCAGTGCCAGGAAGAACGGCATCATCGGGCCAATCAGATGTTTCAGTTTCACGCCAGATACCGAGCAGCCGATGAACAGCGCACTGCCTACCGGTGGCGTACACAGACCGATACACAGGTTGAACACCATCATGATGCCAAAGTGCACCGGGTCCATGCCCAGCTGGGTGGCGATGGGCAGGAAGATCGGGGTAAAGATCAGCACCGCCGGCGTCATGTCCATGAACACCCCGACAATCAGCAGAATAATGTTGATGATGAACAGGATGACGATGGGGTTTTCCGACACGCTCATCAGCGCATCGCTGATGGCATAGGGAATGTCTGCGTTGGTCATGGCCCAGGACATGCCGACGGAAATGCCGATCAGCAGCAGCACGATGGCAGTGGTGACGACGGATTCCAGAATGATCTTCGGCAGATCCTGCAATTTCACCTGACGGTAAATCAGTACCGACAGAATAAAGGTGTAGACCACCGCGATGGCTGAGGCTTCAGTGGCGGTGAAGACGCCGGCAATGATGCCGCCCATGACAATCACGATCATCAGCAGGCTGGGAATGGCATCGATAAAAGCTTTGAAAATCTGTGCCAGTGTAGGGCGTTCAGATACCGGGTAGCCACGACGTTTGGAGATGATATAGCCAACCACCATGATGCTCAGACCCATCAGGATGCCGGGGATGTAGCCCGCCATAAACAGGGTGGCAACTGATACACCGCCTGCCGTCAGGGCATAGACGATCAGCACATTGGAGGGCGGAATCAGCAAACCGGTGATGCAGGAGGTCACGTTAACCGCAGCGGAGTAGGCCGGGTTGTAGCCTGCCTGTTTTTGCAGCGGGGCCATGGTGCCACCCACGGCAGCGGCAGCAGCGACGGCTGAGCCGGAGATAGAGCCAAACATCATGTTGGCCATAACATTGACGTGACCAAGTGAGCCGGGCATGCGGCCCACCAGAATCTGCGACAGATTTATAAGGCGCTGGGCGATACCGCCGCTGTTCATCAGGATGCCGGCGAAGACAAAGAAGGGGATGGCCAGCAGCGAGAAGTTATCCAGCCCTGCTGCCATTTTCTGCGAAACCACGGTAATAGCCACATGCAGGGGCAGCATAGTGGCTGCCGACGCCAGCGTGGCGATACCAATAGAAAAGGAAACCGGTACGCCAATCAGCACCAGTACGAAGAAGCTACCAAACATCACCAGGGGGGCTAACCAATCCATCACGCACGCTCCTCGATAATCTGCTGGGCTGGCTGATGGTGTTCAAGCATGGCTTCAAGAATGAAGATCACTGCGTAGAACATCATGATCAGGCCGGAAATAGGCAGCACCGCATACACATATGCCATGGGAATCTGCATGGCAGGGGAGACCTGGCCGGTGGTGTAGACCTTCTCTACCAGCTCACTGCCTCCCCAGACCATGGCGAGGGCACAGAAGCCGAAGATGCAGAGGTTGATGATGACCTGGCTGATCATTTTACGCACGCCGCTGAGGTTGCCGGTCAGCAGGTCGATACTCAGATGGCGCTGAGCGCCGGTGGTATAGGCAGCGCCGAGCAGGCCAACCCAGATCATGCTGAAGCGGGCCAGTTCATCCGTTAGGGTGCTGGGGTTGTTAAGGACGTAACGGCTGAATACCTGCCAGACCACGCAGGCGACCAGTACGACCATGACGATAATGGAGAAAGCGGCGATCAGCTGATCGATGGGCTTCTTGTATTTTTCCAGGCGCATTGTGTTTCTCCCCGGTGTGACACGATTGGGGGACTGCAGGTCAGGCAGAAAGCCCGACCACCGACGTGATCATTCCGGGACGATGACACGGTGTCGGTGTCGGGCGCTGCCAGCAGTCGCTGGGCGGTAGCCCTGATATCTCCTCTCTGACCTGCATTGGCGCGGGCCAGACCTGAGATACATAACTACTGCTGACCTTATTTGGAGGCTTCTACCCCTTCCACTTTCTCAAGCCAGGGTGCGATCTCAGGATCTTTACGGAAGTCCTCGTAGAGTGGCGCCAGCGCATCACGGAAGGCTTTCTTGTCTACCTGAATAAACTGAGAACCATCTGCTTCGGCTTTCTTGCGGGAGTCGGCCACGACTTCATCCCACAGTTTGGCTTCATAGGTTTCAGAGTGCTGAGCAGCCGCGGTCAGAATTTGCTTCTGCTTGTCGTCCAGTTTGTTCCAGGTCTGGGTCGAAATCAGCAGATAGTCAGGCACCATGGTATGGCCGTCTTCTGCGTAGTACTTGGCGACTTCAGCGTGACGGGTCTGGTAATAGGAGGGCTCATTATTCTCGGCGGCGTCGATGACACCCTGCTGCAGGGCGGTATAGACCTCACCGAAAGGAATGGGGGTGGGAGCACCGCCCAGCAGCTCGATCATTTTCAGGGTAGTAGGTGTGGCGACCACACGAATTTTCAGCCCTTTCAGATCAGCGGGGGTGTGAATGGGCTTCTTGGCGTAGAAACTGCGGCTGCCTGCCTGATAGGCGGCCAGCGCGACAAAGCCTTTATCTTTGGGAATCTGCATCATCTCTCTGCCGATATCGCCGTAGATCACCTTGTTGAACTGCTCCTGACTGGTGAACAGGTAGGGCAGGCTGAACAGGGCGAAAGGCTTGGCAAAGGGTTCGATCTCGCTGGCACTGCCTTTGGTCATATCGAGGGCGCCGTTCTGCATCAGTTCAATCGTCTCGCGTGGACCACCCATCTGGCCACCGGGATAGATGCGCATACGGATGGAGCCGCCGGACTCCTTCTCGACTTCCTTGGCCATGGCTTCCAGCGCCTGGCTGACCACATGGCTGTTATCCAGGTTGTGGGCCAGTTTCAGGGTGATCTTGTCAGCAGCCTGGGCTGCCAGAGACATCGCGGTGACGGGCAGCGCCAGCAGAATGCCTTGAGCCAGTTTTTTCAAATTCATGGATAAACCTCGATATTTATAGTTGTGTCGGTCTACTGAACAGGGTGTAGATCCATTCTTCTTGTGTAGATCCATCAGTTGCACGTGAAACCAGAAGTTTCTCCTGTCTGACCAGTTTTGGCGTACCTGTCTGACAGTGGCGACTGAAGGGAATCATAGCAGCGGATCTTTTTGCTGCAATTGGTTAGACATCTTTTTCCATAAAAAACCAATATCCGTGATCTTTGTCAGGGCTTTAACCCCTGATTTCATTGTGAATTTCTGGTTTTTAATACTTTAGTCGCATGGTTTAGCCCTCTTGAACTGGTCTGCATGAAGCAATAAGCTAGGCCTCCGTAAGAAAAACAAAATTGGTATAACAACTTTGTGAGTCTGGTTGCCTCTTACTGTTTCTTCCCTGAGCTGTTCAGGTGCAACCTCGCCAACCGGGCCACATCAAGCTGCCGTGCCGCTGCCGAGGAGCCATGCTCATGACCACTTTCCTGTCTGAAGATTTCCTGCTGGATACCGATGTCGCCAAGCGCCTCTACCATGAGCATGCCGCCCACCAGCCGATCTTCGACTACCACTGCCATTTGCCCCCACGGCAGATCGCGGAAGATTATCAGTTCAAAAACCTGTATGACATCTGGCTCAAAGGTGACCACTACAAATGGCGGGCCATGCGCTCCAATGGTGTGGATGAGCGTTTCTGTACCGGCGATGCCGGCGACTGGGAAAAGTTTCAGGCCTGGGCGGCGACGGTTCCTCATACCATCGGTAATCCGCTGTATCACTGGACTCACCTTGAGCTGCGCCGCCCTTTCGGTCTGACTGGCGTACTGCTGGCACCTGAGACCGCCAGGCAGGTATGGGACTTCTGCGCAGACAAACTGACTGACCCGGCATTCAGTGCCCGCGGTATCCTGCGCCAGATGAATGTAAAAATGGTGGGTACCACCGATGATCCTGTTGATGATCTGAGCCACCACAAGGCCATCGCTGAGGATGGTTTTGAGATCAAGATTCTGCCCAGCTGGCGCCCCGACCGCGCCTTTAATATCGAATCCCCTTCCTTTGTTGACTATTTGGGGCGCCTTGAGGCTACCGCGGATGTCAGCATCGTGCGCTTTGCTGATCTGTGTAAGGCGCTGGAGCGTCGTCTTGATCACTTCGCCGCTCACGGCTGCAAGATTGCTGACCATGCGCTGGATGTGGTGGTGTATGGCGAGGCGGACAGCAGCACGCTGGATGCCATTCTCGATAGTCGCCGTGCCGGTAAAGCACTGAACGAGCAGCAGGTAGCGCAGTTCAAAACCGCGGTATTGCTCTATCTGGCGGGCGAATATAACCGTCGTGGCTGGGTGCAGCAGTACCACATCGGCGCCCTGCGTAATAACAATACCCGCCTGCTGGCGGAGCTGGGGCCGGATACCGGCTTTGATTCCATCAACGATTCGCCCATTGCTGCACCGCTGTCACGTCTGCTGGATGCGCAGGAGCGCGCTCGCGCGCTGCCGAAGACCATTCTTTACTGCCTGAACCCACGGGATAACGAAGTGCTGGGCACCATGATTGGTAACTTCCAGGGCGGCGGTATTGCCGGACGCATGCAGTTTGGTTCCGGCTGGTGGTTCAACGATCAGAAGGACGGCATGATCCGCCAGATGACGCAGCTGGCGCAGCTGGGCCTGCTGAGCCGCTTTGTCGGCATGCTGACCGACAGCCGCAGCTTCCTGTCCTATACCCGCCATGAGTATTTCCGCCGCATTCTGTGCCAGATGATCGGGCGCTGGGTAGCAGATGGCGAAGCACCCGCCGATATGCAGCTGCTGGGCAGCATGGTGGAGAACATCTGCTTTAACAACGCCCGTGACTATTTCGGCATTGAGCTGTGAGGTGCGGAACATGACGGTACTGAACCGCACAGCTTTCCCCGGACGACAGCACCCTGATCGGGCCATTCAGTTCGGTGCAGGCAACTTTATGCGCGCCTTTATCGACTGGCAGCTGGATGTGCTCAATGAGCACACCGCGCTGGATGCCGGTGTGGTGGTCATTCGCTCCATCGGTGGCAGCCATGCTGACGGCCAGGTTTCTGAGCTGAATCAGCAGGACGGGCTGTATACCACGCTGATTCAGGGTCTCGATGAACAGGGGCAGGTGGTGCGCAGCCAGCGCCTGATCCGCTGCGTTAACCGTGAAATTCATGCCGGTGACGCCTTTGATGAGGTGCTGGAACTGGCACGTAATCCGGATGTGCGCTGGGTGTTTTCCAATACCACGGAAGCCGGTATCCGCTTCGAGCCTGCCGACAGCCTGCAGGATCAGCCACCTGCGAGCTTTCCCGCCAAGCTGACGCGCCTGTTGTGGGAGCGCTTTCAATGCTTTGAAGGCGCCAGCAACATGGGCTGGGTGATTCTGCCGTGTGAGCTGATTGACTATAACGGCGAGGCGCTGAAAGCGCTGGTACTGCGTTATGCCGAACAGTGGCAACTGCCTGAACGCTTCAGTCAGTGGCTGGAGCAGAGTAATACCTTCTGTTCCACACTGGTGGATCGGATTGTCACCGGTTTCCCGCGCGAGCAGCAGGCCACTTTGCGTGATGAACTGGGTTATGACGACCCCTTACTGGTCGCTGCCGAGCACTTTCATCTGCTGGTGATTCAGGGGCCGCAATGGCTGGAGCAGGCCCTGTGTCTGGATGTGCTACGTGAGAAGCAGGCCCGTGGCGAGATCGACTGCCCGCGTCTGAATATCCATATCGTCGATGACATTGCGCCCTATAAAGAGCGCAAGGTGGCCATCCTTAACGGCGCTCATACCGCGATGGTGCCCGTGGCCTGGCTAAGCGGGCTGGATACCGTGGGTGAAGCCATGGCCGATGAGCAGATCTGTGCTTTCGTTGAGCAGTTACTGCAGCAGGAAG
The DNA here is from genome assembly GCF_029846635.1 of Pokkaliibacter sp. MBI-7. NCBI lineage: Bacteria > Pseudomonadati > Pseudomonadota > Gammaproteobacteria > Oceanospirillales > Balneatrichaceae > Pokkaliibacter > Pokkaliibacter sp. MBI-7. The sequence goes on along the minus strand of NZ_JARVTG010000001.1, from coordinate 900,237 downwards.
TAATCCCTGTGCTCAGCCTGCCGCAGGCAGAGCTGCAGGCCTTTGCGGCTGACGTGCTCAATCGCTTCCGCAATCCCTTTATCCGTCATCAGCTGCTGTCCATTGCCCTGAATGGCATGACCAAGTTTGCCACCCGCCTGCTGCCGACCCTGCTGGCCAGTCAGCGACAGCAAGGCCAGTGGCCACTGCATATCACCTTCAGTCTGGCCGCCTTGCTGGCGTTCTACCGGGGTAAGCGCGACGGTCAGGGTTATGCACTGCAGGATGATCAGCGCTGGCTGACGTTCTACGCGACGGCCTGGCAACAGCACGCCGACGGTGAGCTGAGTATTTATGAACTGGTCCATCAGGTACTGGCGGATCAGCAGCACTGGCAGCAGGACCTTTCTGCCCTGCCGGGTCTGGTTGCCTGCGTGAGCGACCAGCTGGAACAGATCATCACCGTAGGGATGCGCGCAGCCCTGCCGCGGCAGGAGTAATCATGCAAGCCTGTATCCGAATACATTCTCTGGATAATGTTGCCGTCGCACTGCGGGATCTGGACGCAGGTGAAGCGTTTGCCTTCGATGGCAGCTCGGTGACGCTGTTGCAGCCGGTGCAGCGCGGTCACAAATTTGCCCTGCAGGCGCTGCCCGTGGGTGCACAGGTGATCAAGTACGGCCTGCCGATTGGTCATGCGCGGGAGAGTATTGCCGCAGGAGCCCATATCCACAGTCACAATGTAGCGACCAACCTCAGTGATCTGGACGAGTACAGCTACCAGCCGGTGCCGACTGCGCTCGGCAGTCATCTGGCAGATCGTGAGGTGCAGTTGTATCGCCGCAGTAATGGTCAGGTCGGGATTCGCAATGAGCTGTGGATTCTGCCGACGGTAGGGTGTGTCAATGGGCTGGCCAAGCTGATGCTGCAGCAATTTCTGCAGGAAACCGGCAATGCGCCCGGCATTGACGGCATCTACCTGCACGGCCATCAGTATGGCTGCTCGCAGCTGGGGCAGGATCACGTCAATACCCGCACCATGTTGCAGAACATGGTCAGGCATCCCAATGCCGGGGCGGTGCTGGTGATTGGTCTGGGCTGTGAGAACAACCAGATTGCCGCATTCCGTGACACCCTCGGCGAGCATGATGAGCAGCGCACGCGCTTTATGGTATGCCAGCAGCAGGAAGATGAAATTGCCGCCGGTGTTGCCTATCTGCATGAGTTGTATGAGCAGATGCGCCATGACCAGCGGGTGCCGGGCAAATTGTCGGAGCTGCGTTTCGGGCTTGAGTGCGGGGGTTCTGATGGCTTGTCCGGGATTACCGCCAATCCGCTGCTCGGGCAGTTTTCCGATTATGTCATCAGCCACGGTGGCACCTCGGTACTGACCGAAGTACCGGAGATGTTCGGTGCCGAACGGATTCTGATGAGCCGCTGCCGCGATGAAGAGACCTTTACCAAGACGGTGAAGATGGTCAATGACTTCAAGTCGTACTTTATTGCCCACAACCAGCCGATCTATGAAAACCCCTCACCGGGTAATAAAGCAGGTGGTATTTCCACGCTGGAGGAGAAATCCCTCGGTTGTACCCAGAAGGCCGGGCAGAGTGCGGTAGTGGATGTACTGGAATATGGCGAGCGCCTGCAGTCACCGGGTCTCAACCTGCTCAGTGCCCCGGGTAATGATGCCGTGGCCACCAGTGCACTGGCCGGTGCAGGTTGCCATATGGTGCTGTTCAGTACCGGGCGTGGCACGCCTTATGGTGGCTTTGTCCCCACAATGAAGATTGCCACCAACACTGAGCTGGCCGAGCGCAAACGCCACTGGATTGACTTCGATGCCGGACGGCTGGTGCATGGTGTCGATATGGCCACGTTGCTGGAGGAGTTTATCGACAAGGTGACCGCCATTGCCAATGGTGCCCCCACCTGTAACGAGAAGCTCGAATTTCGTGAGCTGGCGATCTTCAAGAGCGGTGTGACGCTGTAATTTTGTTGTTCAGCTGGGTGCTCCCGAGCGCCCCCTGATGACTGAGCTTTAATCGTGTGGTGAGTGGGAGTCTTGACTCCACTCCTTTTTGTCGACAGTGACAGCAGGGCAGGAAAGACTTTTCCTGCCTTTTTTGTTTCTGGAGGTGAGGCCGCGGGTTATTCCGACCGGGTCTCGTGGCGCATAGTCACCGGAGTGTGGCAGAGTGGCAGCCTTCAACCGGGCAAAGAGGAGGCCCCCATGTTTCGTGATTATCTGCGGCTGATGGTATTTGCAGTGGGCCTGCTGCTGGGGGTGCAGGTGCCGGGGCTGATCGACCAGTATCAGAAGCGGGTCGATGCCCATTTGCAGGAAGCCGGGCAGAACCTGCAGGCCTTCCAGCAAACTGCTGACAAGTACTTCAAGGGTGATCTGCAGGCGCTGATCCAGCATTATGCCGACAGTGATGACCCGGTATTTCAGGCCGATTCGGTCAGCGTCAGGGCGGTCTATCAGCGCTATCAGGTGTTTACCGCCGAGCAGCGGGCGCTGCAACAGCCCTGGTATGGCGTGACCTGGCATATGCTGGTGGCGGCCAACCGCAGCCTGCTGCAGGAAACGCTGAACCAGTACAGCTACACCGTGCCGCTGACGCCCTCTGCCATTGGCTGGGGAGTCGCGGTCGGCTTTCTCGCTTCTTTCCTGATCGAACTGTTTATCCTGCTGCTGGCGCGCATCGCCGGTATTGGCCCGTTCAGTCGTCGGGCCGGACAGCTTTAAATTTGTCAGTCCGTTCTGACGCGTAAAATCCGCTTCCTCAGAGCGTGCTCACCTGCTCAGCTCTGTTTCACTTCCTCCACCGCAAGGGGAAGCGGAAAGCGGTCTTTCACTGTCCGAATGGCGAAGCTGCTGTTGATGTCATGCACCATCGGCAGCACCCGCAGCTTGCGTACCAGCCCCTCGTAGTCGCTCAGGTCCCGGGCAACCACCTCCAGCAGATAGTCAAAGGCGCCAGACACCACATGGCAGCTGATGACTTCGCTCATGGTCATCATGGCGTTCTCGAAAGCCTGCACGACTTCTTCCTGATGGTGGCTCAGACGGACGCTGACAAATACCGTGGTCGACAGTGCCAGCTGGTTGCGATCAAGAATGGCGCGATAGCCACTGATGGTGCCCTGGTCTTCCAGGCGTTTGAGGCGGCGCGCACAGGGGGAGGGCGAAAGGCCCACCTTGTCCGCCAGTTCGACGGTGCTCAAACGGCCATCGGCCTGCAGTAATTGCAGAATGCGCAGATCGGTTCTGTCCATGGTCAGTGCTCAAGGGTGATTTCCACTCATAATTATCGATTATCTGATTTTATTCACCCGTTATAAGGCATTGGGGTGGCAAGTTTGCCCTGAAACGCCCTGTACTCCGCCCCTATACTGGCGCCAGCAAATCCCCTTGTGGCCCAGGTACAACATCATGGCTTCCGTTGCTGGTAATTCCCTTGCTGCTCCTTCCGTCTGGTGGTCGCCGCGTATGCGCGGTGGCGTGGCATTAGCGCTGACGCTGCTGGTCTGGGCCAGTTTCTTTGTATCACTGCGCATCGGTGCCCGGGCATCGCTGCCTGCGCTGGATCTGGCCCTGATCCGTTTCGCACCGGCGGCGCTGGTATTCCTGCCTCTGTTTATCCGTCATGCCCGGCGTATTACGCAGGCGCCCAAACGCTATCTGCTGGGGATCATCGTCGGCGGTGGCCTGCCTTACTTCCTGATTGCCGGGCAGGGTATGCACTACGCTTCGGTCAGTGATGGCAGCACCCTGATCCTCGGCACCATTCCCCTGTTTGTCAGTGCCATTGCGGTGTGCTGTTACGGCGAGACCGTCTCTGTGGCCCGGCGCTGGGGGCTGGGGCTGATTCTGCTGGGGACGCTGGTGATGCTGTCGATGTCGCTGGTACAGGGAGGCGAACGCTGGAAGGGACATCTGATTTTTGTTGGCTGCGGTCTGCTGTGGGCGTATTACACCGTTTCGCTGCGCAAGGCCGGGCTGACACCCTGGCAGGGCGCTTCGTTTCTGGCGGTGACGTCGCTGGTGCTGACACTGCTGGCGCTGTTGTGGCGTCAGCAACCGCTGCAGCTGGTCAGTCTGCCGCTCAGCGAGTTGCTGTTTCATATCGGTGTGCAGGGCGTTGGTGTTGGGCTCGTATCAGCCTTTACCTTTGCTTATGCCATTACTCGCCTTGGCGCCGAAGTGCCGGCGGCTATCGGCTCCCTGACGCCGGTGCTGGCCTCACTGCTGGCGGTACTGTTACTCGGTGAGCATGTTTCGGCCCGCACTATGCTGGGTATGCTGCTGGTGGTCATAGGGGTCTGTCTTGCCAGCCAGCTGTTGCGCTGGCCGCAGCGGAAAAACGTCGCCATCGCAAGTTAGGCAATGTGGAGACAGAAAAGCCCCGGCAGTGCGTGTCACTGCCGGGGCTTTCTACGTCTGTCTGATCAGCGTCTTTCTGATTAGTTTCTGAGCCAGTCAGTTAAACCTCTGCACATATCAGTTCAGGGCCTGAGCCGGGCCGAAGAACTCATAGAACTGGCGGTCTTCGCTGACGCCGATATCTTTTAACAGGTGCCGGGCGGCCTGCATAAAGGGAGCGGGGCCAATGAAGTATGCCTGCAGCGCCTCATGGTCAGGCAACCAGCGTTGCAGCTGTTCGATATAGATACGGCCGGTGTCATCGGCCTGATCTTCCTCATCGTGTTGCTCCAGCACCCGATAACGCTGCAGCTGTGCAGGGTATTTGCCCTGCAGCTGGTCGAGTTCGTCGCGGAAGGCTTCCACTCCACGGTGACGGGCGTAGTGAATAAACACCACATCACGACCTGCTGACAGGGCCTGCTGCAGGATCGGCAGAGTCGGGGTGATGCCAACGCCAGCGCTGAGCAGTGCTACCGGGCCGCTACCGGGCTGCAGCAGCAGTTCGCCGGTGGGCGGGAACAGGTTGATTGTCTGTCCGGGTGACAGCTGATCATGCAGATAGTTAGATACCGCGCCTTGTGCTTCACGTTTAACACTGATGCGATAGTAGTGGCTGTTGGGGGCAGCGGAGAGGGAATAGTTGCGACGCTGCTCGACGCCATCAACCCAGACCTGCAGGCCGATGTACTGACCGGGCTGGTGGGCAAGAATGGGATTGCCATCCACCGGCTCAAAATAGAATGACGTGATTTCGTCGCTTTCCACCTGCTTGCGTACCAGACGGAATGCCCGCGCCCCACGCCAGCCGCCTGCGGCTTCTGCATTCCCGGCATAGACTTTCTCTTCAGCACCAATCAGCAGATCAGCCAGAAACTGATAGGCTTCGGCCCAGGCATTGATGATGTCATCGGTGGCGGCATCGCCCAGCACATCTTTGATAGCTTGCAGTAAACAGGTGCCAACAATCGGATAGTGTTCCGGCAGAATTTGCAGTGATACGTGCTTGCTGACGATTTGTCCTACCAGCGGGCCCAATGCCTCCAGCCGGTTAATGTGTTTGGCGTAGTTGAGAATCGCCGAGGCCAGGGCGCGCGGCTGGGTGCCACTGACCTGATTGGCCTGATTGAACAGCGGGCGCACCTCGGGGTAGTGGCTCAGCATGTAGTTGTAGAAGTGGCGGGTGAGAGCTTCCCCGCCGGCTTCCAGTACAGGTACGGTCTGAGTCACAATGTCACGGGTGGTGGCGGACAGCATGGTTTATGCTCCTGAGTTGATGTCTGTATGAGCTATATCAACCTTCGTGCCATTAATTATTTTCAATAAAATCAATAATTTGTATTTTGTGTGGTCATTATGACTTCAATTTTTTTGTAGTCATTCTGATACATGAGGTGTTTATGACATCGCTTGCTGACATGGCCGATGTGCTGTCGCTGGTGGCGGATTTGAGCCGTGACCTGCCCGATCAGGAACGCTATCAACGGGTGCTGGACTGCATTACCCAGCGTTTCCCCTGCCACGCCTGCGCCTTGTTGCGGCTGGAGCAGGATACGCTGGTACCGGTTGCTGTCTTTGGGCTGAGTGAAGATACGCTCGGGCGGCGTTTCAGTCTGGCCCATCACCCCCGTCTGCAGGCCATTGCCGCGCAGCGAGTGCCGTTACGCTTTGCCGCCGACTGCGACCTGCCTGATCCTTATGATGGTCTGGTCGAGGTGCCGCAGGAGGATGCGCAGACCCCGCTGGACGTGCATGACTGTATGGGCTGCGCTCTGTATCTGGATAACCGGCTGTGGGGCGTGCTGACGCTGGATGCGTTGCAGCCGGGCCATTTCGACGGCTTTGACATGACTGAGCTTGAGATCATGATGCAGCTGGCGGCGGCCAGTGTGGCGGCGGCCGAGCGCATGCACGCCTTGTCACAGCGGGCGGCCCATTCGGAGCAGGTCAGTCAGGCTATGCTGCAGTCCCGTGCTGAGCAGGACATGATTGGCAATAGCGCGGTGATGCGCGCACTGCAGGACGAAATTGCCCTGGTAGCCTCGTCTTCGCTGGCGGTACTGATTCTGGGTGAAACCGGCGTAGGCAAGGAACGGGTCGCCGAGGCACTGCATCGGCAGTCAGATCGCGCCCGTCAGCCGTTGATCAGCCTCAACTGCGCCGCGCTTAACGAGACGCTGGCTGAGAGCGAGTTGTTTGGCCATGCCCGGGGTGCCTTTTCTGGCGCGGTGACTGAGCGGGCTGGCAAGTTCGAGCTGGCCGATGGCGGCACGCTGTTTCTCGATGAGGTCGGAGAGTTACCCCTGAGTATTCAGGCCAAGCTGCTGCGCGTGTTACAGAGCGGGCAGATTCAGCGTCTGGGCAGCGACAAAGATCATCGTGTCGATGTACGCATTATCGCTGCCACCAATCGCCAGCTGCAGGAGGAGGTCAGGGCCGGGCGCTTCCGCGCTGATCTCTATCATCGCCTCAGTGTCTACCCCTTGCAGGTGCCCCCACTGCGCGAGCGCGGGCGAGACGTGTTGCAGCTGGCAGGCTACTTCCTTGAACAGAACCGGATCCGGCTCGGGGTGGCTGCGCTGCGCCTAAGCAATGAAGCCCAGCAGGCGCTGCTGAGCTACCGCTGGCCGGGCAACGTGCGCGAGCTGGAACACGCGCTCAGCCGCGCTGCGCTTAAAGCGCTGAGTGTGCATGCCGGTGGCAGCCGTACCATTGAAATATGCCGTACCCAGCTGGATCTGGCGGATGCCCCCCTGATATCGGTGAGCAATGACAACGCAGCGGCGTCCCTGCCGGGAGCGGTGTTTGAAGAACCGGGCTGGCAGGGGCTGGATCTGCGTCAGGCGACAGAGCAGTATCAGGCGCAGATGATTCAGGCCATTCTGGCGGAGCAGCAGGGCAACTGGTCCGCTGCGGCGCGAATTCTTGGGGTTGATCGGGCCAATCTGCATCGTCTGGCACGACGGCTGGGGATGAAGACCTGAGGCACTGACAACAGGCCGATGATTTGAGCATGGCAGGAGAAGACGCTGTGAATGTGGTGGAGTACCGTTTTTCCCTCAATATTCCTCAGGATGAGCTGATGCGCATGTATCGGGGCCAGGCTCGGTTTCTCAGGGTGCGCACCGACAGTGGCATCGTATTGCAGCTGGGGGTGGATAAGCTGCGGCCGCTGGTGGGGCACAGTGGTATTCAGGGGCGCTTTGTTTTACGCACCGACATGAACAATGGCTTTATCTCTCTGCAGCGTGAGTAAGGCGGCTGAGGCGAAACCCAACTTCGTGCACAGTGTTTAAAAATGTAAAAAATTTGTTATCATGCGCGTCCTTTTGTAATCACATGGGATGTGAATCATGAAGAAAGCACTGATCGTAGTGGCACTGGCCTCTGTTATGGCTGGTTGCGTACAGAATGGTGTCATTAATACTGCTTCCATCGGCGCGGCAGAGACGGCTTTTCATGCGGCCACTTTCAGCGATGAGGATGCCAAACGTATGGCAGATCAGGCGGCGGTCTACTATGACAGCCGCAACAAGCTGTCCTCCCCCAATAGCAAATACAGTAAGCGTCTGGCGCGTATCGTCAAAGGGGTGACCAATGAAGACGGTCTGGCGCTGAACTTCCGCGTCTATGAGACCAAGGAAGTGAACGCCTTTGCCATGGCCAACGGCACCGTGCGAGTCTACAGCGGGCTGCTCGACCGCATGACGGATGACGAAGTGCGTTCGGTCATCGGTCATGAAATTGGCCACGTGAAACTGGGCCATAGCAAAAAGGCGACACAGATGGCGCTGGCGGCCTCCGCTGCCCGTCAGGGTGCCAGTGCTACAGGTGGCACGGCCGCGCTGCTGAACCAGAGTGAGCTGGCCGACTTCTCTGAAGAACTGCTGAATGCGCAGTTTTCCCAGAAGCAGGAGTCCGAAGCGGATGGTTACTCGGTTTCCTTCATGAAGCGTCACAAATGGAATGCCAAAGCCAACATCACTGCCATGCAGAAGCTGATGGCACTGGAAAGCGGCAGCCATAGCATGCTGGATTCGCACCCGGCCACTTCTGATCGCATCAAGCACATCCAGTCTCTGCTGTAATGTGTGATGGCCGGAGCCTGATGTGCTCCGGCCTCCGTTTTTGAACTTTCTGTGACTTCCTTATCCCGCCTGTGTCTTGGCAGGTTTCTTGTATATGCAGATGAATCAGGTTCGTAATTGCAGTCGGGCCTTATCCTGCGCCAAATCTGTACCTCTCCTTCCGCAGCAGGCCTGACTTGCGTGAGCAATGCACCATTATTGCTCGACAAAACGTGCTGTCTGCCAACGCCATATGGCCGACGTGTAGCTCATCGTTAACAGATTCTGGGTAATCTGACGACGGGCAAATGAGGCTGGCTTGCCACCCTGAAGGTGTGATGTATGGATCCAAATACCAAGATTGATATTGTCTGGATCATCCTGTGTGCCATTCTTGTCAGCACAATGCAGGCCGGTTTCTGTGCGCTGGAAAGCGGTCTGGTACGGGCCAAGAACAGTATCAATGTGGCCATCAAGAATCTGGTTGATTTCTGCATTGCCTCGCTGGTGTTCTGGCTGGTGGGTTATGGTGTGATGTTTGGCCCGTCACTGCTGGGGCTGGCGGGCACCCAAACGGTGCATGAGATCAGCAGTGATGCCTACACCATGGCATTCTTCCTGTTTCAGCTGGTGTTCTGCGGTACCTCCACCACCATCGTGTCGGGAGCGGTTGCTGAGCGCATGAGCTTCACCGGTTACTTCCTCGCTGCACTGGTACTGGCCGGGCTGATCTATCCGGTCACCGGGCATTGGGCCTGGGGCGGCACGGAGGATGCGCCCGGCTGGCTGCGTGCTGTCGGCTTTCACGATTTTGCCGGTTCAACGGTAGTGCACAGCGTCGGTGGCTGGATGGCGCTGGCGGCGATCATGATCATTGGTCCTCGGGCAGGCCGGTTTGCAGGCAAAGGCATTCAGGGGCATGACATGCCGGTGGCGGTGCTGGGCGTGTTCCTGCTGTGGTTTGGCTGGTTTGGATTCAATGGCGGCAGCGAGCTGGCCTTCAACGAGCGGGTGCCACTGATTCTGGTCAATACCGCCATGGGCGGGGCGGCCGGTGGGCTGGCAGCATTGCTGTTCACCTGGCTGGTGTTTCGTCTGCCACAGGTGCCGCTGATCATGAACGGAGTTATTGCCGGGCTGGTGGGCGTGACCGCCGGTTGCGACCATTTCACTCCCTTTGCTTCGGTCATCGCCGGAGCCATCGCCGGTATTCTTGCCTGTCTGACGTCGGTGGCGATGGACCGTACCCATCTGGATGATGCGGTGGGAGCTGTCGCAGCCCATCTTATTCCCGGTATCTGGGGCACGCTGGCGGTGGCCGTAGTGGGTGACCCTGACGGCTGGCCCATGGCCCATGATCGCTGGCAGCAGCTGCTGATCCAGCTGCAAGGGGTGGCGACCATGGGCGCCTATGCCTTTATCGTCAGTTATTCATTGCTGTGGCTGATCAACAAGGTTCATCCGCTGCGCGTTACCGAGCAGCAGGAGCGCATGGGGCTGAATATTTCCGAGCACGGTGCCAGCACGTCCACGCAGGACCTGCTGACGCAGATGATTGATCATGAGCGGGGGGGGGACTTCAGTCAGGGAGTGCAGGTAGAGCCTGAAACCGAGGCCGAGCCGATCGCCCGTGAATATAACCGGGTGCTGGCCAAAGTGAATGAGATGACACAGGACCTCAAGGAGAGCGAGCGCCGGGTCAGTACCATTCTGGAGAGTTCAGCCTTTCCCATCGCCATTCTTGATCTCGATACGCACCAGCTCAATTACCTCAATGGCCGTGCGCTGGAAATGTTTGCCTTGCTACCGGGGCAGGCGCTGGATGAAGAACGGTTGTGGGTGGATGAAGGTGAACGAGCCATGGTGCTGCACACTGCGGCCGCCATGGGTAAAGTGACCGATGTTGAGGTGCAGTTGCGCAATGCCAAGGGGCAGGCGTTTTATGCGCTGCTGTCGGCTTCACGGATGAGGCTGGATGAGCACGAATGCCTGTGTCTGTCATTCAACGACATCACCAGCCGTAAAGCAGTGGAAGCCATGCTCAAACAGCGCGCTACCCATGATTCCCTGACCGGGGCAGCCAATCCGGCCCACTTTGCTGAGCTGGCTGATCGGGAAATTCGCCGCTCACGCCGTTTCGGGCTCGGGTTGTCGGTGCTGATGCTCGATGCAGATCATTTCAAGGCGGTGAACGATACCTATGGTCACGAAGCGGGCGACCGGGTGCTGCAGGAGCTGGTGCAGATCATTCGCCTGTGTCTGCGTAGTATCGATGTGGTGGGGCGTATGGGCGGTGAGGAGTTTGCCATTCTGCTGGCGGAGACTGATCACGACGGTGCCCGCACGGCAGCTGAGCGCATGTGTGAGGCCATCGCCCGCCATCCGGTTGCACTGCCTGACGGTGAAATGCTGCACATTACTGTCAGCATCGGCATGGCGGTACTGCATTCCGGTGATGCCAACTACAAAACCCTGCTGCGGCGTGCTGATCAGGCGCTGTACCGCGCCAAAGCCCATGGGCGTAACCGGGTGGAGCAGGAAACAATAACGAGCTGATTCCGTCAGTATTTGTCCTGATCAGCTGCTGGCGACCTGATTCCGGCCGCTGGCTTTGGCGGAATAGAGCGCCTTGTCTGCTCGTTCCAAAGCTGAATGCGGCGTATCACCCTGACGCAGCTCCGTTACCCCAATAGACAGGGTGACCTGAATGGCTTCACGACCAGAGCCAAACCGCTGGCTGCCAAGGCTGACCCGAATCTGTTCGCACAGGATCTGCATGGCGGGCATTGTCAGGCCTGTCAGCAGCACAAACTCCTCGCCACCAAAACGGGCAAGCAGGCTTTGCTCATTCAGTTGCCTGCTGATGGTCTGTGCGACCTGTCGTAGCACCTGATCGCCGACGGGATGACCGTGCTGGTCGTTAATCTGCTTGAACCAGTCCAGATCAAGCAGGGCAAGGCAGGCGGTGCCGGGCCCGGATTGCAATTGCTGTAGCCGCTGCCTCAGGTGATGGCTGGCAAAGCGGCGGTTTTTAAGGCCAGTCAGTTCATCTTCATTGGCCTGTCTGGCCAGCTCATCGATGGTCCGCAGTAATGCCTGTTTCTCCGCTTCACTTTCCTGCATCCGCAGCCGCTCCAGCTCTGCTTCGAGATGGGCACGTTCTGCGTTGAGGCGAATCTCACTCAGTTCGGTCATGTCTGTCATGAACTGGGCACGGGTATTGGCAATAACCGAGCGCTGTTCGCGCTCCAGCTGATGATAGTGCTTGTAATACTCCAGTGCTTTCAGTGGCTGCTGCATGGTTTCGTAGGCTTCGGAAATCTCATGATAGATAGTCAGCAGTACAGGGCGTTCGGCATGTTCGATCAGGGCAGGTAGCAGCCGCTCGAAATGTGCGACGGCCAGTGGAGTGTCGCCACTGTAGAGATGGGCACGAGCCTGAATGACTTCGGCATCATGCACCAGTGCCTGATAACCGTGCTGTGCAGCCAGAGCGGTCGACTGATCAAGCAGCATTCTGGCGTGGGCCAGATCCCCGTTGAACACCCCCAGCATGGCGTAGTTGGCCAGTGAAATGGCCTGCCGGTAAGGGTGGCTGGCCTCCTGTGCCAGCTGCAGGGCACGTCGGGCGTGCACCAGACCCTGATTGACCACATCGGTGAACAGCTCACTGTTCTGCTGATGTTCATTCCAGAGATGGCGGGCGTGGGTAGCGCTGGTGCTGGCGAGATTGTTGAGGATGCAGAAGCGTTCCTCGGCGCCGAGTCGCTCTGACAGGCTGAGCGCGCGTAGCAGGAAGGCGACGGATTTGTCGAAGTTGCCGAGCTGTTCATGGACGATGCCGATGCGGTTCTGCGCCCAGAACAGCAGGTAGGTGTCATCCAGGCGGCGGGCGATTTCCATACTCTGGGCCAGCCCCTGCATGGCTTCTTCGTACAGGCCCAGCTCCATGTAGGCAAAGGCCTGCTGGGTCAGGGTTTCTGCCAGCCGGTCTTCGACGTGGCAATGACTCCACAGCGTGATGGCCTGGCTGAAGGCGGTTACGGCGGTCTGATACTGTCCCAGCCGGATCAGCTGTGCGGCCAGTAGTTGGCGCGCCTGTGCTTCCAGCAGTGGCAGGTTGTGCGTTTTGGCCTGTTCCGCTGCCTGCCCGGCCAGCATGCTGCCCTGTCGATAGTTACCGCTTAAACGTAGTTGCTCCGCCTGATCAAGCAGCTGTTGCAGTTGCTGCTCCTGATGGCTGGCGCTGTGTCTGGTCATCTGAATAAGCTTCCGCCGATGGATATTCAACAGCCTGCTAAAGGTTTAGCACATTTTAGCTGAAATGCTGTAGCAACCGCGGCGGGATAAAGCAGAGAGGCCGGTCAGCCCAGTGGGCTGGCCGGCGTTGACGGAGACAGGTTGTCAGAACGGATAGTGATTGTCGGCCGTCTGAATGGTCATCCAGCGCAGGTCGGTGAATTCCGCGATACCTGCCTTGCCACCAAATCGTCCCCAGCCGCTGTCTTTCACACCGCCAAAAGGCATCTGCGCTTCGTCATGGACGGTGGCGGAGTTGATATGGCAGATGCCAGAGTCTATGCGGCGAGCCACATTCATTGCCCGGCTGATGTCTTTGCTGAAGACCGCGGCTGACAGGCCGTAGTCGCTGTCATTGGCGATGGTGATGGCCTCCTCGTCACTGTTCACCCGAATGATGCTGAGCACGGGGCCAAACGATTCATCACGGTACAGGCTCATGCTGGGGACGATGTGATCCACCACGGTGGGCTGCATGATGGCGCCGTCAACCTGACCTCCGGCAACCAGCACTGCGCCTTTGGCAACGGACTCTTCCACCATGGATTTGACCCGTGCCGCGGCATCGGCGCCGATCATCGAACCCAGCGGTACATTCTCGGTACGCGGGTTGCCTGCTTTCAGCCCCAGTGCCTTGAGTTTGAGTTTTTCGACAAACTCATCGGCGACGGCGTTATCGACAATCAGACGCTCTGTCGACATGCAGATCTGGCCCTGGTTCATGAATGCGCCGAAGGCTGCCGCATTGACGGCCGCATCGATATCCGCATCATCCAGCACCAGCAAGGGTGCCTTGCCACCCAGCTCCAGTACGCAGCGCTTCAGCTTGCTGGCACACAGCTCGGCGATGATGCGGCCCACGCGGGTCGAGCCGGTGAAGTTGACATGGCGAACACAGGGCTCGTTGATCAGTGCTTCCACCACTGTCGCAGCCTCTTCGGGCGCATTGGTGATCACGTTCAGAGCCCCTTTGGGTAAGCCTGCTTCCTGCAGAACATCGGCAATCAGTACATGGGTTTTGGGGCACAGCTCTGAGGCTTTGAACACCACGGTATTGCCACAGGCCAGTGGTGTCGCCAGGGCACGCACACCCAGAATCACCGGCGCGTTCCAGGGGGCAATGCCGACGCAGACGCCCAGTGCCTGACGTACGGCCATGGCAAAGCTGCCGGGCTTGTCGGAGGGTATAACCTCGCCTGTCATTTGCGTGGTCAGGGCTGCCGCCTCGCGCATATGGCCTGCAGCCAGATGACAGTTGAAACCTGCCCAGATCGCAGAGGCGCCGGTTTCGGCCTGCATGGCTTCAATAAAGTCAGGTGTGCGGGCTTCGAGCAGATCGGCGGCTTTCAGCAGAATGCGCCGGCGCTCATTCGGAGCGGTTGCAGACCAGCCGGGGAACGCGGCGGCGGCGGCTCGGGCAGCCGCTACGGCGTCGGCGGGCGTGGCTGCGGCGGCGCGGGTAGCGGTCTGGTTGAGAATGGGGTCGATGCGATCATAGGTTCTGCCTTGTTGTGCTTCGCAGAATTCGCCATTGATCAGCAGTTGGGTCGTCAACATTCGGGAGTCTCCTGTGTCGCACAAGCCAGAACGGGCTTTGCGGACTGTTATTGTTGTCAGAGGCTTGCTACGGGATCGTGATCAGGTTCACCGATGGTGAACAGATGCAGGTCGTTCAAAAGCAAGAGCCGTCATCAAATCACAGCCGGGGACAGGTGCGAAATGTCATTATTCGAGGCTTTTTTGCCAAAATCCGGTGGTAGGTGCGCAGGTATCAGGGCCAATGTGAGAAATCGCTGGCACTGGTTGCCCCCGCTGCTTTACGTGGTTTGAGCAGCTGTGCCCGGTACTGGCTGGGTGACTGGCCTTGCAGACGTTTGAAGAAATGACTGAACTGGGCGCTGTCGCGAAAACCAAGATAACTGGCAATCTGCTCGATGCTCAGTACCGAGCGCTGCAGACTCAGGCGTGCCTCATCCAGCACCCGATTGTGCAGCAGCTGCACGGGGGACAGGCCCAGTTCACGTTTGCAGCAGGCGTAGAGCCGGTCCTGACTGAGGCCCATCATCTGTGCATATCGGGCGACGGGCCAGCGTTCGCGATAATGGATCTCGATCAGATAACGCAGGCGCTGGATCAGCCCGGTGCTGTCTTTCTGGCTGTCTTCGGCCACAGCCTCGCTGCCGCTCAGGCGCCACAGGTAAGTCAGTACTATGGTCAGCTGGGCATGGAGCACGATCGTTGAGCCTGCACTCAGTGTGCGGCTTTCTTCCACCATGGCCTGACAGCTTTGCTGCAGGTGCCGGGTGAGTGGCTGCTGCTCATCCACCGTCAGGCTGACCGTTTCCCGGGTCAGATAACGCAGTGCGCTGAGTTCGGTATGGTGCTGCAGACATTGCCACAGAGCCGCATCACTGCAACCCAGCAGATACCCTGCTGATCCGGCATGCAGCTTCAGGCTGAGGTTGAGACTACGTGGTAACCAGATTAGTGCGGGGCCGGAGAACTGATCTTCAGCGACCGTTGTGCTGCCTGCGCTCAGCAGTAGCAGCTGGTGATCTCTGTTCAGAGTCCATTGCCGGTGCTGATGGTTGCTATAAAGCGGATCGGCATGCACGTCCTGACGGGGGCGGGTAAGGCAGGAGGAAGGAGCAGACGACGCTGGCACGGCAAACAATCCTTGGCAGGGGTTACCGCGAGTCTAACCTGCAATGACGCTGGCGTCAGTCATGCAGCGATACGGGAGGTCATGGATGATGCAGACTTCGGCCTGTGCCGAAGCCTGTCCACCCCACAAACAGCTGGTACCAGATAATCAGTGATGCTCAGGGACAGGGCTGCACTTCAGACCCTGCAGATCTTTGATCATCTCGCTGAATGCATGGTTGCCATATTGGTAGGGATCGTTGTCCAGTCGGCGATAGAGTGCCCGTTGCTGTTTGATCAGATCAATCTGACGCTCAATAGCGATATCAAACTCTTCCTTCGGATTAATTTGCCACAGGGCCTTTTCGATAAAGCGCATGGCTTCCACCATGGCCTGTCCCCCGTTGTGGCCTTCATGCCAGGAGTGTGGATCTTCCTTGCGGTGCTGCGCTTCATCGCGCAGACGGTGGAAGATGGAGTCGCGTACGCTGTTCAACCATTCGAATTCTTTTGTGTTCATGATCGTCGGCTTCTTGCACTGTATTTGAGCAGGATGGATGCCCCACACACCGATATACGTCCTCAGTTCGGCTTTAATGGGGTGGAAAGTAACGCTGAACTGCCTGTAAGCGCTACTAAAGTCTAATATGCAAGTGGCGCACCAGTTTTCAAAGAGCTATGAACAAAAGGTTACGAACAGGGATAAAAGTGGGGAATTGGCTTCGGCATGTAAATAACGCAAATCGTGCTAACCCCATAGGCTGAAACGGGTTTTAGGGCCATACTGAGCCTCGTCGTTGAATCCCTTTCCCCTCTCTTCCCATAGCTGATGCAGGTGCCCGTGATGACTCTGATGGATGCCGTATTGTTCTTTCCTGTTGCGATTTTGATTGCACTGACCCCCGGGCCGAACAATTTTTGTGCTCTGAATAACGGCATTCGGCAGGGAGTCGTCACTGCTGTGACGGCGACGACGGGGCGAGCGGTTGCCTATACGATCTTCCTTACCGTATCTGCTATTGGTCTGGGAGCCATGCTGCTGGCATCGGAAACTGCGTTTACGCTGCTGAAATGGGCAGGGGCGGCTTATCTGTTCTATCTCGGCATCAAGACCTGGCGTAGCACGGAGTTCAGCGGGCTGGCCGAGGAGGGGAACGAGACCGCGCGTAAACGCAGTGTGTGGCGGCTGATGCTGCAGGAGTTTCTGGTGGGGATCAGCAACCCTAAAGCCATCCTGCTATTTGCGGCGATCTTTCCGCAGTTTATTGATGCCGCGAAGCCCGCGACGGAGCAATTCGTCTGGCTGGGAGCAACGTATCTGCTGGCCGAGTATTCGGCATCTCTGGTCTATGCCCTGTTCGGTCGCCAGATCAGTCGCTTCGTCAAAACCTCCCGTGGCGTGGCCCGCCTCAACAAGACCACAGGGGGATTTTTTATCGGTGCAGGCGGCATGCTGATGACCGCACATGCCTGATCTGCCCGGTTGTTGGCACAAGGCGCCTATTATGGGCGCCTTTTCTTTTCTGGCTCCCCAATACCAGCCTGCAGCAGCACAATGCAGCCCATTACAACTCTTGGCGATAGGTTTCAGCGCCTTGGGCCAGCGTAAGTGCTGACGCACAATGCCAGCCATTCAAAAGAGAACATAGAAGGAAGGCTATGGCTAAGGAGTCCGGGGTGGTAATGCCCCTGCACGGTAGCGGCTGGGTAAAGAACGCGGTGTTTGCGGCAGTATTGCTGCTGGGGTTTGTCGGCTGGACTCTGCTGGTGCTGCACGAAGCGGGGACGGCCAGAGCCAATGCCTGGGTGGCAGAGCAGTTTGCCGCCATGCACTCTCCACTGGCGGATCACCTGTTTATCGTTATCACCACGCTGGGGGACCCGCTGTGCATCGGTATTCTGCTGGGGTTACTGGGATTGCTGTTACTCAGGGAGCGCCGCTGGCCAACCCTGTTCTGGGCGGGAGCGCTGGCGATAGGGACGACGCTGCTTACGATTCAGATCAAGAGTGCACTGGCTGTCAGTCGCCCCTCCGGTGAGTGGCTGCCGGACTCCTATTCCTACCCCAGCGGGCATATGAGTGGCGCCGTCATCATGGCAATACTGCTGGCGACGGCCTTGTCTGCTCATGGTTCCCTGTGGATGCGCCGGACTGTGCGGCTGGCATTCGCGCTCTACGCTGTGATGGTGGGCGCCAGCCGACTGTATTTTGCTGTGCACTGGTTCAGCGACATTGTGGGGGCAATGTTACTGGTCACGGGGTTATGGCAGTCTGCACTGGGTCTCATGCGCTGGCTGGAGGCGCGTCAGGGCCGGGCGCTGCTGATCTGGCCCGCCGGGATGGGGCGCACTTTGCCCTGGGGAATGGTGCTTCTGGCCGGGGTTTACCTGCTCTGGCGCCTGCCGGTCAACATGCATAACTATCTGGGCGGTTGACCCTGATTTGCCAGACAGGCCCGTGTTCGTCTACCTTGCGGCGATAGATCAAACATGTCCGCCAAGAAGGAACACGCCATGGCAGAGTTGACGATCCGGCCCATGCTGGCTGAAGAAGTACAGTGGATGATTGATCAGGCCGCTGCGGAGGGCTGGAATCCCGGCCTGCATGATGCGGAGCCGTTCTATCAGGCTGACCCTCAGGGCTTTCTGCTGGCGGAGCTGGAAGGTGAGAAGGTTGGTTGCATCTCGGCCGTCGCCTATCCCGGACAGTTTGGATTTATTGGCTGTTATATCGTGGTTCCTGCCTGTCGTGGCCGGGGTTATGGCTGGCGCCTGTGGCAGGCCGGGATGAACCACTTGCGCAACTGTAATGTCGGGCTGGATGGGGTCGTCGCTCAGCAGGACAACTACAAACGTTCAGGATTTCGTCTGGTCTATCGCAATATCCGTTTTCATGGGCAGCGTGACGCCGCATTGCCGGTGCTGAGCGGCCACCCTGAACTGACGGTGCTGACTGCAACTGAAGTGGACCGGCAGGCCCTGTTTGACTATGACCGGCGCTATTTCCCGGCGGAGCGCAGCGAGTTTCTGGCCAGCTGGATAGGTCAGCCTGACAGTGTCGCGCTGGTCAGCCTGACTGATGATGCGATCAGCGGTCTTGCCGTTATTCGCCCCTGTCTGTCTGGCTACAAAGTGGGTCCGCTGTTTGCTGACTCCCAGCTGATCGCAGAAAGGCTGTTGCAACAGCTGTTGATGTCGTTACCAGAAGGCGCCGAGTTCTATCTTGATGTGCCTGAGTGTCACCCGCAGGCGGTCGCGCTGGCGCAGCGGATGGCCATGCAGAGCGTCTTCGAGACCGCCAGAATGTATACCGGAGAGGCTCCGGCTATACGCATGGAGGGGGTCTTTGGGGTGACGACTTTTGAGCTGGGCTAGGAGCGTGCATACGCTCACATAGCTGGAGTAGCAGGCAGAGTACTCTCTGCCTGCCTTTGATGTTTGTGCCTAATGGCGTTACTGATCGCCTGCGCCAACGTAGCGGATATCGACAATCTCATAGCACTTACGGTGCTCTTCATGCCCCACCCACACCTGATCGCCGAAGGTCTTTTTCAGTAGCTGTCGTGCCATCGGTGCATCAATGGAGATGTAGCCTTTGCTGGTATCGGTTTCATCGGGGCCGACCAGCCGGTAAGTAAAGGCGTTGCCCTGTTCATCTTCTACTTCCACCCAGGCACCGAAGAACACCCGGTCCTGATCGTCGGGTAGCTGGCGCACTACGGTCAGCTCATCCAGACGCTTCTGTAAATAGCGCACCCGCCGGTCAATCTCGCGAAGTTGCTTCTTCCCGTAGATGTACTCTGCGTTCTCCGAGCGGTCACCCAGTGCGGCGGCTTCAGAAACGGCCTGAGTCACCTCTGGTCGCTTGACGCGCCACAGATAGTGCAGTTCATCACGCAGGGCGCGGTCGCCTTCAGGCGTGATATAGGGGCTGCTTTTCTGCCGGGGAGGACGATATCGGGACATAGTGCTTAAGCCGTTGGGAAGGTCGTGAACAGTACCTGGAGCGTCTGCACAACCTGCTGCGTGTCGGCCACCGGCGTTGAAAAGATCTTCGGAAGGCTGATTTACAAACCGTAAACTCCGCTTCCTCATTGCTTTTCGCCTTGACTGGCCTTAGCGCGCGAGATCGTGAACAGGTTCCAAGGGAAGATAGACGTCAAGTTTTGCCCTGACAGGCCGATCATCTTAGCGTCTGTCACAAAGGGCGCAAGTCAGGTGAGTCTCCCCATCGTCAACCCAACGGCACTACGGCACGTCGAAGCCGCAGATCGCCAGCTCGGTACCTCGTTACAGCAGGGGAACGGGGCGCATTTTGCCTGGTTGATGTCGATGTGGGATTCGCGCTTCCAGCAGCTTGATCAGCCTGAGCAACAGGAAAGTACGCCACCCACAGAAATTGATGGCTATACCCCGGAGCTGGTGATGGATATGGCCTCCATGCTGCAGAATCGTCAGTCCGGCGCACTGGCGTTGACCCTGTCATGGCTGAATACCCGCCCGCAACCGGCCAGCAATGCTTCGGCAGAGGTCGATATGTCGCTGGTGGGGCTCAGCTCACAGAACCCGCTGCTGTCTGAGATTCAGCAATCACGGCAGACCTTCTCCGCAACGGCCTGAGGGCTTCACCGCCAGCCGATTCAGGCAATCAGTAAAACAGTTTGCTGATCAGCACCGGTACTGCCGTTTCCACCCGCAGAATACGCGGCCCAAGATGCGCCGGGCTGAAGCCTGCTTCCATCAGCTTATCCACCTCATAGGGCACAAAGCCGCCTTCAGGGCCGACCGCCAGAGTGACCGGGCGCTCGTCCGCTACCGGGCAGGCCTGTTCGGTATAGGGGTGAGCAACAATACACTGGTTGCCTGCACACAGAGCAGGCAGTTCATCTTCCACAAAGGGTTTGAAGCGCTTGCGCAGCAGGACTTCCGGTAGTTGTGTAGCACGGGCCTGTTCCAGCCCCAGTACCAGCTGCTCATGGATAGCCTGCTCCTGCAGAAAGGGTGTCTGCCAGAAGCTTTTCTCCACCCGCACGGCATTGACCAGCACGATACGGCTGACGCCCAGCGTGCAGGCATGCTGCAGGGTTCGGCGCAGCATCTTGGGACGAGGCAGCGCGAGAATCAGGGTCAGTGGCAGGGCGGGTGGCGCATCGCTGGTCAGGCTGACCTCCATGTGCAGCTGGGTGTCATCGAGCTGGGTAATCAGCCCTTTTCCTATCTGACCGTTGAGCAGACCGACAGTGAGCTGTTGCCCGGCTTCGGCCTGATGCACGGCGAGTACATGCTGCTGGCGTCTTCCCCGTAAGCAGACGTGGGTAGCGGAAATAAAGTCACTGGGCTCGAGCAGTATCAGATTCATGACAGAGGAAGGTCGCCGTGCTGAAAGGGGCGGTTATTGTCGCAGAGCGGCTGCATGGTGGAAACCGGAAGCGTCAGGGGCTGTTACGACCAGCGCATGACGGCGAGCTGTCATTTTTGACAGGTAGTGGTCCGCGTCTACACTTGCCCGAGGGAGCCTGGAATACAACTACCACTGTTCGCACAGGTCTGAACCTGGCGGGAGGGAACATGATAGCGATCAGACGGTTCACTATCGGCGGACGGTTGCTGGCAGGCTTTCTGTGCATCGTGCTGTTGCTGGTGCTGCTTGGCTCCATGTCATTGCTGCAGATGGAGAAGATGAACGGCAAGACGCTGGAGCTGCAGGCCGTCTGGCTGCCGTCCATTGTGCGTACCGTCGATGTTGAAACCAGTCTGCTGCAACTGCAGGCCAGCACGGCCAATCTGCTGCTGGCGGACACTGATGCAGAGAAACAGCATGAGCGACAGAAAGTCGACAGTACCCTGCAGCAATCCCATCACAGTCTGGAATTACTCAACGCCGCTCTGGCCAGCAGCGGCGAGCGTCAGGCGTATGACACCCTTCAGCAGACGTTGAGCCGTTACTGGCAGCAGGAACAACAGGTGCTGGAGCTGCAGCAGCAGGGCAGGATTGCCCAGGCCAGCGACACCCTCAATGCCATGGAGACACTGGATGACACCCTGTCACAGCAGCTGTCGACTCTGGTACAGGTCAGTGAGGATGAGGCCCGCAATGCGGTGGATGAGTCTGAGGGCCGCTTTCGCTTTGCGCTGCACTTCAGTACGGGGCTGGCACTGTTCAGCGTACTGCTCTGCATTCTCATCGGTATGGTGCTGACTCGCAGCATTACGCGGCCGGTCGGCAATGCGCTGACAATGGCCACGGCGGTGGCGGCGGGTGATCTGACGTCCACCATCAGGGTGGAGGGGCGTGATGAGCTGACGCAGATGAACTCTGCGCTGGCGACGATGCAGCAGGCGCTGCGCGACATCATTGACCGGATTCTGGATTCCAGTACTCAGCTGGCTTCTGCCTCGGAAGAGCTGAGTGTGGTAACCGATGATGCCGCCAGAAATATGCAGAAGCAGGACGACGAGCTGCAGCAGGCCGTAACGGCAATCAATCAGATGACCACGGCCATCGAGGATGTGGCCGACAATGCCAGTGCGGCCTCGACTATCACCGATACCACCATGTCCAAGGTGGAGAGCGGGCGTCAGCAGATAGCGGCAAGCGTCAGTGCCATGCAGGCGCTGAGTGGTGATATCAGTCGCACCAGCGATGAGGTGCAGCACTTGTCACAGCAGGCTGCCGCCATCAGTCAGGCGCTGGATGTGATCCGTGCCGTCGCGGAGCAGACCAATCTGCTGGCGTTGAATGCGGCTATTGAAGCCGCGCGTGCAGGTGAGCAGGGGCGTGGCTTTGCGGTGGTGGCTGATGAGGTACGGGCATTGGCACAGCGTACACAGGGCTCTACCCGCGAGATTGAAGAGGTCGTCAGTGCCATCTTGCAAGGCACGCAAAAGGTGGTAGGCGCCGTGGCCAACAGCAACACCCGTGCTCAGCAAACCACCTCGGCAGTGCAGGCGGCTGATCAGGTGTTTGAGCATATCAATGGCAGTATGCAGGAGGTGTTGCAGCGTATTCTGCAGATTGCCAGCGCCACGGAGCAGCAGGCACAGGTGGCGCGGATGGTGGATACCAGTTTGCAGGGAATCAGAGATGTGTCGATTCAGACCGCTGCGGGTGCCAACCAGACCAGTGTGGCCAGCCATCAACTCTCCAGTCTGGCCGTACAGATGACCGAGCAGATAGCGCATTTCCGCCTGTAGTGTGGGCTATCCGCCATGCCTGATGTGCTTTACAGCAACATGGTTTTGGCCAGACGGTCGGCCACCCGGTTAGTGGCCATCTGCTGCTCCCGTGCGGTGGCGAAGATTTTTGCCAGTGTCGTGGGGATGCGTTCGATGTGTGCCCTCACCCTGGTACTGCTGTAAAACTCCTCATGCTGATAGTACACATCAATCAAACCGCCAGCGTTGAGGACATAATCCGGCACATAGAGTATGCCGCGCTGACGCAGCAGATCGCCATGCTCGGGGCGCAGTAGCTGATTGTTAGCCGCACCCGCCACCACTGCGGCATGTAACTCAGGCAGGGTATGGTCATTGATACTGGCGCCAAGGGCACAGGGGGCGAAGACATCGACGGCGGTGCTGTGAATCTGTTCCGGTGTGCTGACATGAGCGCTGAAACGCTCTTGCGCCTGTCTGACCCGCTCGGCCAGAGGGTCGGCCACCCATAACTGCGCCCCTGCTTCATGCAGCAGAGCACACAGGCGCATACCCACATGGCCCAGACCCTGTACTGCAATCTGCATCCCCTGCAAGGAGGTATCGCCAAAGCGATCCTGCACGGCGGCCTGCAGCCCGAGAAAAACGCCGTAAGCGGTGTTTGGTGACGGATCTCCGGTGCCGCGCTGCGGATCTGGCAAGCCCGTCACGTGATGGGTTTGTCGCGAGATGATGCGCATGTCCGCTGCACTCGTACCGGCGTCTTCGGCCACGATATAGTGCCCACCCAGATGCTCCACCGCCCGGCCAAACGCTTCCAGTAAGGCAGGCGTCTTGTCGGTATTCGGATCGCCGATGATCACCGATTTGCCTCCACCCAGAGGAAGCCCGGCCAGCGCCGCCTTATAACTCATGCTTTCCGACAGGCGCAGGACATCGGTCAAGGCTTCGTCGTCGGTGCGGTAGGCATGCATGCGGCAGCCGCCCAGCGCCGGTCCCAGACGTGAGCTGTGAATGGCTATAATCGCTTTCAGCCCGGTTGCCGTATCCTGAATAAAGCTGACCTGTTCATGCCGGGTAAAACTGGGGTGAGAAAAGATCATCATGGTCTCTGCTCCCTGTCTGTTGTGCTGAGTCACCTGTTTACAGAACAGGCTTGCTGATGCTGCTGATCTGGCTATAAAGTCCCTGCGGTTGCTGCGCGCCGAGTTCAATGCTCTGACTGCTGGCGGCGTTATTAGGCGGGAGCTTGTCCTGAACGTTGGTGTTCGGCTGGTGTCTGCACTCTGAAGCAAAACTCGTCATGGCAGGGAGAAGAACGCATGAACGCACATATGAGCAGGGTAGGGGATGCTGCAGAGGTCGGTGTGTCATGAGTGTCTGGAAGCTGATACGCCTGACGGTGCTGCTGGGGGCGCTGTTTCTGGCGCTGCAGTCTACGGTCTGGAAGTCATGGCAGTTAAGCCACTGGCAACGCCCTGTGTGGGTCAATGTGCATCTGCTTAACGGTGATGGCGAGGCCAGCACCCAGCACTATATGGAGAGTCTGACCAACACCGATTTTGCTGATATTGAAACCTTTCTCAATGAGCAGGCGGCTGACTACGGCCTGCCTCTGGATCAACCCATTCATCTGGCGCTGGATAGCCAGGTGCAGGTGTTACCTCCGCCGCAACCGGAACCCGGCGCCAGTGCACTGGCAATCATGTGGTGGAGCCTCGAGCTGCGCTGGTGGCACTGGTGGCGGGTGGAGAACCGTGAGCACAGTGATGTGGATCTGTTTCTGGTGCTTTATGGACCAGAAAACCTGCAGCGTCCGCAGCATGCTTTTGGCATTGAGAAGTTATGGATGGGCGTGGTGTATGGTTATGCCAGCAAGACGCTAGGGGAGGTCAACAATGTCATTCTGGCCCATGAATTACTGCATAACTTTGGCGCCACTGACAAATATGACCCACAGACGCTGTACCCGGCGTATCCGGGTGGTTTTGCCCATCCTGAACAGCAACCACTGTTGCCACAGCGGCAGGCTGAGCTGATGGCCGGGCGTATTCCGCTGACGCCGCAGCAGGCAGAAATACCCGATGACCTGTCGCAGGTCGTGATTGGTAAAACCACCGCAGAGGAGATTGGCTGGCTGGCGCCCTGAGCGCCAGCTGTGTAAACCCGGCTCGTTCGGAACGCGAGCCTGATCTGAGAACAGGGCTCAGTCTGGCAGGGTCAGCGCCTGCCAGCCCTCCGCCCCCAGCCACTGGCGTTCCAGTTCTGCTGCAATGACCGGGCGGCCCAGCAGAAAACCCTGCAGCTCATCCACATGAAACGCCTGCAGGACTTTGAACTGCTCCACGGTCTCCACCCCTTCCACATTGAGTATCAGCCCCAGACTGCGAACCAGACTAACCACCGCCGAGACAATGGCGCGCTGGCGCGGGTCGCTGACGATACCGGCAATAAAGGCGCGGTCCAGTTTGACCTTGGTGACCGGCATGTCCTGCAAATAACCTAGCGACGAGTACCCCGTTCCGAAGTCATCAAGCGCGATGCTGATACCCAGCTCACGTAATTGCTTCAGCACCATGACGGCCGTCTGGTGGTTGGTCAGGGCGGCCGTTTCGGTCAGTTCCAGACCCAGATAGGCCGGTGCGATGGCGAATTCGTCAATCAGACCCTGAATGCGTGACAGCAGGTCCAGCTGAGAGAACTGCTGGGCCGACAGGTTGACACTGAGGGGCAGGGGACGGTCGCGATCCTGCCACTGGCGTAACTGCTGGCAGGCATGGCGCAGTACCCAGTCATCCAGCTCCGATGAAAGGCCACAGCTTTCCGCCAGCGGGATGAACTGTGCCGGTGAGATCAGCCCGCGATCCGGGTGTTGCCAGCGCAGCAACACTTCGGCCCCCAGCAGGCGGCCGTTGGTACAGTTGATCAGCGGCTGGAACACCAGAAAGAACTGCTCCTCAGAGCGCAGCGCATCGTACAGGTCACGCTCCAGCTGACGGGTCTCCTGCAGACGGGCATCCAGGTCGGGGGAGTAGAAACTGTAGCAGTTACGTCCGTTATCCTTGGACTGGTAGAGCGCCAGATCGGCCTGACGCAGCAGACGCTGTAGCGCCTGATCCGCCGTTTGCAGCGGGTCTGTGGGCTGGTAATGGACCACGCCGATGCTGGCACTGATACGAAAGTGCTGATTGCTGAGCTGCATGGGCTGGGCGATGACATCCAGCAGCTGCTGGCAGAAGGTCTCTATGGTCTGATCATTCTGGCGGACCAGCAGCGCAAACTCATCGCCGCCGATACGGGCCACATCGAAATGCTGGGCAGGCAGTGAGCGGATGCGATCAGCAACGATCTGCAGCAGCTGATCGCCCAGACCATGGCCCTGGGTATCATTGATGTCCTTGAAGTTATCCAGATCCAGCATCAGCAGATAGAAGCCGGAACACAGCCCCTTGCTGACTTCGCCAAGGCAGCGGCTGATCTGTTGTGCCAGAGCAATACGATTGGGTAACTGGGTCAGGGAATCATGGTGGGCCAGATGGTTGATACGCTGCTGGGCCTGCTTGCTCTGGGTAATATCGATGGTGGAGCCTTCGATATGCAGTGCCTTGCCATTGGCATCACGCACCAGTCGCAGATTCTGCAGTATCCACATGGTGCTGCCGTCGCGACGGTATACCTCCATCTCATTACGTATCACGTCCTTGTTGCTCAGCATCTGTCGCAGCAGCTGTTTGCGCTGCTGCGGTTTGACGTACAGCTGATTGCTCAGGTCGGTGTAGTAGCGAATGCAGGCCGCAGGTGAATTGAAGCCGAACATGGTGGCCAGCGCCGGATTGACGCTGAGGAAGTAGCCCTTGATGGAGCTGCGGAACAGGCCCGCCACGGCGTTTTCATACAGGCCACGGTATTGTTCTTCGGCATAGCGCAGGGCTTGTTCGGCCCGCTTCTGCTGGGTGATGTCGGATACCGTGCCGATAATGAATACCGTCTTGCCGTTGATACCCCGCACCGAGCGGGCATTTTGTCTTAGCCAGATAATTTTGCCGGTCGCGGTACGCATCTGGCATTCAAAGGCTTCGGCGATGCCATGTTCATCGAGCAGGGAGACAAACTGGTGACGATGCTCTGGATGGACATAGAGATCGCTGCTGACGTCCTGAATAGCTCGCTGCATCCCCTCCAGATTGTCGTAGCCAAACAGCTGCAACAGTGCCTGATTGGCGAACAGGATTTTGCCGGAACGATGGGTCTGATAGATGCCATCCACCGAGTATTCCAGGATTTGCTGATACAGCTCCTGCTCATCCACCGGCATGCCCAGACAATACAGGGTCTGGCCATCTGCGCGCGGCATGACCAGCCAGCGTAGCAGCAGGTTCTGGTAATGCACCTCTGTACTGAAAATGGCCAGCGGGATGTCTTTCCAGTTCTGCTGAATCACTTCGGGCAACAGCTGCTGATAATCGCAGTGCATGGTTTCGGCCAGTTGCAGCAGCGCCTGATTGGGCTGGTTCTGCTCATGTTTGAGGTCAAGACTGATACAGGGCAGCTGGCCGGGGCGAGGCTGATTCAGTGTGATCAGCAGCAGAATGGCGTCATCACCCATATGCAGGCGATCTGCCGTGGCGAGCAGCTGGCTGTCGCTGTCGGCAAGAGGAACGGTTTGCAGCAAGGGGGCGCTGGCGGGCTGTTCAATTACCTGGGCAAGTTGCCGATACAGCGCAGTGGACTCGAATTGTGCCGGGGTGAGGCCGGTCATACGACTGATGGCTTCGTCCCAATACAACACACGTCTGGTTGAGTCAGTAACTATCAGCACGATGTTTGCTCTACTTGTTCTGAATACATATTGCAGTCTGGGCCGGATAACGGTTCACGATGTGATGAGCGGCACGGTTTGTGTTTCCAGTCTGCTTTGCTGCACTCGCGATGTCACAGGGCTGAACTAGACTAGTACAGCGTTGAGTGTGCATCAGCACAGGCGAAGCAAAGCGATAGAGAACAGGGTCTTGCAGCTCTGGCGCGTGAACAGGTTGTCAGCCGGGCTGGGTGCTGAACATAAGCCACTTCCATTCACTTGTAGTGATTAAGCTATGTATAAAACCGGGGTTTGTCTAATTTTGCTGGTGTCCCTGGCGGCCAGAGCGGATGACGTTGTCACCATCGAAGAGCTGCAGGAGATGCCTTCGCTGGCCAGTAACGCCGGTACTCCCGCTGCGGCTTATGCCGACACCAACCACAATGCGTTATGGGATGGTGTGGAGCGGCGTATTCGGCTGGAGTGGTATGGCCCTGAGCGCACGCGGCTGCGTGAGTTCATGATTGATGTGGCCAAGCTGTATCAGGCCGTGGCGGTGGCGAAGAAGCCGGATAACGAGCGGCTCGGGTATCTGGAGCAGATCAATCAGCTGAGTGCCTGCATGCTGAAAGACCCCAGTGTGACCCGTGACTGGCTGCTGGATAAAGTAGCCACGGTGCGGGGCTGGGTCATGACCGAGTCGGCGTTTCTGGAGGAGTACGTGCGGATCAAGAACAGTCGCGGGCCAGTCGGGGTACGGCAGGGGGATTGCGACAGCATGATCCAGTATTTCTACAGCAGTTTTAACCCCTATCCCAAGCCGCCGGTGGTCAAGCTGAATCCTGCCAATGAGTCAGGCAAAACCGAGGAGCAAAAACGGCTGGAGCGCCAGCATCGTTACTCTTCGCCGGATGATCTTTCCAGTTTCTGAGCAGGCAGTGTCGCGGGATGCGACGCAGAGTGTGAACAGCTTTTAAGAAGGATCATCCTGAGGTAGTGCAGCCAGCAGGATATCCCGTGCCGTATTCACGCGCACGGCCAGCCAGTCTGATCCACCCTTGTCAGGATGCAGGCGACTGATCAGGCGCCGATGTGCGGCCACTATGTCGGCCCTGTCTGCATGGGCGGGTAAGCCAAGTACGGCCAGCGCCTCGTCTTTGCTCATCGGTTGATGGGCGGCCGGGGGCGGCGCCTCCTGCCAGGGGCCGAGCTGGCTTAGTGTCCACCACTGCTTGAGCAGGGCCAGACTGAACGGGTCCTGCTGGCAATACAGCCTGAGCTGCTGCAGTTCGGTGGGTGTCAGGCTGTTGAGGGTACGCTGTTGTAGCGGACCGCGCAGAACCAGCCCATCGAGGCCCTTGTCATCATGCTGCAGCCGAATGATACGCTGCTGCTTTTTGACATACGTCCATAACCCCAGAGCCCGCATCAGCCAGGGCCAGGCTTTACCAAGCCAGGGCAGCACGGCTCCAATCAGCGCCGAGAACCACGGCAGGCGCCCGATGATACCGGCGCCGATCAGTACCAGCCCCAGCAGGCAGAGCAGCAGTATCTTGCGATCCATGCGACGCAGGGTGGCAAAGTGACTCCATAGCCACCATAGCAGCACGCCAGCCAGCAGCAGATAGAGAATGATCATGGTCGGGACGGCTCCTCAAGGTAAATGCAGACGTTGCTTCAGCATGTACTGACGATCTGCTCCGCGTTGCTTGCCCTGTCGGTACGGGCTCACAAGGTTCTGCACGTGGCCACGGAAAAGTGATCTGTTTTTATATACAGTGCTTTGCCCTGCATATCAGGTAGAATGGCGCGGTTTGCAACGATAGTGCGGTTAATTTTTGTCATGGCTGATTTCAAAACTCATACCGCAGTAGCTGCTGCTGCGTGTGGGGCGTTGTCGACGGCGGCGTTGTCCGTCGGTGCGGCAACCGCAGAGGAAGCGTTGATTTTCTGGCTGGCGGGAACCCTCGGTGGGTTGCTACCGGATATCGATTCTGACCATTCCCAGTCGATACAGCTGGTGTTCAGTATCATGGGAGCGATGTTTGCATCCTCGCTGGTGGCTGATCAGGTGGGGGTGTTGCCGCTGTGGATGCTGTGGCTGCTGGGAATCCTCGCCTATCTGGCCGTACGCTACCCGGTACTGGCCATCTTCGCCCGCTTTACGGTTCATCGTGGCATGCTGCATTCGCTGCTGGCTAACACCTTGTTTGCCTTTATCACGGTGGCTCTGGCCCATCATTACTTCTTTCTGAGCCCCCGAACATCCTGGGGCGTTGGCACCTTCGTCTTTATCGGCGCGACCATCCATCTGCTGCTGGATGAGCTGTATAGCGTCGACCTGTCTGGTGCGCGGATAAAGAAATCCTTCGGTACGGCGCTGAAAATTACCGACTGGCAATATCCGGGGCTGACCATAGTGATGGCATTGCTGGTACTGGTTACCTTCTGGATCAGCCCCAGCCCGGCGGCCTGGCAGAGTGTGCTGCATCAGGCGGTGTGGCAGGGGCCCAGCCACTGGCCGAGCCTGACGGATCTGCATAGCCTGAAAGCCCCAGCGCAACCCGGATTATGGGAGCAGGCCAGTCAGCATCTGACTGAACTGCTGCGCTGGTGCCGCTCCTTGTGGTCCTGATCAGCGGCTCAGCTTAACTCCGCCAGAATGTGCTCGGCGCTGGTCAACTCAAAGCGGCCGGGCTCATCCACCCACGCTCTGGTGATCACGCCGTTTTCCAGTAGCAGGGCAAAGCGCTTGCAGCGTATACCCATCCCGCGTGCACTGGCGTCCTGCTGCAGCCCGAGTGCCAGGGTCAGTTCTGCCTGACCGTCGGACAACATCTGGATGCTTCCTTCAGCGCTTAACTGCCTGCCCCAGGCAGCCATTACAAATGCATCGTTGACAGCCATACAGGCCAGCGTGGTGACACCTGCCGCCTGCAGGGCATCTTTGCTGGCCAGTAAGCCGGGCAGATGCTGATTGCTGCAGGTGGGCGTGAAGGCCCCGGGGACGCCGATCAGCAGCACTTTGCCCTGACCGAGCCATTGCAGGCTATTGCCACTGCTGACGCCCTGCTCATCAAGGCGCCACAGGGTAGTGGAAGGAAGTGGGGTCGAGAGCATCATGCACTCCTCTGTGAGTCTGGCCGACTTATACGATTGATTGGGTGGCAAGCCGGAATGATTGTGATAGCTTCCTGTGCATTATAAAAGCGGCCATCCTCAATAAGGGGACATGGCCACCGTCATGTCCTTCCCTGCAATCTGGCCGCCACTCAGGTGGTGTGCTGTATCTGCTTGCTGATGATGAGCGATACACCACGAGTGGCGGCCTGAGGAATCATCATGTGGCAATTACAAGACCAAACAGCCAGCCAGTCTCTGCTCCATATCGGCTTACTAACCAGTGGCGGTGATGCGCCAGGTATGAATGCCGCTATCCGTGCCGTCACGCGCACCGCTATTCAGGCAGGCATCAAGGTAACCGGCATTCTGCACGGCTATATCGGCCTGCTGGAGCGTGAGTGGCAAACCCTCGACACGGCTTCGGTCGGCAACATCATCCAGCGTGGTGGAACCGTCCTGAAAACGGGACGCAGTGAAGCGTTTCGTACCGCTGAAGGGCGAGCGCTGGCGGCCAGACATTGCCGTGAGCTGGGTCTGGATGCGCTGGTCATCATCGGCGGCGATGGCTCACTGACCGGTGCGCATTTGCTGGCCGAGGAGCACGGTATTCGTGTGATCGGCCTGCCGGGTACCATCGACAACGATATCTGGGGCAGCGATGACACAATCGGCTTTGATACCGCCGTCAATACCGCACTGGAGGCCATCGACCGTATTCGTGATACCGCGGATGCGCTGGAGCGTCTGTTTCTGGTCGAAGTAATGGGGCGCACCAGTGGCTTTATCGCCGTGCAGGTGGCGCTGGCCGGAGGAGCCGAAGAGGTGATCACCGCAGAGCGGCCTTTTCAGGCGCAGACACTGATCGACAAGCTCGATCTGGCGCGAGGACGCGGCAAGCGCAGTAGTATTGTTGTGGTTGCCGAAGGGCCAAAGCCTGGTTACAGCTACGATGTGGCCGCTCAGCTGGAGCAGGCCGGACACGCGGCCAAGGTCTGTGTACTGGGGCATATCCAGCGCGGTGGCAGACCCACAGGTCACGACCGGGTGCTGGCATCGATGCTCGGCGAGCAGGCCGTCCGCTATCTGCTGGCCGGTGCCGACCGGGTGATGCTGGGCGTGGATCAGAACCGGGTGGTGGCGATTCCTCTGCAGCAGCTCGCCTGCCAGCGCAAAGTGCTGGACCCCCGCTATATCGATATGGTCGCTACCCTGGCAGGCTGACCATCACCGATGGCAAAGCGCTGTGTGTGCCTCAATGCTCTGTGGCTGATGTGACACAGACCGAGACCGGATGTTAAGGAGTCATCAATGAATCGTACCTGGTGGGCTGCACTGGGACTGGCGGCCACTACGTTTTTGTGGGCGGCCAATGCCGTTGTCAGCCGTGGGCTGGTGGGGCATATGCCTCCCATCTCTCTGGCTTTCTGGCGCTGGACGCTGGCGGGCGCCATTCTTATTCCTCTGACCTGGCAGAGTATTCGCAGCCACTGGCCGCTGATCAGGCCGCAGCTGCCCTGGCTGGCATTGCTGGCCGTGCTGAGTGTCGGTGCTTACAACTCCATCCTTTATATGGCCGTGCAGAAAACCACGGCCATCAATACTGCTCTGATGAATACTCTGATCCCCATGACGACGATGCTGGCAGCCTGGCTGATGCTGGGAGCGCGGCCGACGGGACGACAAACGGGCGGAATGCTACTGGGCTTTATCGGCATGATTGTTATCGTCTCCAAAGCGAACTGGCAGGTTCTGTCCAGTCTGGCGTTCAATCATGGCGACCTGCTGATGCTAGTGGCAGTCGGCTGCTGGGCACTCTACTCGGTGCTGCTGAAAAAGCGTCACCTCGGTATTCCTCCCGTCACACTGCTGGCGGTCGTGGTGATGCTGGGTGTGCCGATGATTCTGCCTTTTTATCTGTGGGAGTGGAGTCAGCAGGGAGGATTCGCTATTGACCTGACCAACCTGTCGGCAATTGCTTTTACCGGCGTCTTTGCCTCTATCGTGGCCTATCTGCTGTGGAATCATGGTGTCGGCATTCTCGGCCCCTCAGCGGCCAGTCTGTTTATCTTCCTGATGCCGGTGTTCGGCGCTTTGCTCGGGGTAACGCTGCTGGGTGAGTCCTTGCTGCCTTATCACGGTATAGGTGGTGTGCTGATCCTTGCCGGGTTAGTGCTGGGTGTACGTAAGTAGTGTTCAGATGGGTGATCAGTGAAGGGAGATAAACGCTGTGTTTGTGGTGACCTTGAACTATGTCTGTGACCTCAGCGAGGTCGATGCGGTGCTGGCTGAGCATGTCGAGTATCTCAGGCAGCAGTATGCAGCCGGGGTTTTTCTGGTTTCAGGCAGGCTGGTTCCGCGTACAGGCGGAGTGATACTGGCAAAGGCAGAGAGCAGGCAGGCATTACAGGACGTGCTGGCACAGGACCCTTTCGCCCGCCTTGGTCTGGCGCAGTATACCCTGATGGAGTTTGTACCCAGCATGACTGCACCAGGTCTGGAGCACCTGCTGCCATAAAGCCGCCGGTGATGGCATGGCGGCGTTAAGTCAGACGGATACTGCTGGCAGTGGGGAAGGCACTAACCGCGCAGTTTCTGGATTACGCTGACGACCGCCAGCACTATGCCGCCAGCTATCACGCCTGCTGCCGCGTTGAGCAGAGAGGGAGTGATCCAGCCCAGCACCGGACCGACGCCTGCCAGCTGTTCGCTGTGTTCACTCAGGTGGTGCAGGGTTTCCCCCACCACCGGCACTCCGTGCGTCAGGATACCGCCGCCGACAATAAACATCGCTGCCGTACCAACCACCGACAGGCCTTTCATCAGATAGGGGCAGGCACGCAGGATGCCGCGCCCGAGCCCTCGCAACAGTCTGGGCAGGGTGCCCTGGCCCTCACGGCGGCACAGATAAAGGCCGCCATCATCCAGTTTGACGATGGCAGCAACGATGCCATACACCCCCAGGGTGATCAGTACGGCAATCAGCGACAGGACAATCAGCTGATCCAGCAGGGCGGCATCGGCTACCGTGCCCAGCGTGATGGCAATGATCTCTGCAGAAAGAATGAAGTCGGTGCGGATGGCACCTTTGATCTTGGCCTGTTCAAACGCAACCATATCCGTAGTGCTGTCGTCTGCCGCTTGTTTGAGTTCTTCCTCCTGCTGGTGATGCGCTGCGCTGTGGAACAGCGTGTGGAAGACTTTCTCGAATCCCTCAAAACAGAGAAAAGCACCGCCTACCATCAGTAATGGCGTGATAGCCCAGGGAATAAAGACACTGATTGCCAGCGCAGCCGGAACGAGAATGACCTTGTTCAGCAGCGAGCCCTTGGCCACCGCCCAAACCACCGGCAGCTCACGCTCGGCACGTACGCCGGTTACCTGCTGGGCGTTGAGAGCGAGGTCGTCGCCCAGTACGCCAGTGGTTTTCTTGGCGGCTACCTTGGTCATGACGGAGACATCATCCAGCAAGGTGGCGATATCATCGATGAGTGCAATCAGGCTTGATCCTGCCATCGTTCAGTCCTTTATATCTCTGAGAAAATCAAAGGCTACAGTATAGCCGTTCAGTAGCGGCGTTTAGTGTGACAGTGGCTGCAATCTGTCTGCCAGCCGAGGCTTTCAATTCGTATCGGCTGGGCAGAAACAGCAACGCCGCGAAAACGCGGCGTTGCATGACGGGCTAACGGTGTGATCAGCAGAGCTTGTCGAGCTTGCTCTTCAGCAATCCGGTGACCTGACCTGGGTTGGCCTTGCCGCCCGAGGCTTTCATCACCTGGCCCATGAAGAAGCCCAGCATCTTGCCACGCTTGTCTGGCTCGGCAGCCACATACTGCTCCACCTGAGGTGTGCACTTGGCGATGACGTCATCAATGACCTGTTCCAGTGCACCGGTATCGGTTTCCTGTTTCAGACCTTTGGCGGCAATGATGGTGTCAGCATCGCCTTCGCCATTCCACATCGCATCCCAGACCTGTTTGGCGATCTTGGAGTTGATGGTGTCATCCAGAACACGCTGAATCAGCTGTGCCAGGTTGGCTGCAGGGACGGGGATCTGGGCAATTTCCAGACTGTTCTGATTCAGATACTTGGCGACTTCGCCCAGCATCCAGTTGGCGGCCTGTTTGGCATCACCACAGACTTTGGCAACGGCCTCGAAATAGTCCGCCTGATCCCGATAGGCCGACAGGTTGGAAGCGTCGTAATCGTTCAGACCGTACTGTTCCATAAAGCGGGCCTTACGGCTGTCGGGCAGTTCGGGCAGGGTCTGACGTACTGCGTCGATATAGACGTCATCGATGATGATCGGCAGCAGGTCAGGGCAGGGGAAGTAACGGTAATCGTTGGCTTCTTCTTTGGAGCGCATGGAACGGGTTTCGTTCTTGTCGGCATCGTACAGGCGGGTTTCCTGCACCACTTCACCACCGTCCTCGATCAGATCGATTTGACGTTCGATCTCGTACTGAATGGCTTTTTCGACAAAGCGGAACGAGTTGACGTTCTTGATCTCGGCGCGGGTGCCGAACTTTTCCTGGCCCTTGGGACGCACGGAAACGTTGGCGTCGCAGCGGAAAGAGCCTTCTGCCATGTTACCGTCACAGATACCGAGGTTGGTCACGATGGCATGAATCTTCTTCAGATAGGCCACGGCTTCCTTGGCGGAGCGCAGGTCTGGCTCGGAAACAATCTCCAGCAGGGGAGTACCAGCACGGTTGAGGTCGATGCCCGTCATGCCCTGGAAGTCTTCATGCAGTGACTTGCCTGCATCTTCTTCCATGTGCGCACGGGTCACACCAATCACCTTGCGACTGCCGTCTTCCAGCTCGATTTCCACTTCGCCCTTACCGACGATGGGGAACTCGAACTGGCTGGTCTGATAACCTTTTGGCAGATCGGGATAGAAGTAGTTTTTACGGGCAAAGACGGACTTCTTGCCAATCTCGGCACCGATGGCCAGGCCAAACTTGACCGCCATCCGCAGCGCTTCTTCATTCAATACCGGCAGGGTGCCAGGCAGCGCCAGGTCAATAGCACAGGCCTGGGTGTTGGGTTCGGCACCAAACGCAATGCTGGCACCGGAGAAAATTTTCGATTGAGTGGCGAGCTGGGTGTGAATTTCCAGACCGATCACGGCTTCCCATTGCATCTTCTATATACCTCTTCTCATCCGGGCTCAGGCTGGGGTACGCAGGTGCCAGTCGGTCACTTGCTGGAACTGGTGGGCAACATTCAGCAGACGGGACTCTTCGAAGAAGTTACCGATCAGCTGCAGACCCACCGGCAGGTGGCCGATGAAACCAGCGGGCACGGACATACCGGGCAGACCCGCGAGGTTCAGGGACAGGGTGAAAATATCTTCCATATACATGGCGACAGGGTCATTGGTGTTTTCACCGATCCTGAAAGCAGGGGTCGGCGTTACCGGTGCCATGATGACATCCACGTCGTTGAGGGCAGCGATGTAATCCTGCTGGATCAGACGGCGTATCTTCTGTGCCTTCAGGTAGTAAGCATCGTAATAGCCAGCGGACAGGGCGTAGGTGCCGACCATGATGCGGCGTTTGACCTCTTCACCGAAGGCCTCACCACGGCTGCGCTTGTACAGATCCATCAGATCCTTGGGGTTGTCGCAGCGATAGCCATAACGAACACCGTCAAAGCGGGACAGGTTGGAAGAGGCTTCGGCCGGGGCAATGATGTAGTAGGCAGGAATCGACAGACCAACGTTGGTCAGGCTGATTTCCTTCACTTCAGCGCCCAGCTTGCGGTATTCGTCAATGGCAGCCTGCAG
Organism: Pokkaliibacter sp. MBI-7; assembly: GCF_029846635.1. Classification (NCBI taxonomy): domain Bacteria; kingdom Pseudomonadati; phylum Pseudomonadota; class Gammaproteobacteria; order Oceanospirillales; family Balneatrichaceae; genus Pokkaliibacter; species Pokkaliibacter sp. MBI-7. The sequence goes on along the minus strand of NZ_JARVTG010000001.1, from coordinate 863,956 downwards.
CACGCTTGCCATCTGCCCATCCAGATCAGCGTTGAAGAACTCCTTCGGCAGACCAATCTTCAGGCCGCTGAGCGGGGCATTGAGACTGGCGCTGTAGTCGGGCACGTCGCGCTGGGCACTGGTGGAGTCTTTCTGGTCAAAGCCTGCCATGGCCTGCAGCAGCAGCGCGCAGTCTTCTGCGGTGCGTGCCATGGGACCGCCCTGATCCAGACTGGAGGCATAGGCGACCATGCCCCAGCGCGACACGCGGCCATAGGTGGGGCGCAGACCGGTAATACCGCAGAATGCAGCGGGCTGGCGAATGGAACCGCCGGTATCAGTACCGGTGGTAGCGGGTACCAGGCCTGCGGCAACGGCGGCGGCGGAGCCACCCGAAGAGCCGCCGGGTACGCGTTCGGCATCCCAGGGGTTCTTTACCGCTCCGTAGAAGGAGTTCTCGTTGGAGGAGCCCATGGCGAACTCATCACAGTTTGTTTTGCCCAGCATCACCATGCCTTCGGCAGCACACTTCTCCACCACGGTGGCATTGTAGGGAGCGATAAAGTTATCGAGCATTTTTGAGCCGCAGGAGGTACGCACGCCTTCGGTGCAGAAAATGTCTTTGTGAGCGATGGGCAGGCCGGTCAGCAGACCGGCATTGCCTGCAGCGCGGCGTTCGTCAGCCGCTTTCGCCTGTTGCAGCGCGATCTCTTCGGTCACGCTGATAAAGGAGTTGGTGGTGTCTGCCTTGATACGGCCCAGATAGTCCTGTGCCAGTTCAGTGGCAGAGCACTGGCCGTCCTGAAGTTGTTTGGCCAGCCCGGCCAGAGTGTGTTGTTGCATGGGAAAAGGCATCCTGTGCTGTCGATCAGCGGAATATGTAGAAGAAACAGACCAGAGAGCGGGCTCTGGTGATTTCAGCTGTCGTTAAGGTTGAAAAAGTGCCAGGAATTACTCGATGACCTTGGGCACCAGGAACAGTCCGCGCTCCTGCGCAGGGGCATTAGCCTGCAGCTTGTCGCGCTGATTTTCCTCGGTTACGGCGTCAGGACGCAGACGTTGAACGGCGTCCAGGGGGTTGGCCAATGGCTCGACATTGTCGGTATTCACCGCCTGCATCTGATCGACCAGAGCGAGAATATTGGAAAGATTGCGCACGTATCCCTCAACACTGGACTCTTCCAGTTGCAGTCGGGCCAGGTGTGCAATTTTTTCTACGTCGGATTGCTGAAGTGCCATGTAGTGTCATCCACCTTTCAGAAGATTTTGCCAGCCCATCCATACCTTTCTGTCAGCCGTTGCTGACGGCCTTGCGCCTTTGTCGCAGTGCAGCGACAACGTGCCAAGGTCATTGCCTGCTTACCCGCCAATATCGACAAATTCTGACATTTGCCCGGGTATTTCCGGTTGTAACCTGCAACAGTACTGTACCAATCAGCAGTTTCTTATGGTTGGCTGCTCGGCTAGAATAGCGCCTCAAATCGCGCGAGAGCGTCAGGTTCGCCAGGCATGGACGGCGAGCTGCTCAAAGGCTGGTAAGGTACCATATTTACGCCTTGCTCAAAATCCCTGCCATTGTTAGAGTTTGGCAGTTTACTGACGCCCGCTCACGCACTCATCAGCCTGCATAAGAAGCTATTAGTCTCATGTTCAAACGAATCCGTGGACTGTTCTCAAGCGATCTATCCATTGACCTGGGAACGGCCAATACCCTGATTTATGTCCGCAACAAGGACATCGTACTCAACGAGCCATCAGTGGTGGCCATTCGTCAAGTGGGCAACCAGAAGCAGGTCGCGGCGGTCGGTCTTGATGCTAAGCGTATGCTGGGCAGAACTCCCGGTAACATCACTGCTATCCGGCCAATGAAAGACGGCGTTATTGCTGACTTCCATGTCACCGAAAAAATGCTCCAGCACTTCATTAACAAAGTGCATGAAAACTCCTTCATTACTCCCAGCCCACGTGTGCTGGTCTGTGTGCCCTGCAAGTCTACCCAGGTTGAGCGTCGTGCGATCAAAGAGTCGGCACTGGGTGCGGGTGCGCGTGAGGTCTATCTGATTGATGAACCCATGGCGGCGGCCATTGGTGCAGGTTTGCCAGTAGATGAAGCAACCGGTTCGATGGTGGTGGATATCGGTGGTGGTACTACCGAAATCGCTATCCTGTCATTGAACGGTATCGTGTATGCCGAGTCTGTGCGTGTGGGTGGTGACCGTTTTGACGAATCCATTTCGACCTATGTACGTCGCAACTACGGCAGCCTGATTGGTGATGCTACGGCTGAGCGTATCAAGCAGGAAGTGGGCTGTGCCTATCCCTCTGCTGAAATCCGTGAAATCGATGTGCGTGGTCGCAATCTGTCAGAAGGTATCCCGCGCAGCTTCACGCTGAACTCCAACGAAATTCTGGAAGCGCTACAAGATCCGCTGTCTACCATTGTGCAGGCAGTTAAAACTGCACTGGAGCAGTGTCCGCCTGAACTGGCCTCCGATATCGCCGAAAGCGGTATCGTGATCACTGGTGGTGGTGCCTTGTTGCGTGATATCGACAAACTGATCAGTGAGGAAACCGGTTTGCCGGTCATCATCGCTGATGATCCTCTGACTTGTGTGGCCCGTGGTGGTGGTCGTGCACTGGAGATGTTGGACAGCCGCGGTTTTGAGCTGTTGTCATCCGAATAAGTCAGGGATAACAGAGAACCACTGTGCGTTCGATTTTCCGTAGTTCTTCTTCCAAGTGGTGGTTCTGGGTTTTGGTGTGCCTGTCGCTATCTCTGCTGGTGGCTGATCGCTACTGGTCGGGGATGTCGCAGGTACGCTCCTGGCTCACCGTCTTCACCGCCCCTCTTCAATGGGTGGTCGATGTCCCTAATCAGGTCTGGAGTGCTGCTGACCGAACGCTCGCCAACCGCGAGCAGTTGCAGCAGGACAATGATCGTCTGCGTACTCAGGTGCTCTTCCTTGAGCGCCAGGTGCAGAAGATGGCCTCTACCACGGCAGAAAACATTCGCCTGCGTGAATTGCTCAACGCTTCCCAGCGTCTGGATGAGCGTGTGCTGCTGGCAGATCTCATCGGTGTTAATCCTGATCCTTTCCAGCATCAGATCGTCCTTAATAAGGGCAGTAACGACAACGTATACGTCGGTCAGGCTGTACTGGATGCGGGCGGTATTATGGGGCAGGTGGTTGAGGTTGGCCCCTACACCAGTCGGGTGCTGCTGATCACCGACGCAGCTCACGCCATTCCGGTGCAGGTCAATCGCAACGGTCTGCGTGCCATTGCCTTTGGGGAAGGGGTGCCGGGTGTGCTGAGTCTTGAGCATGTACCTGACACTGCAGATATTACCAAGGGTGACTTGCTGATCAGCTCCGGGCTGGGAGGGCGCTTCCCTTATGGTTATCCGGTCGGGGAGGTGACTGAAGTGATTCATGATCCGGGGGAGCCTTTTGCGCTGGTTAAAGTCAAACCCAGTGCACAGCTTGACCGTAGCCGCCATGTATTGCTGTTGTTCCCGTCGCCACAGCCGCTTGTTGATCCTGCTACCGTACCCGCTGAAGGCGCCGATGCTCAGGCTGGCTCCGTACCGGCTCCTGCCAGCAATGCTGCAGCCAACACAGGTACGAGTACACCGCAAAAGCCGGCCGCTACGGCCGCCCCTGCACCCTCACCGGATGCCAGGAAACCAGACAACAAACCCAAGCCTGCTGCAGGGAATGCGCACACCAGTGCTGCCACCCCTGCTGCTAAAAAGGTAGCGACCCCATGAGGCAGGGCCCCAAGGGTGGCTGGCTGATTCTGCTGTCGTTGTTGTTGGCCTTCATGCTCAGTGCTATTCCACTACCAGAAATGCTGCAGTGGGGGCGGCCCGAATGGGTTGCCATGGCGCTGATCTACTGGGTCATGGCATTGCCAGAGCGTGTGGGTGTCAAGACCGCATGGATATGTGGGTTGCTTCTGGATCTGCTGCAGTCCAGCCCGTTGGGGGCCAACGCTATTGGGCTGACGGTGGTGGCGTATCTCACTACTCTGCTGCATCAGCGCCTGCGTAACTTCCCGCTGATTCAGCAATCCTTCGTGGTGCTCATGCTGATTGGCATTTTGCAAATGGTGCGGCACTGGCTGCAGCAGTGGCAGGGTGGTGCCGCAGAGTCATTGATCTTTATGTTGCCCAGTCTGATCAGCGCCTTGCTATGGCCCTGGTGGTTTGTCGTGCACAGGGATCTGCGCCGTATTTTTGTCAGCTGATCCGATCAACTTGCTTGGTATTGTTCCCCCGTTTTCCCTTCTTGTTTCAGGTAGCCTCTCATGAAATTGATTCTGGCCTCCCAGTCTCCACGTCGTCGTGAACTGCTAACCCAGATAGGTGCAGAGTTCACCGTGCAGGTGGCCGATATTGATGAAACTCCTCTGGTTGGTGAAGACCCAGCCGCTTATGTGGAACGTCTGGCTATTGAAAAGGCGCAGGCTGTAGCCCGGTTGCAGGGTGATGATGTCGCGGTACTGGGATCTGATACGACGGTCGTTCTGGATGGCGAGATTCTTGGCAAACCGCTGGATCAGGCCGACGCAGTCCGTACGCTGGTTAATCTGGGTGGGCGCGGGCATCAGGTGCTGACGGCGATCGCCATCGTGACAGCGGGGCAGGTATTTAGCCGGGTTGTCTCCACCGATGTCAGCATGATGCCGATCTCAGTTGCACAGGCAGAGGCCTATTGGATGACGGGGGAGCCTGCCGATAAAGCCGGGAGCTATGGTATTCAGGGCAAAGGTGGCGTGCTGGTGGCGGGGGTGCGTGGCAGCTATTCAGCGGTCGTAGGGCTGCCTCTGCATGAAACTGCGTTGCTGTTAGCTGAAGCGGGCGTCCCTACCTGGCTGACTCAGGCGACCTGATCTCAAGCGGGATGATATTGCGGTACAAAGGCCGGTGGCGAATCCCCGGCCTTTGTGTTTTCTGCAGTCGTCGTATCAGACCTCGGCCCATTCGCGCAGCAGGTTGTGATACACGCCGGTCAGCTGAATCAGGGCCGGGTGCTCGGGGGTAGCCTGAGTAAGTTGCTGGATCGACATGTCCAGATCAAACAGCAGACTGCGGCGGTTGTCCTGACGAATCATGCTTTGCAGCCAGAAGAACGACGCCAGACGCGCTCCCCGGGTAACGGCTGTGACGTGATGAAGGCTGGTTGAAGGGTAGAGAATCATGTGCCCGGCTGGCAGCTTTACCTGATGCGTGCCATAGGTATCCTCGACTACCAGCTCGCCGCCTTCGTACTCATCGGGATCGGACAAAAACAGCGTACAGGACAGGTCTGTACGGATGCGCTCTGGCGTGCCGGGAATACGGCGAATGGCATTGTCGACATGGGTGCCAAAGGACTGCCCACCCTGATAGCAGTTAAACAGCGGTGGGAAGATCTTGCCTGGCAAGCCTGCCGCCATGAACAGCAAATTGGTGGCCAGAGCGGTAGTAATCATTTCCCCCATGTAGCGTGCAGCGTCACTGTTTTCGGCCAGTTGCAGATTGTGCTTGGCTTTGGCCGACTGGTGGCCCGCAGTGACCTTGCCATCAATCCAGTGAGCGTCCTGCATGATCTTGCGGCATTCGTTGACCTGATCCCGGGTCAGCACATCGGGAATGGGAAGCAACATGGTACGTCATATCCTGAATATAAAAGGGCGGCTCAGTTAACCGCCCTGTTGTGAGGCATGGGTCAGAAGGATACATCTGCCGTCAGGGTGGCGTAACGCCCGGTGCCGGGCACAAAGTGTCCGCCACCTACGCTGTCAATGTAGTCTTCGTCTGTGATGTTATGCAGATTCAGACGCAGGGTAACATCAGGATTGACGGCATAGGAGACGGTCGCGTCATACAGGGTGTAGGACGGTGCAATACGCAGGTTGGCGGTGCTGTTGTAGCGATCATCCACATACTGCGCACCTGCGCCGACTTTGATGCCGTAGCCTGCGTCGTAGTCACTCCACAGGCTGAACGAGTTACGGGGGGTATTGCTCAGCTCATGGCCGACGATGTCCTCGTCTGCGGAACTGACCACTTTGCTCTTCATGTAGGTGTAGCTGGCGATCACTTGCCACTGAGGCGTGATCTGGCCTACGGCACCCAGCTCCAGGCCCTGCACACGCTGCTTGCCATTCATGACGTACAGGGTGCTGTCATCGGGATCGGTTTCCCGTGCGTTGGTCTTCTCGGTACGGAAGACCGCTGCGCTCAACAGCAGTTTGCTGTCCAGCAGTTCCCACTTGGTACCCAGCTCATAGCTGCGGTTCTTTTCTGGCTCCAGATCCTTGGTGGCATCACTTAACGCCAGACCTTCGGCTGAAGGATTGAACGAGTTGCCGTAGGACAGGTAAATGCTGCCGTTTTCCCGTGGCTTGTAATTCACACCAGCCTGATAGCTCAGGGTGGTTTCGTTATTGCTATAGGTGCCGAGCGGTACGGTACGAGAGGCCGTTTTCACGGTGTAGTCGGTGTCTGAATGATCCAGACGCAAACCGCCATTGACTTGCCACTGCGGATTCAGATGCAGAGTGTCGTTGACATACAGCGACTGAGTATTGGTCACCCCGACGTTGGCTGGCGTGCGTTCCGGCACGGCGCTGTAGCTGTCGTAGGGATTGGGATGGTACAGGTCAGTCAGTGCGGAACTGCTGCTGACGTTACGGGTGATGGTTTCTTCTTTCTCGCGTGTCAGCTGGATACCGGTCACCAGATCGTGTTTCACCTGACCGGTGGCAAAGTGCAGGGTCAGATCGGTCTGATTGTCAAAAATCGAGTCGACCTGATCGCGACCTTTGAGTTCTCGCTTGATATCGGTGCTGCCATCAGCGTTAAAGCGCGGCGTGCTGATGATGGAGTCACGATCACTGCGGGTATAGGTGAACTGGTTGCGCAGGGTGACGTTGTCATTGAAGTCATGTTCGGCAGCTATTTTCAGGCTGTCGCTGATAATGTCTTCGTAGTCACGCTCGACCAGACCATAGAAATTGTCGAAATTCACCGGTGGCGCCTTGTCAGCATAGCTTGCTAGTGCGGTATTGGTGGTAGGAACCCAGGGGATGCCGTAATCCGGCATGTTGTCTTCCTGAATGTGCTGATAGCTGACGGTCACACGGGTATTGGTTTCCAGGCCAAAGGCAACGGAGGGCGCGACCCCCCAGCGCGAGTTGTAGACCTCATTCCGGCCAGCCGTATCGGCATCGTAGCCCATCACATTGAGACGGATAGCACTGTTACTGCCAATGCTCTGGTTGGTATCGATGGTGGCGCGTTTGTATTCGTCTGTGCCCAGACCGACGCTGGCAGTGGTGAAACTGTCCAGACGTGGTGCCTTGGAGACCAGATTGATGGAGCCGCCGGTCGAGCCGCGTCCGCTCATGGATGATGACGGACCCTTGGCCACTTCAACCTGCTCCAGATTGAAAGAGTCACGGGTGTAAGTACCCAGGTCGCGTACGCCATCCACGTAGATATCAGTGCGGGCATTGAAACCACGAATGCTCATGTTGTCGCCAGCAGGTGTTCCCCCTTCACCTGCCTGAATACTGATGCCGGTGACGTTGCGCAGCACATCGCGCAGCGTGGTGGCGCCCTGTTCTTTGATCACTTCCTCAGGAATGACGGTAATGGTTTTGCCGGTATCCAGCAGCGGCTGGGTGTACTTGGGAGAAGCCGCCTTCTCTACTTTGTAACCTTCTTCAACCTGATTGCCTTCGATACTGACCACAGGCAGTTGCAGACTGTTGTCATCGGCATGAGCCAGCAGGGTTGATGAGGTGAGAGCCAATCCCACTGCTGTGGTCAGCAGGGTTTTGTGCTGAGTAGAAGTGATACCGCCGGATGCCATTCTGTGACTCCTGTTTCAACTACAGAATACTGGTGGGTTAAGGGAGGCTTTCACGCCAGGTGCGAGGGCTGGTGAGAAGGTGCGACGAATCTACTCTGTGAAAAATTAAAATACAAATGATAATTTTTCGTATTTAAATTTTATTTTGTCTTTTATATTTGCTGACAAAGCTGAAAAAACAGGCGGATTATTGACTGAGGGGGGCTGGGTAACATTTTTTAACTATTGTTAATACGTATAATCATTTTCATTCGTGTTTATGTCGAGTTTTTTGCCGCGTTGGCTATACTGGCGCGCCATCGGTACGTTGCAGTGCTGCCGGGCTATCGCGACATGGCGCCTGCAACCTGCAGCAGAACAGCCCGACGGACTGCAGACAAGATCAAACAGAAGCAGGCTGACCTGCTCATGATGAGAGTGATGACGTGCTTAAAGGCAAGGTGTTGCGCGCGGTGAAGTCCGTGCATTGGATCAGTTCGGCGCTGGCATTGGCCTGTCTGTTGTTGTTCAGCATCACGGGAGTCACCCTCAACCATCCTGACTGGTTTGATGCGGACCCTACGCAAGCAGAGCAGCGATTGCAGTTACCAGAGGGTCTCCAGCAGCAGCTGGTGACTGCAGTGGCTGCCGGGCAGTGGATCAGTGTCCAGCCTGTACTGCTGCAATGGTTATCTGGCCAGGGTCTGGCTGGCACCCCGCAGCGTCTGGAGGCGGTGGATAGTGAGCTGCATCTGGATTACCAGCGCCCGGGTGGGTATCGCCAGATCAGCATCTATCTCGATGAGGGGGTGGTGGAGGCCGAAGAGGAAAGCCGTGGGCTGGTGGCGATTCTCAATGATCTGCACAAGGGCCGCCATGCGGGTGCCTGGTGGAGTGCTCTGATCGATCTGACGGCAGTGATCATTCTGGTGTTTTCCGTCAGTGGCCTGGTGCTGCTGTATCACTTTGCCAGTCAGCGCGGGTCAACATGGCCGCTGGTAGCCGTGGGCTGCGCCATTCCGTTGCTGATATATCTGGTGGCGGTGCCGTAATTATCGTTTTCCCCCGGCGGCTGACATGGCCGTGCGGTGTCTATTTTCTGGAGATAAGCATGAAGTACTTCGTTGCTGCGCCTTTGCTGCTGGCTGCGGTTGCCAGTCAGGCCGCTGATCTGCGCGTTGAGTTTGTCGTACCTGCAATGAAGGTTGCGGAATATCACCGGCCCTATGTGGCGGTATGGATCGAAAACGATCAGCGTCAGGCGGTGAACACCCTGGCGGTGTGGCATGAACAGGGCAAGAAAGACAAGTGGCTGAAAGTTCTCAGCCAGTGGTGGCGGCGCGTCGGGCGTGATCTGGATGGCCCCATTGATGGAGTCTCCGGTGCCACCCGCTTGCCCGGTACCTACCAGCTGCAGTGGCAGGGTGTTGATCAGCAGGGACAGGCACTGCCAGCTGGCCAGTACACGCTGTCGCTGGAGGTGGTGCGTGAAGTGGGTGACCGGGAGTTGCAGCGCGTCAGCTTTGACTGGCCACCCGCTGAGGCACATACCGAGCAGCTGCAGGGCAAAACGGAACTCGGTCAGGTGACGCTGCAGCTGACACCCTGATTAGGCTTAGGCTGCGTGCTGTGATTCATCAACGGAATTACCCATTCCTAGCTAGTACATCTTTAGGACGGATACGCATGAAAAAGACGTTTTTGGTTTCGACGCTGGCCCTGGCTATGGGTCTGGTGACAATGCAGGCTCAGGCCCACAGCCGCTGGATTCTGCCATTGCAGCCTATTGTCAGTGGCGATGAAAGTGAGTGGGTCTCTTTCGATGTGTCGGCGTCGAACACCCTTTTTCAGGCAGATAAGCCAGCCCGGCTGGAGGGCATGGTGGCGTTGATGCCTGACGGCAGCCAGGGCGTTGCGGTAGAAGGCTACACCGATAAGCGCCGTAGCGTATTCAGCTACGAGCTGACGCAGCCCGGTACCTACAAGTTTGAACAGACAAACGAAGGTTACATGGTGATGCGCGAGCGTCCGCAGGGAGCAGAGCCACCCAAAGCGGAAGGAGATAAGCCACAGGGCGAGGGCAAGCCCGGCATGGGGCCACAGGGGCCGGGACGTGGTATGCGTGCCGACACGCTGGAAGCCCTGCTGGCGCAGCTGCCGGATGACGGCAAACCCAGGCACATCGTCCATTCACTGTCGCGGGTGGAAACCTTCGTTACCCGCGGCAAGCCGACCGATGCGGCACTGAAGCCTACCAATAAAGGTATTGAGATGGTGCCCCTGACCCATCCGGCAGACCTGTTCACGGGCGAGCCAGCTACCTTCCAGTTTCTGCTGAATGGTAAGCCAGCCGCGGATCTGGCGGTTGAACTGACGCCAGGAGGGACGGCCTACCGCAATGAACGCCTGACCCAGTCACTGAAAACGGATGGCGAAGGCAAGGTCAAGGTAGAGTGGCCGATGGCAGGGCCCTATCTGGTAGAAGTGGAAGATGAAGTAAAACTGTCAGAAGGTAAGGTCAATAGCGAGCGCTATGGTTATTTCGCCACGCTGGTGGTGCAGCCGCAGTAAGGCTGTCAGGGAGGTATTCACCCTCTGCCCGGTGTCCGCGGCACGCGGATGAAGCGACCTTCTGACTGAGTTCTTCAGTTAACCGAGGGCGTTTTCTCAGGTCGTGAATAGGTTTGGGGAGTGAGCGGGCCCGTGAGCCCGCTCATTTGATTAATGGCCAAACAGCTCGCGAATCTGTTTCTTGTTGATCTTGCCGACGCTGGTTTTGGGGATATCAGCAACAAACTCGAAGTGATCGGGTATGCCCCACTTGCTCAGTTTGCCCAGGGTGACAAATTCCTGAAGATGGCTGCGCAAGGCGGCGTCATCCAGTGTGTCATCGCTTTTCACCACCAGTGCCAGTGGGCGTTCACCCCACTTGCTGTCAGCGATCCCCACCACTGCTACGGCAGCGACGCCTGTGTGCTGACTGATAAAGTTCTCCAGTTCAAGTGAAGACAGCCATTCTCCTCCAGTCTTGATGACATCCTTCAGACGATCCTTGATCTCGATAAAACCATCGGCATGGATGGAAGCTACGTCGCCTGTATGCAGCCAGCCGTTGGCCCACAACTCTTCGCTTTTGCTTTCTTCCTTGTAGTAGCCCTGAGTCAGCCAGGGGCAGTGCACCACAATCTCACCCAGCTGTTCTCCATCGTGATCAAGCAGATCGCCCATGGGGCTGGCTATCTGCAGATCGACCAGATTGACTGGTTTGCCTGTCAGAGTGCGGTAATCCAGTTGTTGCTCCAGCGGTAACTCGCGCTGCTCCTTGGTGAGATGGGTGACGGTCAGCAGGGGGCAGGTTTCTGACATGCCGTAGGCGGAGCTGATATCGATACCTCGTTCCATCGCCGCTCTGGCCAGTCCGCGAGGCAGCGCACTGCCACCGATCAATACTTTCCAGCCCTTGAAGTCGATGTCTTTACAGCGCTCGCAGCTCAGCAGCATCTGCAGGATGGTCGGTACGCAGTGGGATACAGTGACCTGATGTCTGACCACCAGATCCACCAGCATGTTGGGTTCATAGCGGCCAGGATAGATCTGTTTGCAGTTCAGTACGGTAGCGGCATAGGGTGTGCCCCAGGCATGGACATGGAACATCGGCGTAATCGGCATGTACACCGATTCCGAGCGCAACAGGTCAATGCCGTTGTACGCGCCCAGCGTACCCACCATATTGAGCGTGTGCAGCACCAGTTGCCGATGGCTGAAGAACACCCCTTTGGGGTTGCCGGTCGTGCCGGTGGTATAGAACGTGGTTGCGATGGCATCTTCGGAAAAATCGGGAAACTCGGTCAGCGGTTCGGCTGCTGCCAGCAGCTGTTCGTATTCGCCAATAAACGCAACGTCACCCTGATAGTCACCGCTGTCACTCAGGCGAATGCATGCCTGCACCAGCGGCAAGCGGGGCAGCAGCGCCTGGGCGATGGGAATAAAGTCATCATGCACCAGCACAAAACGGTCTTCGGCATGAGCCATGGTGTAGTGAATCTGTTCAGGAGAGAGGCGGATATTGACGTGGTGCAGTACGGCGCCCAGCATCGGTACGGCAAAATAGCACTCCAGATACCGATGGCTATCCCAGTCCATCACTGCCACGGTATCGCCTTCTTTTACCCCGGCGGCGCGTAGCACCGCTGCCAGTTGCTGGACCCGCAGGCGAAACTGGCGATAGCTGAAACTCTGCTGATCTCGATAGACGATCTGGTTGTCTGGCTGGTAACGTCCTGCGGAAAGGAATAACTGTTTGATCAGTAATGGAAAATGTTGCGCAGCCTGGGCAGGTGGAATCAGTTTTACACCCATGGTGTGGTCCTCTTGTTGTTATGGTGTGGGTGAGGTAGTCGCTGCAAAGATTCTTTCTCGGACCAAGGTCGACTAACAAGTTGCTTACCGCTGCGGATAATAACTTGTCGCATAAAGACAATAGCTCATGAATAATGAGCTCGCGAGATGTACTCAGGTGATTGCAGACAACAGCACATGCTGGGCAATACAGGGAGATGATCCATGACGGCTGAGATAAGACCATGACGGCCACGGTGCTGGCAGGATGGCTCGGTGTGATCGAGCAGGCGGCGAGTCGCTATGGGCTCGACTTTGCCAGTCTGTTACAACGCAGTGGTATTGATCCTGAATTACTGCAGCAAGGCACGGCGCGGGTACCACAGCGCAAGATCAGTGATCTGATGCAGCTGGCCATGGTGATGAGCAATGATCGTGGTTTTGCCCTGACAGTGGCCCGGCAAGTGCGCCCCCCGTCCTGGTACAGCCTTGGTTACGCAATCTGGGCAAGCGATACCCTGTTGCAGGGTTGTCAGCGATTGCAGCACTGTGCGGGATTGTTTGCCGATGCCTTCCATGTGCAACTGATTGAACATGACAGCGAACTGCAGGTCGTATTACGGCAGGCGCCTCTGCTGCGTGATCCCTTGCTGATGCTGGACTGGGAAGTCTTTGCTGCCACCATAGTGCTGACCATCCGGCATCTGCATCCGGCCAAGCCGCAACCACTGCGTGTTGTTCTGCCTGGGCCGGAACCTGAAATGACAGTCCCTTTCAAGCGTCTGTTTGGTGAGGCGCTGGCGTGGCGGGGGGAGGAGGTGGTATTAACTTTCTCTGCGAGCCTGATGAAAGAGTGGTTGCCCGGGCGAAATCCTGAGTTGGCCCGACAGCATGATGAGCTGTCGCAGCGTTATCTGCAGGCAATGAGCTACCGTAGTTTTAGCCGACAGGTGTATGAGCAGCTGTTGTCACGTGATTCGCTGCGTGAGGTCGAAGCGGCACAGGTGGCAGAGGCGCTGCACATGAACCTGCGCACCTTTCAGCGGCGCCTGCAGGATGAGGAATGCTGCTTTCGTGAGTTACTGGATCAGGCCCGCCACGCGCTGTGCTGTCGGTATCTGAACAATGAACAGTTAAGCATGGGCGAAATCAGCTATCTGCTGGGGTTCGCCAATGTGAGCAATCTGTATCGCGCCTTCAGGCGCTGGCGTCAGGAAGCACCGGGCGAATATCGCCAGCGCCGGCGCCATGATTCTCTTGCCTGTTTGCAGACAGGAGGCAGGTCGGCACAAACCCTGATACCTGTGATTTTTCAATAGTCTGCGAACAGCTGCGAAGCCGTAACATCATGTTGCCACCAGGTGGGGTTGTCATAACCCATCAGGCATAATAATCAACCCCGGTCCAACGTCGGCCGGGATCAGGAAGAGCTTGAGACCCGAATGAGCGAAGAGATTCTGATCAACTTCACACCGATGGAAACCCGCGTTGCCGTGGTAGAGAACGGTATGCTGCAAGAGGTTTATGTCGAGCGTGCAGCCAAGCTGGGTATTGTCGGCAACATTTATAAAGGCAAGGTCGTCAGAGTACTGCCGGGCATGCAGGCTGCCTTCATTGATATTGGCCTGGATCGTGCTGCCTTTATACATGCTGCTGATATCCGTAGTGCCAAGGAAGATGAGAACAAATCCATCAGCTACCTGCTGCGCGAAGGGCAATCCCTGGTGGTACAGGTCACCAAGGATCCCATCGGCAGTAAAGGTGCGCGGCTGACCACCCATATCTCCATCCCATCGCGTTATCTGGTGTATATGCCCTACGCTGAACATGTTGGCATTTCGCAGCGTATCGAAGATGAAGTCGAGCGTGAGCGCCTGAAGCAGACCGTGCAGAGCCAGCTGGACCAGTTGCACGAAGAGGGCGAGGTCAATGTAGGTGGCTTCATCGTCCGCACCGTTGCCGAAGGTGCACGGGAGAAGGACATTCACAAGGATTTGCTGTACCTGCGCCGGTTGTGGCACTCCCTGCAGGAGTCCATGGACAAAGCCGCACCTGCCACTGTGATCTATGAAGACCTGCCGCTGTATATGCGCATCCTGCGCGACCTCGCGACACCCGAGGTAGAAAAGATTCGCATTGACTCACGCGAAACCTTCCACAAGGCACAGGAGTTTGTTGGCAAGCTGATCCCTGAGATTCTTGAGCGTATTGAGTACTATCCGGGAGAGCGGCCGATTTTCGATCTTTATAATGTTGAAGATGAGATTCAGCGTGCTCTGGGCCGCAAGGTGCAACTCAAATCGGGCGGCTATCTGATTTTCGATCAGACCGAAGCCATGACCACGGTCGACGTCAATACCGGTGCTTACGTCGGGCACAAAACACTGGAAGAAACCATCTTCAAGACCAATCTGGAAGCCGCCACTGCCATTGGCCGGCAGCTCCGGTTGCGTAATCTGGGTGGCATCATCATTCTCGACTTTATTGATATGGAAGATGTGGAGCATCAGCGCCAGGTGTTACGAACCCTGGAGAAGGTGCTGGAGAAAGACCACGTCAAATGCAAGGTGACGGGCGTTTCTGAGTTGGGTCTGGTGGAAATGACCCGCAAGCGTACCCGCGAAAGTCTTGAGCAGGTGCTGTGTGAGCCATGCCCTATCTGCCAGGGACGGGGATCATTGAAGACCCCTGAAACGGTCTGCTACGAGATCTTCCGTGACATTCTGCGTCAACATCGGGCATACAACACCGATTCCTATCTGGTACTGGCCAGCCAGTCAGTGGTCGACAAACTGATGGATGAGGAGTCGGATCGCGTGGCGGAACTGGAAACCTTTATCTCCAAAACCATTCGTTTTCAGGTCGAGCCCATGTACACCACTGAGCAGTTCGATGTCGTTTTGCGTTAAGCCCAGAGTATCAGGTCGTACCCTCAAGGACGGTCAGGAGTAAGGTTGGATGCCGTTGTTGTTAAGGTTGGGACGATTCTTTCTGCGGCTGCTGGCCATGTTGTCGATCATTTGGGTGGCATTGCTCACCCTGATCCTGCTGGTATGGCAAACCTTGCCCTGGTGGTCGGCGCCGGTATTGAACTGGAGCCGGCAGCATTTCGCCGTTCCGCTGTATTTTGATGCTACTCAGACGCAGTGGAACGGTAGCCGCATCGCTCTGACCCTGAGAAATGTGCATTGGGGAGAGCAGCTGAACATCCCCGAGTTGCAGCTGGAAATGGACGCGCTCAACAGTGTCTGGCGCTTCTATCCGGTGATGACCCGTATTCAGGCTCACGGTATCGAGATACAGGCTGCTGTGCCGGAACAGCCCGGGGATAGTCAGCTTCAGTGGCCTTCCTGGCTGATCACGCTACCGGTGGATGTCAGTGGCAAGGCGGCATTAAGCAAGGGCGCTATACGGCAGCAGGTGCAATTCAGTCTTTATAATGCACCTGCTGCATCCCGTTTTAACTACGGTGGTCGTCTGCAAGTGGCGACGGAAGGCGTGGCTGCTCCACTTGAGCTGCGCTGGCAAGGCAATATCTGGGAAGGGCAGTTATGGCTGAATATGCCCAGCCAGTCCTATCGCGCTGCACTGCAGCCCTGGTTGCCTCAGGGGGTGCAGCTTGGCGCGCTGGATCTTGAAGGGCAGTTGTGGGCTGACTGGCGTGGTACCCGTATCCAGACGGTCAACGGTAACCTGTCTCTGCCTGAGCTGGCACTCTCTACAGCGAGCTCCTCCTGGCAACTGGCACAGCTGCGCACGCAGGTGGTCTGGCGCAAGGCCGGGAATGGCTGGTGGGCTGGCTTGCAGCAACTTAGCTGGGCTGATCAGCAAGGCAAATCACTGGCGCCAATGAATATCAGCATCCAGCATTTACCCTGGCAAACGCGACTGTGGCTGGATGATCTGAACCTGCACCGGCTTTGGCCCTGGCTTATGGAGCAGCATGTCTCCTCCGGCTTGTGGGAAAACCGGCTGTTGCCTCTGTATGGCCGCGGGCATGTCAAAAATCTTTACTTCACTCTGGATCAGGCAAGTGTCGAGCAGGCCAGTCAGCGCGATGGTGCGGCGCAGCCTGTTTCGCCCTGGACGTTACGGGGTGATCTGCAGCAAGTCAGCGTCAACGATGTTGATGGCATCCCCTCGCTCATTGGCGTGACCGGGGCAGTGGAGGCAGATGCTCATGGTGGTAAGGTCAGCCTGCACGGGCAGCCCCTGACGCTGGCCTTTCCACAGTTGTTCAGCAATGGCTGGGAGTTCAACAGCGCCGCTGGGGTAATTGGCTGGCATCTCACGGAGAAGGATGCCTGGGTGACCAGCGATACCCTGAGCCTGGATCGACTGGGCTGGCAGGCCAGGGGGCGATTCAGCCTGAAGTTACCCTTGCATGAGGATGACAATGATCAGCGCTTTACGCTGATGATCGGTGTGAAAGACAGTGATGCCGGACAGGGGCTTGAGTTTGTGCCCGATCACACGGTATCGCCCTCCCTGATGAACTGGTTGCGGCAGGCCATGCCCGATGGCTATCTCCGCAGCGGTGCTTTTCTTTATGACGGCAGTGTCAGCAAGAGTGCCAGCTGGAACGAGCGCACCGTGCAGCTTTATCTTGATCTGCAGAACGCTCAGCTTAATTTCTCGCCGGAATGGCCTGCTTTACACGATGCCAATGTCCAGTTACTGACCCATGATGAATCCGTTACCGCCTTTGCTCATCAGGCACAGCTGCAGAATCTGGATCTGAGTAACGTGCAGGTGGTATGGCCAAAGGCTCCTGATGATCATCGCCTGTCGGTAGCGACGGAAGTCAACGCAGCATTGCCTGATGTACAGGATCTGCTGTTGACGGCGCCGTTTGCAGGCTCGCTGACGGCACTGAAAGACTGGCAGATGACAGGCTCGCTGACGGGCCAGGTGGCATTGCAAATCCCGCTGGCCAGGAATGATCCCGCGCTCGACATCAAGGTGGATACCCGTCTTGGCAGTGCTCAGTTGCTACAGGCCAAAGAACAGTTGCAGGTCGACGACATTCGCGGTGATTTGCATTATGACAGTAGTAAAGGGTTGTTTACTGACGCGCCGCTGCAAGGCAACTGGCGTGGCCAGAATGTACAGGCTCAGCTAGTCCCTGCGGCAAGCAGCAAAGACTCCACAGGGGCGGCAGCAACAACGCTGAAGGTAGCAGGACACAGTGCGCTGAGTGATCTGGCCCAGTGGCAACAGCTCTCGTTGCCTGACTGGATTACCGGTGATCTGGACTGGGTTGCGATGCGCCATTTCTGTCAGGACGATACGTCCTATTGCCAGGCTCTGCATATCACCAGTGATTTGCAGGGTGTAAGTGTTAACTTACCTGCGCCGCTTGGCAAAGCAGCAAACGCCACAGTCCCGCTGCAACTGGATATTGAAGCTCAAAAGGAAACCCGGGTCACTGTTGAATACGGTGACTTGCTGCATGCCAAGGCCAGATTTCAGGGTAACCAGGCCAAAGCCGTGGCCATCAGTGTTGGTGGTGAAGCGCCTCAGTGGCCGAAAAGTGCTGCAGTCGAAGTGGCCGCGAAGTTTGCTGAGTTGAATCCAACAGACTGGATCGCGGCAGTGAGTTCACTCTCTTCCACTGCCAGTAATAAAGCGTCGGTGGCTGGTGCCGTATCTACCGGAGAGAAAGGCGATGTGCCCGATGGCAAGGTCAGCTTGCCGATTTCAGCTCGCATAGTGACCGATAATCTTCACTGGCTGGGGCGTGACTGGGGAGCGGCGACCGCCAGCTATGATCCCAAGGGAGTACTATTCAGCGGCGACAGTCTGGATGGGCGAGTCAGTTATGATGCAGGTCGTCGCCATTTGGATGTCAATCTCAGTCGCCTGCTGATTCCTGAAGTAGATGACAAGAATAAACAGAGCGATGGCGAGCAGGAAAAGTTCGATGACCCGCTGGCACAGGTTGATCCACGACAATGGCCAACACTGACAGCTCAAGTGGGTGAGCTGAAGTTTGGGAAATGGCCATTGGGGAGCTGGCAGCTGAGTGGTAAAGCCAGCAGCGATGGCTATCAGTTATTGCCCATTACAGCCAAACTGGGCAACCACGGCATGGATGCCCTGATGAGCTGGCACCGCGATAGTGCGCAGTCAACTACACAGTTGAAGTTGGATGTGCATGGGGATGACCTCGGTGAGCTGATTAGTCGTGGGGGGTATGCCAAGTCACTGACCAGTAAAAACTGGCAGCTGACCGCCAATGTTGGCTGGCCAGGCTCACCCGCGGCCTTTGTCCTGAGCCGGCTGAGTGGGCAGTCTGATCTCAAACTGGCGAAAGGCGAGATTCTGAAGACGTCGACGGAAAGTAACGCCCTGAAAATCTTCAATATCTTTAACTTTAATCAGATCGGTCGTCGTTTGACGCTGGATTTCCGTGACCTCTTCAGCTCGGGTATCAGCTACGATACCTGGACCAGCTCCATGAACATTAGCAATGGGGTGATGATTACCCGCGAGCCCACCCGCATACAGGGGGGCGGGGCCGATATTGAGGCCAGGGGAACGCTGGATCTGGTGCATGATACCGTTGATCAGCATGTGAACGTGACCCTGCCAATTACCAGTGCATTGCCGATTGCCGGGCTGCTTGCCGGATTGCCGCAGGTGGGAGGTGCTTTGTTTATCCTTGATAAGATCACTGGGGACAGGCTCAGCAAGATTGCCACAGTCAAATACCACATCAAAGGCAAGCTGGGTGAAGAGGATGTACAACTGGAAGGTGCGGGGGGGAAAACCTCTGATGCTGCTGAGAGCACAGAGTCGCACGACAAGACAGGACGTCCTCAGGGTGGTGATCGCTAACACTGCTCGCTCTTGAGTCTGGTCACACACTCATGTTCTGTGTCAATTCCGGCAGCTATCGCATACTCGCTGCCAGCAGGGTGGTAAAAGCTGGCTGTGACCCTGTTGTATCAATCAAGGTGGGAAGGATTATGGGTGAAATTGCACTGGTGCAAATGGTCAGCATTCCTGATCTGGATGCCAACCTGCAGCAAGCACAGCTGTTAATTGAGGTGGCCGCTAAACAGGGTGCTCGTTTTATCCTTCTGCCCGAGAACTTTGCCTCTTTTTCCACGGGCCGGATGCAGGAAGTGGCTGCCCAGGAGATAGATCAAAGTGGCAGATTGCGCAGCTTTGTTGCTGAGCAGGCCCGGCGGCATGGCATCTGGTTGCTGGCTGGCACGATTCCCACTCGTCGCCGTGCCGATGGCAGCTTGCTGCAAGCTCGTGCACGATCGGCTTCGTGGCTGCTGGATGATGCAGGTAACGAAGTGGCGCGTTACGACAAGATTCACCTGTTTGATGTTGAGGTGGCTGATCAGCAGCAGTCCTACCGTGAGTCCAGTGAGGTAGAGCCAGGCGATACTCCCGTCGTTGCTGATACCCCCTGGGGCCGACTGGGTATGGCGGTGTGCTATGACTTGCGTTTCCCTGAGCTATTCAGGCGTTATCAGCAGGCGGGCGCAGAGTTGATCAGCTTGCCTTCTGCCTTCACCCGCACCACCGGCGATGCGCATTGGGAAGTGCTGGTACGGGCCCGAGCCATTGAGACGCAGTGCTACATGCTGGCCCCGAATATGGGCGGACAGCATACGCCGAAACGTGCCACTAATGGCGACTCCATGATTGTCTCTCCCTGGGGAGAGGTGCTGAACCGCTTAAAGCAGGGGGGGGGAGTGGTGAGTGCAGATTGTGATCTGCAGTTGTTGCGAGATATACGTACGCGAATGCCGGTATTGCAGCATGTCAAGCTTGCTCCCCCATCAAGCGCCAGCTGAGTGCAACGCTGGATGGGGTAGGGTGACGCGGCTGCGACCTTACTGTCTTGCTTCGACCACTTCACGAATGTAACTGAACAGCTTGCGGGCGCTGGCTGGTGGTTTCCCTGCACTTTGTTCGCGCTGTGCATTGCGGACCAGCTGACGCAGGTGCTGGATGTCGAACTCGGGGAACTCTGCCAGCAGTTCAGTTAATGCATCCTGCCCTTCATTCAGAAGACGATCACGCCAACGCTCCAACATATGGAAGTGCTGTACGTAAGCCTGGCTTCCGGCATCGAAGCGGTCCACTACATTCTGGATGGCTTCGTTATCTTCACTACGCATCAGCTTGCCAATGTATTGCAGGTGGCGGCGCATGGCCTCGCCCTGCTTGAGGCGTTTGTGCTCAAGGATAGCCTTGGCCAGAGTGTCGCTCATTGGCACTTTGGTTAGCTGTTCGTTGGTCATCTCTGTCAGACGCTTGCCGAGTGACTGCAGAGCCTCGCTCTGGCGCTTCAGTTCCGACTTGCTCGGGCCTTCAAATTCGTCTTCTTGGTCGTCTTTATGCCAGCTGTAGCGCATTGTCTTATCCGTCAAACCTGGGTGGGGAACTGTATTTCTTCTGATGCCTGTTGATGTGTCGTTGGCAGGAGTCCTGCTGAACGTCTCAGGGCTGCAGAGCGGAAATACGATCAGGCGTAGAAAATAGTGGCCAGGCCGAGAAAGGACATAAACCCCACCACATCTGTAATGGTAGTCAGGATTACACTTCCTGCCAGGGCGGGATCGATCCCCCACGCCTTCAGTAAAAGGGGCAACATAGTACCAGAAAGTGCGGCCGCGATCAGGTTGATGATGATGGCGCTGGCGATGATGAGGCCAATTGTGATGTCCTTGAACCAGAGCATGGCCAGGCAGGCGATGACGATGGCCCATAATGCGCCGTTGAGCAGTCCGACAAGTAGTTCGCGATTGAGCAGCCAGCCCATGTTGCTGCGCTCTACCTGTCCCAGAGCCTGACCGCGGATCATCAGGGTGAGCGTTTGGCTGCCTGCAATGCCGCCCATGCTCGCAACGATGGGCATCAACACAGCAAGCGCTACCACTTTCTGAATGGTCGCCTCAAACATACCGATGACAGCTGAAGCGATGAATGCGGTGATTAGATTGATACCCAGCCAGACGGCACGGCGTCTGGCGGTTTTTAGTGTAGGGGAGAAGGTATCCGCATCGTCATCAAGGCCGGCCATGCTCATCAGTGAGTGGTCCGATTCTTCGCGAATAACATCAACCACGTCATCGATTGTGATACGTCCGAGCAGGACATTGTCATCTCCCACCACCGGTGCTGATACCAGATCGTGCCGCTCGAATAGTTTGGCAACTTCGGTGTCAGGCATGGTGGCAGGGATGGTGATGGTATCGGTAATCATCACCTCGCGAATACTGATATTGGGGTCGCTGACCAGCAGGCGGGTCAGTGGCAGAATACCGATAAAGACATCTTTGCGGCTGACCACGAACAGGCTGTCTGTCATAGCAGGGATCTCACTGTGCCAGCGCAGGTATCGCAGCGCTGTGTCGATGGAGATATCCGCCCGAACAGTAATGGTGTCGGTATTCATCAACCCGCCGGCACTGTCCTCGGGGTAGGACAGTACCTGTTCCAGACGTTCGCGGTCCTGCTGATCCATCGAACGCAACACTTCGCTGATGATCGTGCTTGGCAGATGCTGCAGCATGTCTGCCAGGTCGTCGATATCCAGGTGCTCAACGGCGGCAATGAGCTCTTCCGCGTTCATTTCCCGCAGGAAACTCTCCTGCAGGTCGAAGCTCAGATATTGCAGGACTTCCCCTTCGTTGTCCTGATCGACCATATTCCATAACAAGGTACGGATTTTAGGTGGGGAAGACTCGATAAGATGGGCAACATCGGCGGGTTTCAGGCCGCCGTTCATCATTCGGCGTACCTGTTGTAGCTCACCGCTGCTGAGCGCGGCATTGAGGTATTCCAGCTGGCTGTGGTTCAGGGCCTGGGCCATAGCTCGTTCCTGGTGTGCGGATCTGCACCGCTGGGCACAGAGGCTGAGTTCCTAGATCACTGCTGAAATAGTATCTGAATATCCCGCTCATGCCAGTGCAATGGCAACGGGATTGAGGAGTGGAGGAGAGCAGCTGGTGGGTTAGGGAGGTTATTCTCCCTCTTCAAACCGATCATTGATCATAGCGGCAATGGCTTCCCAGGCTTGTGCCTCATCTTCGCCATCTAGCATGAACTGGAGTTCAGTACCGTTGCTGGCCGCCAGTAACATAACGGACATGATGCTTTTGGCATCAACCATCTTGCCGCCGATCTTGCCCATCTGGATCCGGCAGGTAAAACGGGTGGTCACACCGATCAGCTTAGCTGTTGCTCTGGCATGCAAGCCCAATTTGTTAATAAGCGTAATTTTCTCTTCGCGCATGCCGCATCCTGAAGTTAATCGAGCTCTCTGTGCCGAGTCTGGATGTGATGCCGAGTTGCAGTGAAGTAAGCGGCTAATTGCTCGACCATATAAACCGAGCGATGCTGGCCACCTGTACAACCTATGGCTACCGTCATATAGGCACGATTGTTGCGTTCATAATATGGTAGCCAAGTTTCTAACAAGTTACGCAGGTCATCAAGCATCTTGCCCACATCTGCCTCATTTTGCAGGTAGTCGATGACAGGTTGCTCACGCCCTGTGAAGCCACGCAGTGATGGAATCCAATGTGGGTTGGGCAGGCAGCGGACATCAAACACCAGGTCTGCATCCAGTGGCAGGCCATGCTTAAATCCGAACGACAGAAATAATACCGCCAGCTCCTGTGCACGGCCTGCAACGCGCACTTTGATCGTATCGCGCAAGTCGTACAGCGTCATATGAGTCGTGTCGATAGTCAGATCGGCACAGTTGGAAATAGGGCGAAGCAGTCTTCGCTCTTCCTGAATGGCTTCCTGGAGGCTGATGCGTCCATTGGTCAGCGGATGACGACGGCGGGTGGCGCTGAAGCGCTGAAGGAGGATGCTTTCATCAGCATCCAGATAAATCACTTCACAGTGGACACCCATGTTGCGGATGTCTTGCAATAGCACTGGAAGATCGCCCAGACCACCGGGAAGGTTGCGAGCGTCAATGCTGACAGCCATATTCTGACGCTCAGGGCTGGGAGACTTCTGAGCCTGCTCGACCAGTGCTTTCAGCAGGTCGACGGGCAGGTTATCAATGCAGTAGTAGCCAAGATCCTCCAGCGCGTTGAGTGCTGTACTTTTTCCTGATCCTGACCGACCACTGATGATAAAAAGTTTCATGATGTCTGAGCAGCTATATCCAGTGCTGTCTGATATAAGGCCTCTGCACTGCCAGCTCGGCGTAGGCGCTGCAGGTTGCTTTCATCCTGCAACAACCCGGCAACGCGTGCTAATGCCTGCAGATGAGAGTCATGAGCTTCTTCGGGAGCAAGCAGGACGAAAATCAGATCGACAGGCTGATTATCACGAGCATCGAAGTCGACAGGGTCTTTGAGATGTATCAATGCGCCAGTGACCTTGTCGCAGTCCTGTAAGCGGCAGTGAGGGATCGCAATCCCGCCACCCAGGCCTGTACTGCCTAGTCGCTCTCTACTCAGAAGGCCGTTGTAGATAGCGTCAACATCCAGATGGTCGAACTGGCTGGCCAGTAGTTCACTGGCCTGTTCCAGTACGCGCTTCTTGCTACTCCAGGCTGCACCTTCAATGGTGCATGCCTGGGTTAAAAGTTGGTTTAGTTGCATAGGTGAGGATTAACGTACCGTAACGCCGTGACTGCGTTCTTTTTGCTTTTCTTTATGCTTCAGTAGCTGGCGATCCAGTTTGTCTACCAGGCCGTCAATTGCAGCATACATATCACCATTTTCATGGGTGGCAAACAGCTCGCCACCTGCCAGATGAACATTGGCTTCGGCGATCTGGCGGGTTTTTTCCACGCTTAGAGTGACTTGAACGTTGGTGATGTTGTCAAAGTGACGTTCCAGCTTTTGTAGCTTGCTGTGAACGTAATCAGTGAGAGCAGGGGTGAGTTCCAGCTGATGGCCTGTGATATTTATTTGCATAGCACTCTCCTGAGTTGCCGGTGAATGTTTGCTGGTTGCATCTCAATATAGCCGTATGCTTGCAGGCTTCGTCAAATTTTTTTTGCGTCAAAAAATTTAGCTTTTAAACCAAACGTTTACGCTCATTCGATGGGGCAATACCCATAGCTTCGCGATATTTAGCCACAGTACGACGAGCCACATTGATACCCTGATCTTCCAGAAGGGTAGCCAGCTTGGCATCACTCAATGGCTTTTTCGGAGGCTCCTCGGCAATCAGCTTTTTGATTATGGCGCGAATTGCTGTCGAGGAGGCTTCCCCACCGTCGGATGTACCGACGTGGCTGGAGAAGAAGTACTTCAGTTCAAACACCCCACGTGGAGTGTGCATGAACTTCTGGGTTGTGACACGAGAAATAGTGGACTCGTGCATCTCCACTGCCTGAGCAATGTCTGCCAGGACCATCGGGCGCATTGCTTCTTCGCCCTCTTCAAAGAAGTCGAGTTGAAATTCAACAATCTTGGTGGCTACTTTGAGCAGGGTGTCGTTGC
The DNA here is from genome assembly GCF_029846635.1 of Pokkaliibacter sp. MBI-7. Classification (NCBI taxonomy): domain Bacteria; kingdom Pseudomonadati; phylum Pseudomonadota; class Gammaproteobacteria; order Oceanospirillales; family Balneatrichaceae; genus Pokkaliibacter; species Pokkaliibacter sp. MBI-7. The sequence goes on along the minus strand of NZ_JARVTG010000001.1, from coordinate 839,355 downwards.
GACTTTGCAGGCTTTTGATAAACCAGCGTGCTTCTTGCAGCTGATTCTTCAGATAGGTGTTGTCGCTACTTGAGTCTGCGCGCTTGATCAGACTGGCGTAGCTATTGTTGATACGCAACCTGGGCATGGCATCCTGATTCAGTTCAATGAGCCATTGACCTTCTTTCTTGCTGACAACCACATCGGGGATCACATATTCCGAATCGCCAGAGGTAATGCTGGCGCCAGGGCGAGGATTAAGGGTCTGTATCAAATGAATGACGGCGGCCAGCTCTTCTTCGCTCAGACGGGTGCGACGCATCAGGGTTGCATAGTCTCGGGTGCCAAGCAGATTCAGGTGCTGCGCAATGATGTCCAGAGCCTGTTGTCGCCACTGTGTCTCGACAGGTAGCTGTCGCAACTGGATAGTCAGACATTCAGCTAGGTCGCGAGCAGCAACCCCGGGAGGATCAAATTGCTGCAGATGGTGTAAAACCATCAGTAGCTCATCTTCTTCTACAGGGTCTTCGTCATCGTTTTCGTTGAGGCTTTCCATCAACTCTTCCAAAGAGCTGGTCAGATAGCCTTCGGTGTTGATGCTGTCGATCAGGGTATAAGCAATCAACTGATCACGTTCGCTCATCGGGGTCAGATTGAGCTGCCATTCTAGATGAGCCTGCAGGCTTTCACCTGCAGTGGCTCGTGATTCAAAGTCGTAACCATCTTCGCTATCGTATGAAGAACTGGGCAGTGTGGAGTAGGTGTCTTCCCAGTTGCTATCGACAGCCAGCTCTTCAGGAATATCTTCTGACCACTGGCTGTCAGTCTCCTGCTCGCTGTCATTATTGCTGCTGGCACTTTCGTTTTTCAGAGCCGTTTCGTAACGCTCTTCAGCAACAGCAGGTTCGAATTCTTCTTCGACCTCAAGCAGCGGATTACCGTCCAGCGCATCCTGGATTTCTTGCTGCAGGTCGAGAGTGGAAAGCTGCAGCAGACGAATAGCCTGTTGCAACTGCGGGGTCATGGTCAGCTGCTGACCGATTTTCAGCTGTAATGAGGGTTTCATATTTGGCTACGAAGATACTTCTTGACTCATCGGATCAGGCTTGAAAATGGCGTGTTATTGCCGCCATGCCGGGCTGCTCAAAAGCGGAAGTTTTCGCCCAGATAGACCTGCCGTACTTGTTCATGTTGAAGAATAGCATCGGCATCTCCCTCTGCGAGAATGGTCCCATCGCTAACAATATAGGCATGATCACAAATCGACAGGGTTTCCCTGACGTTATGGTCGGTGATCAGCACTCCAATGCCCCGTGACTTCAAATGACGAATGATCTGTTGAATGTCACTGACGGATATCGGGTCAACACCTGCAAAAGGTTCATCCAGCAAAATGAAGTCAGGTTCCATGGCTAATGCCCTGGCAATTTCCACCCGACGTCGCTCGCCGCCAGACAAACTCATGCCCAGACTATCGCGAATGTGCGTAATGTGGAACTCTTTTAGCAAGGATTCCATAAGCTCCAGACGACTTGCCTTGCTCAGCTCTGCTCGGGTTTCGAGGATCGCCAGGATGTTGTCCTTCACGCTGAGCTTGCGGAAAATCGATGCTTCTTGCGGTAGATAGCCAATTCCCGCTCGTGCACGGCCGTGAACAGGAAGAGTGGTGAGATCCTGCTCATCCAGCAGGATACGGCCTTTGTCTGAAGCAACGAGGCCAACAATCATATAAAAACAGGTGGTTTTGCCCGCGCCATTTGGGCCAAGTAACCCAACAATTTCGCCGCGACTGACCTTCACGGATACATCCTTGACCACCTGACGTTTCTTGTAGGCTTTGGCCAGGTGTTGTGCATGTAATGTGCTCATGGGGTCGCTTTTTTCTTTGGTTGCAGGATCATCTCAACACGCTTGCCACTGCTGCCCTGAGCACTGAATGCATTTACCGTGCGTTTGGTAATGTCGTAAGTGATACGTTCGCCGGTAAAAGTGTCCTGATTCTGAGTCAGCTTTGCCTGTTCAATGGCAGTCACTGTCTCTGCGGTCAGGTCATATTCCAGAGTCAGGCCGTAGGCATGGGTCAGGGGCTGATCCGGGCTGGGTAATTGCTGGTAGTGCGCAGGTTTGCCGTATGCAAAGGCCTTGGTCAGCTCGTTGTTGACGACATACAGCACGACCTTGTCTGCATTGATTTCCAGGGTTCCCTGAGTCAGCTTGACGTTCCCTGTGTAGGTGACGGTACCTTTGGCATCGTCCAATACCGCCTGATCAGAGACGATGTGTACAGGTTTTTCCCGGTCTTCAGGGAGTGCCATGGCCAGAGTCGGAAAGAGTATGGCTGCGCCGAATGCGAGTCTAACGAGCTGTTTCATAGGTGGCTCTTACCTGAGAGAGAAGGGTTACTCGGTTGCTGGCCCAGTCGGCAGTCATGCCTGTAGCCTCTGCAATGCCATCCGGGGCTGTAATGACCACCGGTCTATCTGTTGACGCTTGCTCAAGGTGTGAATCAATGCGCAGCCATTCTGTTGCCATGGTTATTGGGTTTTGTGGTGGCTGGCGATCAATTACAACATTGTTTTCCAGTTCAATATGTTCGTCGGCATCATAGTAACGACCATTTCTGGCCGTGGTATGCCACTCTCCGTCTTGGGACCAGGTGCGGATATCAGGCATCTGTAACAAGCTCACCCCCTTCGACTGAAAATGGTCGACGCGTGGTGAGAATACGCTTGATGCCAGCTGTCCGTTTTGATCAAAGCGCTCAGTGGTGATGCCAGTGGCGTAGGAGTCTGCTTTCTCGCCATCAAGCACCTCCAGACTGAGTACTGGCTGATCTGGCTCACGCAGATCATAGCGCAGCAGTGCAATCCCAATAAGTACGAAGGCCAGAATCAGGATAACTCGGTTCTTCAGGGACATGTGTCCACCCCCATTTTCTGCTTCTTACTCAGTCCAGATAGGGTTGCAAGCAGGCCGACAGCTTCTGCTGTGCTGTCAGTATCAGCTCGCATAGCTCCCTGACAGCGCCTTCGCCGCCGTTGCGCTGGCAACAGTAGTGGGTGTGGGGCTGCAGCGCAGGGGCGGCATTGGGTACTGTCACTGCCAGTCCGACACGACGTAGTACCGGCAGGTCTGGCCAGTCATCACCAATGTAGGCAATGTTTTCCATGTCGATCTGATGTTCCTGACGCAGCTCTTCCAGTGCGTCCAGCTTGTCTTCTCTGCCCTGAAATAAAAAGTGAATGCCGAGATCCTTTGCTCGTTTTGCTACCAGAGCAGAGCGCCTGCCAGTAATGATTGCTGTTTTGATACCCACCTTGTGCAGCATCTTGATGCCGTGACCATCAAGGGAGTTGAACGCTTTTAACTCGTAGCCCTCTTCAGCAAAATACAGGCGACCGTCGGTCAGAACGCCGTCGACATCCATGATCAGCATGGTGATTCGCTGTGCGCGTTGCAGTAGCAGTGAGTCCAGAGTGCTTTCCTGAGCCATGTCACACTACTCCCGCTTTGATCAGGTCGTGCATGTGCAGAATGCCGACCGGTTTGTTTTGCTCTACGACTACCAGGGCGGTAATACTCCATTGTTCCATCAGGTTGAGCGCCTCAGCGGCCAGCAGTTCCGGATTGATGGTCTTGCAGCCACGTGTCATGACATCGCTGATGGGCAGCGAATGCAGGTCCAGGCGTTGGTCTAGTGCCCGACGCAAGTCGCCGTCGGTGAAGATGCCACAGAGTTGGCCGCTTTCGTCTGTTACCGTAGTGAGGCCAAGGCCCTTACGTGTAATTTCCAGCAACGAGTCGCGCAGCAGGGTGTCGGGACTCACCTGAGGTAACTGTTCATCTCCATGCATGAGATCCCGCGCGCGTAGTAACAAACGCCGGCCCAGGCTGCCACCAGGGTGAGAGAAGGCGAAGTCTTCTGCTGTGAACCCCCTCGCTTCGAGTAGGGCAACGGCCAGTGCATCGCCCATGACCAGCGCAACGGTCGTGCTGCTGGTCGGTGCCAAGCCTAGTGGGCAAGCCTCTTCATCAATACTCAGGGTAATGTGTACATCAGCAGCTGTTGCCAGGCTGGAGCTGGCATTCCCCGTCATGCTGATCAGGGGGATTCGCAGTCTCTTCAGCAGAGGGATGAGGTTGAGAACCTCTGGGGTTTCGCCAGAGTTTGAAAGTGCCAATACCACGTCCGCAGTGGTAATCATCCCCATATCGCCGTGGCTGGCCTCTGCCGGGTGCACGAAAAAGCTGGGAGTGCCGGTGCTGGCCAGGGTTGCAGCAATTTTATTGCCAATGTGCCCTGACTTGCCCATGCCGATGACCACGACACGTCCTGTGCAGCTCAGCATCAGTTGGCAGGCTGCATTGAAGTGTTCGCCAAGTTGTTGTTGTAGTGAAGCAACTGCATCGGCTTCTATACGAATGGTGCGTTGTGCACTTGCCAGGAAATCGTGAGGGTGACTCATGCGCTCCAGCTCGGTTATTAGCAAAATAGGTGCCGATAATAGCATTATTTTTTTTATGCTAAACGCTTTGCGCTGTGGCTACGCATGCAGAGTTGTCAGGGAATATTCAGACGTATGCCGGTTTGCCGGGGTTTCGTCAGTGTTACTGACGAATGCAACAGTTTGTATATGAGGGTTGATGTTGACGATGCAGATGGCCATAACAGCATCGGGCTGAATCAGCATGGCTCCTGGATTAGCATACGTCAGTCGTTGGCTGGTCGAGTTGAAACGCAACATTCATGCGGGATGTTGGTCGCGCAGGCATCATGTTATGATTTGCGCTTTTTTAAACCGCCGACCGCCCAGTGAGGGATTATGGTGTCTGATAACGTTATTGTTCGCGTTCGCGACATGAGTTTTTATCGGGGGGAGCGGGCTATTTATGATGAGGTGAACATTGATATCCCTCAGGGGAAAATTACCGCCATCATGGGCCCAAGTGGTACAGGAAAAACGACCCTGCTGCGGCTGATCGGTGGGCAGCTCAAACCCGATGCTGGCACCATCGAAGTTGCGGGCAAGAATATTGCCAGAATGAGCCGTAAACAGCTGTTTGCCGTGCGTTCGCGGATGGGCATGTTGTTTCAGTCTGGAGCATTGTTTTCAGACCTGAGCGTTTTTGAAAATGTTGCCTTCCCGCTGCGCGTGCATACTCAGTTACCCGAAGACATGATCAGTGATCTGGTGCTGCTGAAATTGCAGGCAGTCGGATTGCGTGGTGCCGCAGAGCTGATGCCAGCGGAGCTGTCTGGTGGTATGGCAAGGCGTGTGGCGCTGGCACGTGCCATTGCGCTGGACCCGGATATCGTCATGTATGACGAGCCGTTTGCCGGGCAAGACCCCATTGCTATGGGGGTAGTCGTGCAGCTGATCAGTAAGCTGAACAAGGCGCTGGGCCACACTGCAATCATCGTCTCCCATGATATTCAGGAGACCTTCAGTATTGCGGACTATGTCTATGTCGTTGCTGATGGTCAGGTTCTGGCGCGGGGAACTCCTGAGGAGTTGCAGGCAACTGACCAGATGCAGGTAAAACAGTTCATTCAGGGGCTGCCTGATGGTCCCGTACCTTTTCATTACCCTGCCATGTCTGTTGCCGAGCAATTTAGCTGAGGAGTGTGTTAGATGCTTGACTGGGTGGCTGGTGTTGGTCGGTCCACGCTCAATATCTTTACGGTATTGGGGCGATCCGGACTGACAATGTACCAAGCGTTGGTGGCTGCACCTGACTGGCGCGTACAGTTTCCTCTGTTAGTCCGGCAGCTTTATTTTGTCGGCGTTCTGTCGTTGATCATCATTGTCGTGTCTGCCTTGTTTATCGGCATGGTTCTGGGGTTGCAGGGCTATACCATTCTGGTGGATTACGGGTCAGAGCAAGCTGTTGGACAAATGGTAGCGCTCACCTTGACGCGTGAGCTGGCTCCGGTTGTCGCTGCACTGTTGTTTGCTGGTCGGGCTGGGTCAGCGCTGACAGCTGAAATCGGATTAATGAAGGCCACGGAACAGTTGGCCAGCATGGAAATGATTGGGGTTGATCCGCTGCGGCGTATCATAGCCCCTCGATTCTGGGCAGGGTTTATATCACTGCCTGTGCTCGTGGCGATCTTCAACGTAGTGGGTATCTGGGGTGGATCGCTGGTCAGTGTGGACTGGTTGGGAGTCGACTCTGGCTCATTCTGGGCCAATATGCAGAACTCGGTTGATTTCGCTGATGATGTGATCAACGGCATGATCAAGGCGGTAGTGTTCGGTGCGGTGGTGACCTGGATCGCAGTGTTTCAGGGCTATGATCTGGTGCCGACATCTGAAGGTATCAGTAAAGCGACTACCCGTACGGTTGTGTATTCTTCCCTGGCAGTGCTAGGGCTGGACTTTGTGCTAACTGCACTGATGTTTGGAGATTTTTAGGATGAAAGTGCGAACGCTGGAGTTAAGTGTTGGTGTACTGATGTTGGCGGGGATCGCTGCGTTGCTGGTGTTGGCTGTCAAAGTTAGTGGTTTGACGTTTTCAGCGTCCGAGCCAACTTACAAAGTCTATGCCCGCTTTGATAACATCGGCGGCCTTACCTCGCGCTCGAAGGTCACTATTGCCGGGGTTGCTATTGGTCGGGTGACCAGTATTCAGCTGGATCCCAAGGATTTTCGCGCCAGGGTGGAAATGCAGATCAATCAGAGCGTCAACTATCTGAGTACGGACAGTTCTGCAATGATCCTCACCTCGGGCTTGTTGGGAGAGAAATATATCGGCATACAGGTAGGAGCCGATGACACCATGCTGAAGGACGGGGATACCATTGAGTACACCCAGTCAGCACTGGTGCTGGAAGACCTGATTGGCAAGTTTCTTTCCAGTCAGACCAAAAAATAGTCAGCTCTGACGCAGAGGCTCCTTGATCTGATCTCGCTGACAGGCAGTGAGGTGCTTTCGAGGAATTGCAGATTGAATGTCTGTTTACTGTGAGTTGGCAGGTAATTGCACGTGAGGGTAAGTGAGTAACATGGTTAAACAGGTATGGAAAGCCGCTATGGCGTTTGTTGTGCTGGCGGCTGTGGCGGTAGCTGGCACGGCACGGGCGTCAGATTGGGATGATGCTAAAGATGTAGTGGTCAAAACCACTGATGCCATGCTGCAGCTGATGAAAGATCCGGCTATGCGTCAGCAGGAGAATTTTGAAACTCTGTATGGTGAAGTCGATGCAACAGTGTCGCCGGTAGTTGACTTCGACAGCTTGTCCAAGGGCGTCATGGCGCATTATTACCGTCAGGCAAGTGATGCACAGAAAGCCGCCTTTGCTGATCAGTTTAAGACCACGGTTATTCGCACTTTCACCAAGGCGTTGCAGGTTATTACACTGGATAAATACCAGGTAGTGCCAAGCCAGGGTGGGGATCGTGATGGCAAAGCCAGCGTGCGTTTTGATTTTGCTACCACTGACGGCAAAACCTATCGTATTGAGTACAGCATGCACAAGAAAGGAAGCCAGTGGCTGGTATATAACGTGACGCTTGATGGCATCAACGTAGGGCTCAACTTCCGTAATCAGTTTGCCGAAGCCATGAACCGTGAGCAGGATATGGATAAGGTTATCAATACCTGGACTGTAGCGGTCAAGGAGTAACTCATGGAAGCCTCTCTGGACGAAAACGTCATCTTCTTGAATGGCGAGCTCGCTGTGGCTGATGCAAAGACGTTGCGTAACAGAGTCGTTGAGTTAGTAGAGAAGGCAGGCGGCCAGACGATTGTTGACGTCTCCCGTTGCCATTCTCGCTCCATGGTTATCGTTCCTGTGTTGCTTGGTGCCTTGCGAAAGGCCAGAGCGATGAACGGGACAGTTGCGTTGCGCGGAGTTAGTCCAGCTTTGCAGTCTATATTGGAGTTGACCGATTTGGATGACGTCATACCAGTGGTGCAGTAGTGCTGCTCTTGGCGTATCCATTAGTTGGTATGGAATAAAACCGCCACAGGTCCAGACCTGTGGCGGTTGTCTTGTCTTTGGCGTACCGGGGCAGATCGTTTAATTTGAGGTTGTCATGCAGGTAGAAGAAGTAAAAGCTCGTATTCAAGCGGGTATCGCAAATGCTGAAGTCTTCCCCGAGGGCGAAGGTTGCAGCTTTCAGGTGGTTGTGGTCAGTGAAGCATTCAATGGCATGACACCTGTCAAGAAGCAACAACTGGTGTATTCCTGTTTAGCGGACAAAATTGCAGATGGCAGCATTCATGCTCTGACCATCAAAGCCTATACCCCCGCCCAGTGGCAGAATGTCAACGCCTGATCAGGAGTGCTCTATGGATAAATTGTTGATCTCTGGCGGCGCGCCGCTACAGGGAGATATTCGCATTTCTGGCGCCAAGAACGCCGCACTTCCCATTCTCGCTGCCACCTTGCTGGCCGACGGCGTCGTTAAAATATCCAATCTTCCTCACTTGCATGATGTTACTACCATGGTGGGTCTGATTCGCCGCATGGGAGTCGAAGTGACCATGGACGAGAAGATGACCGTCGAGGTGGATGCGACCCAGATTGATAATGTCACCGCTCCTTACGAGCTGGTAAAAACCATGCGTGCATCCATTCTGGTATTGGGGCCACTGGTGGCGCGATTTGGTCGTGCAGAAGTATCCTTGCCTGGTGGTTGTGCCATTGGTAGCCGTCCGGTGGATTTGCACTTGCGTGGCCTTGAGGCTATGGGAGCCAAAATCGTACTGGAGGATGGCTATATTCGCGCCAGTGTCGAGGGGCGTCTGCGTGGTGCTCATATATTCTTTGATACGGTGACCGTTACAGGTACTGAAAACCTGCTGATGGCAGCCGTGCTGGCAGAGGGCGAGACCGTTCTTGAGAACGCTGCACGCGAACCTGAAGTGGTCGATCTGGCTGAGTGTCTTATTGCTATGGGCGCCGATATCCGTGGTCATGGCACGGACACCATCCATGTTTACGGTGTTGAAAAACTACATGGATGTTCCTACCGGGTACTGCCTGACCGCATCGAAACCGGTACCTATCTGGTTGCGGCCGCGGCAACAGGCGGGAAGGTGCTGTTGAAAGATACTCGTGCTGACATCCTGGAAGCCGTGCTGCATAAGCTAACGGAAGCCGGTGCCAAAATTGAGTTTGGTGATGATTGGATCAGCCTGGATATGCAGGGTAAGCGTCCCAAGGCTGTCAGTCTGACCACTGCCCCTTATCCTGCTTTTCCTACAGACATGCAGGCACAATTCGCCACGCTGAATACCATTGCGGAAGGCACAGGCATCATTCGTGAAACTATTTTCGAAAACCGCTTCATGCATATGAACGAGTTGATGCGGATGGGGGCCAAGATGCATATCGATGGCAATACCGCTGTGATCGAAGGTGTTCCACAGCTTAAAGCTGCACCGGTTATGGCTACTGACCTTCGCGCCTCTGCCAGCCTGGTGATTGCCGGTCTGGTCGCATCAGGTGACACCGTAATTGATCGCATTTACCACATTGATCGTGGTTATGAATGCATTGAAGAAAAATTGCAGCGTTTGGGCGCTAAAATTCGCCGCCTGGCCAACTGATCAACCTTTTGGCGTACAACGGTACTGACGTGGATGTAACGATGAAACAAACCTTGACTCTGGCTTTGTCGAAAGGACGTATTCTGGACGATACCCTTCCCCTGCTGGCAGCCGCGGATATCCATCCTCTGGAAGATATTCGAAGCAGCCGCAAGCTGATATTCGACACCAACCATGAGCATTTGAAGTTGATCGTTATTCGTGCCACCGATGTACCTACCTACGTTGAATATGGTGCGGCAGACATGGGTATTGCGGGCAAGGATGTGCTGATGGAACACGGAGCTCAGGAAATGTATGAGCCCGTGGATCTGGAGATTGCCAGGTGCCGCCTGATGACGGCTGGAGTTAAAGGGGCAGTACCGGTCACTGGTCGCCGTCTTAAGGTGGCTACCAAGTTCGTGAATATCGCAAAGGCCTACTATGCAGAGCAAGGCATCCAGGCGGATGTCATCAAACTGTATGGTGCCATGGAACTGGCACCCCTGATGGGATTGGCGGACAAGATAGTTGATATCGTTGATACCGGCAATACGCTTCGTGCCAACGGCTTGCAACCCGAGGAGCTGATAGCAGATATCAGCAGCAGGATGGTAGTCGGCAAAGCCTCGATGAAAATGAAGTATCGCCTGATTGAACCTATTCTAGAGCGGCTACAGGCGGCGGTGGTAGCCAAGCGCCCTGTTCAGGAGGGTTGATAATGAGTATTGAAATGGAGGTTCAAAAGGTGAGCTCTGTGGTTCGTATGCTCAACGCTGCAGATGCTGACTTTGCAAGGCAACTGGATGCGTTGCTGGCATGGGAGTCTGTATCCGATCCGCTGGTACAGCAGCGTGTTGATGGGATACTGGCAGATGTCAAAGAGCGAGGTGATGCTGCAGTGCTTGCTTACACCGCGCAGTTCGATCGTTTGTCGAAAGACCGAGTGTCAGATCTGGAGGTTCCGCGCGCCAGGTTACTGCAGGCTCTGGGCAATTTGCCTGCCACTCAACGCGATGCGCTGCAGGTGGCGGCAGATCGTGTTCAGCGCTATCACCAGCGCCAACAGCAGTCCTCCTGGCAGTACGAAGAGGAAGATGGCACCGTACTCGGACAGAAGGTGACACCGATGGATCGTGTGGGCATTTATGTGCCCGGTGGTAAAGCTGCTTACCCGTCATCTGTGTTGATGAATGCCCTACCTGCCAAAGTTGCAGGGGTGGGCGAAATCATCATGGTAGTACCCACACCAGGTGGCGAAGTGAACGAACTGGTGTTGGCTGCAGCAGGCCTTGCTGGTGTTGATCGTGTATTCACCATCGGTGGCTCGCAGGCGGTTGCAGCACTGGCTTACGGCACCCAGACAATACCTAAGGTTGATAAAATTGTTGGCCCCGGAAATATCTATGTGGCTACCGCCAAGCGGGCTGTGTTCGGTACTGTGGGTATTGACATGATCGCCGGCCCTTCTGAAATTCTGGTGATTTGCGATGGTCAGACTGATCCTGACTGGATTGCCATGGATTTGTTCTCACAGGCTGAACATGATGAGCAGGCTCAGCCGATCCTAATCTCTCCTGATCTGGCGTTTCTACAGAAGGTACAGGACAGTATTGATAAGCTACTGCCTACTATGGAACGTAAAGACATCATCGGTGTTTCATTGCGTGATCGCGCTGCTTTTATCGCGGTGGCTGATCTGGATCAGGCGTGTGATATTGCTAATCATATTGCACCTGAGCACCTGGAGCTGTCGGTAGCCGAACCCCAGCTCTGGCTGGAAAAAATTCGCCATGCGGGTGCTATTTTTATGGGCCGTTATACTGCTGAAGCACTTGGCGACTACTGTGCAGGACCTAATCATGTGCTGCCCACCTCCGGGACCGCACGGTTCTCCTCTCCGCTGGGCGTATATGATTTTCAGAAGCGTTCTTCACTGATCATGTTCACAGAGGATGGCGCGAGTGAGGTAGGTAAGGTGGCATCTGTTTTAGCTCGCGGTGAATATCTTACGGCTCATGCGCGTTCTGCTGAATATCGCATCAAGTCTGATTAAGGCTAGGTACTGGTAAGGCCGGGTACGATCAGAAAAGGCGGGATATTCCTAATGCCAGTCAGTTAAGCCCAACAGCTTGACCTTTTGCGCCCTGAAACGAAAATCCGATGCTTGTTTTGAGCATCGGATTTTTTATGCGACTGTCCCGCGCCTTGGCACTGACTCACGAAGCCGCTTCTACTACTCACGCCCTTGATGAACTGGGGGCGCTGCTTGATCCAGACCTGGTCAGCACCGCACTGGAAACGGCGGGAGTGGCGACCATACGTAAGCGACGCCTCCCTCTTGAGTCCATGATCTGGTGCGTGATCGCCATGGCGTTGTTTCGCCGGATGTCGGCCTGGGATGCTGCGAGTCGTATGGACATCATGCTGCCTGGGCAGAGGCCACTGGTGGCACCCAGTGCCATCGTGCAAGGTCGGCAGCGCCTGGGCAGTGCGGCGGTGCGAGAAGTCTTTTCCCTGACGCAACAACGCTGGCATGCCAGCGCCAATCACCCCACCTGGGCGGGTTTGCGCCTGCTCAGTGTCGATGGCGTGGTCTGGCGCACAGCGGATACGGACGACAACCGCAAGCACTATGGCAGCGCCAGTAATCAGCATGGCGATACCGGCTATCCCCAAGTGCGCATGGTCTGCCAGATGGAACTGACCAGTCACATGCTGGTGAGCAGTGCTTTTGCCGGTTATCACAGCAACGAGATGAAGCTGGCCGAACAACTGATCGACAGCACACCCGATCACTCGCTGACCTTGTTCGACCGTGGCTTCTATTCGCTGGGGCTTCTTCATCGCTGGCAACAAACAGGCACTCAGCGCCATTGGCTACTGCCGCTGCGCAAGGATGCTCAATATGAGGTGCTATACAAGCTGGGGCGCCAGGATGCCATCGTCTCGCTGAAGACCTCGCCGCAGGCGCGTAAGCAATGGCCCGAGCTGCCCGACACGCTACAGGCCAGGTTATTAAGCAAGACCATCAAGGGCAAAGTCCGGCAAGTACTGACTTCGATGATCGATCCTCTGCGCTTTCCGCCAGATGACATCGTGGATCTGTACAGCCAGCGTTGGGAAATCGAATTGGGCTATCGAGAAATGAAGCAAGGCATGCTCGCGGGTCACTACACACTGCGCAGTAAAACGCCGGAGATGATTGAACAAGAGCTGTGGGGCGTACTGCTGGGGTACAATCTGCTGCGTTATCAAATGCTGGAAATGAGTCGCCACTGCCCTGGCATCTCCCCCTGCGAAATGAGTTTCACCGCCTGCACCTGGGCGATCCTGGGCTTCTTGAACGGGGTCTCTTTGAATCATCCAGGCAACATCCCTCGCTACCTGGCTGAACTACAGGCTTCGGCCATGCACTACGTCCTGCCTCATCGACGTGAGGAGCGCAGTTACCCGCGGGTGGTCAAGCCCAAGCCGTCCAAGTATCCGACCAGAAATAAAAATGCCAGTCAGCTTAACTGACTGGCATTAGGGATATTCCCGCCTTTTCCGTCTTTGGGGTTCTCCTCTGAGCTATTGATCCTCCGCCAGAGTATTCGGGCGTTTTCCCACGCTCACATTCACGGAAAGAGTGCGCTGATCACGTAGAATATCCAGCTGTATACTGCTTCCTGGCTTCATTTGGGAGACTTCAAACATTGAGTAGTTATTGCCCATTACCGGCTTGCCGTTGATGCGAGTGATTATGTCTCCTGGGCGCAAGCCTGCGACATGGGCTGGGCCATTGCGATATAGCCCGGTGATCAGTAATGCATCCGCTGGAATGTTGTTGGCACCTTCCGTTTTTAGCTCCTGAGTCTCTACTCCCAGCCAGCCGCGGATGACTTCACCGTATTTGATGAGGTCTTTGACCACCATGTTGACCATGTTGGCGGGGATGGCGAAGCCTATACCCTGATAGCCGCCAGACTTGGAGAATATAGCAGTATTGATACCAATCAGGCGGCCTCGGACGTCTACCAGTGCTCCACCGGAGTTGCCCGGGTTGATGGCGGCATCGGTTTGAATAAAGCGCTCAAAGGCGCTGAGTCCAAGCTGGCTTCGACCAATAGCACTGATAATACCCATTGTCACTGTTTGCCCGACGCCGAAGGGGTTACCAATGGCGAGCACTACATCGCCAATACGTGCCTTGCTGTCGTCTGTTGTTTCAATCACTGGTAAGTTTGGCAGATCAATTTTAAGCAGAGCGAGGTCAGCATCCTGATCGCTGCCAATAACCTTGGCGTCAGCCTCCCGGCCATCACGTAAAGCCACTTTAATTTCGTCTGCACCACGAATGACGTGGTGGTTGGTTACCACGTAACCCTTTCCATCAATAATGACGCCTGACCCCAGGCTGGACTGAATGCGGTCCCGATTCGGTGAGTCTGGCATGTTGAAGAAGCGGCGAAATACCGGGTCATTCAGCATGGGATTGGCAGGAGCACGCTGATAGGTTCTTGTGTAGATGTTGACTACCGCTGGAGCGGCATGCTCGACAGCGTCTGCATAGCTGGCTGGGCCAGTTGGCGGCACAATAAGGCTGCCAGGTGCGGCATGAGCCTCTTCAACAAAGGGCGTATGTTGATTCCAGCCCAACAGCGCAACGCCAATCGCAACGCCGGTAAGTGATGGCCAGATGAATGACCGGCAGACATGCATCCAGTTTTTCTTCATGCAGAAACCTCCTTCGTGCAAGAGCCGCTAAAATAGAGCCTACAACTGAGTGATTCAAGGACCCTCAAACATGACAAGCATGGTAAATCAGTCGATCTCTCTAGCCCAAGTAGTGATGACTGCTGAGCAGCAGATGAACAGTGGAGCGTTTAAGGATTATTGTCCCAATGGATTGCAGGTCGAGGGACGCTCTCAGGTGCGTAAATTGGTCAGTGGGGTCACTGCCAGCCTGGCATTTGTTGAGCAGGCGATAGCGGCTGGTGCTGATGCATTGTTAGTGCATCATGGCTATTTTTGGCGTGGCGAGGCTGCTGAAGTGGTAGGGGTGAAAAAACGCCGATTGCAGGCGTTACTGCAGGCGGATGTAAGCTTGCTTGCCTATCATTTGCCTTTGGATGCCCATGCTAAGTTGGGGAACAATGTGCAGCTGGCAAAGCGCCTTGGCTGGATAGTGGAGGATGGGCTTGAGCCCGGCAATCCTCGTTCTATTGGTTTGCAGGGGCGTTTATCACAAGCGTTGCCAATCAATGATGTGCTCTCTCAGCTTGCAGATCTAACCGGTCGTACACCGTTATTGGTGGGGCAGGGGAAACCGGTAGTATCAAGGATTGCCTGGTGTACCGGAGCAGCACAAAGCATGCTGGAGCAAGCTGCGGCGATCGGTGCTGAGGTTTTTGTAAGCGGTGAGATATCAGAGCAGACGGTGCATCTGGCCAATGAGCTTGGGCTTTACTACATAGCGGCAGGGCATCACGCTACAGAACGATACGGTGTTCAGGCACTGGGAGATTGCTTGGCAGAGCAGCTTGGTATTGTGCATCAGTTCATTGATCTGCCTAATCCTGTCTGAGCACCAGTTGCCACCCTTACTGGTATGGCAACTGGGCTTGACGGACTGGTGAGAGTCAATCTATGCGAGGAGAGGTGGATTCTTGTGCTGCTTCTTTCGCTCTTAGTCCGAAACCTTCAGTCAGCGTGCCGACATCATTAGGTGAGGATTTGGGTACATAGTCCCGTGGTTGTTGAATCGGGGAGGGCTCGGTTTCACTGGTAGTATTGTCTGTCACTGTCTGAGTGACGGTTGCCAGTGGGCGCAGTGCTGTAGAGCCATCACCTAGCTTGCTGTTGACGCTGTTTAATTGCGAGTGCATGGCTTCGACATTCGTCAGTAGCTGATTGAAGAGTGTGACGGTAGAGTCGAGATGATTCTGTACGTCGGCACGATAAGTGATCAGCTCCTGCTGCGTCGCAGTGCTGCTGGTAAAGCTTTCAATCTCTCTTTTTTGCGGTGGTTGCCTTGGCATCAGGCGTCCGACAATCAGGCCGACGATGAAGGCAATGGCGGCGATCAGAATGATTTGTGCGAACTGTTCCACTGATTACTCCTGACTAGATCCTTGTATTACTCTCGCTATCATAGGGGAAGCTTGCTGTTGCACCAAGCGCAAGCTGTATTCCCTGACCTGCCATTGCTTAACAAGGGGGGGATGGCTAAAGTATCGCCTTCTTGATTTTACCTACATGAACGACTACCGCCATGACCCCTCTGGAGCGCTACCAGCAAGACCTCAAACGTCCTGATTTTATCCATGATCCTGCCCAGGAAATGGCCGTCAGACATTTGCAGCGTTTGTTCGACGATCTGATTGCTCAGCAACATCTGCCCAAGCCTGGCTTGTTCCAGCGGTTGACAAATCGGTTGGGAAATAAAACGACAGAGCCGGTGACTGGTCTGTACTTCTGGGGTGGCGTAGGGCGCGGTAAAACCTATCTCATGGATACTTTCTTTGAGTGCTTACCTTTTAAAGAGAAGAAGCGCACTCACTTCCACCGCTTTATGCAGCAGGTACATGAGGATCTGAAAGCGTTGGCTGGTACCGTGAACCCATTGGTTGCGATTGGCAAGAAATACAGCGAACAGGCGAGAGTGCTGTGCTTTGACGAGTTTTTCGTTTCGGACATTACTGATGCGATGATTCTGGGTGGGCTGTTGGAGCAGCTGTTTGCCAATGGCGTGTCGCTGGTAGCAACATCCAACATTGTTCCTGATGGCCTGTACAAGGATGGTTTGCAGCGGGCACGTTTCCTGCCAGCCATTGCACTGCTTAACAAGTACACTCACGTGGTGAATGTGGACAACGGTGTGGACTATCGTCTGAGGGCGCTGGAACAGGCAGTGCTTTATTACAGTCCGCTGGGGGGGGAAGCGGAACTTAGTCTGCGCAAAAGTTTTGAGTCTCTGGTACCTGATCTGGGGTCAATGGAAGAGAACTCTGATTTGCTGGTGAACAACCGGATTATAAAGGCACGTTTCCTTTGTCAGGATGTGGCATGGTTTGATTTTGCTGAGCTGTGTGATGGGCCTCGTAGTCAGAACGACTATATAGAGCTGGCCAAGATGTATCATGCGGTATTGCTGTCAGATGTGCCGCAGCTGGGTGGTAATAAAGATGATCAGGCGCGTCGATTCATTAACCTGGTTGATGAGTTTTATGACAGTGGTGTCAAGCTGATTATTTCTGCTTCGGTCCCTCTCATTGATCTATATGCTGGCGGGCGGCTGAACTTTGAGTTTGAGCGTACTACCAGTCGACTGTTGGAAATGCAGTCAAAAGAGTATCTGGCAAGAGAACATCGCTCTTAACATTTGCAAAATGAGCCGTTATAATGCGCGGCCTGCATTTTAAGCAGCATTGTGTTAGCTAGTGTGATCGGCTAACGAATAAAAATAGGTAGCACTCCCAAGTGCATCGTTGTTAGGACGAGATTAATGAAAACCCTGAGCGCCAAGCCTCATGCTGTAAAGCATGACTGGTATGTGGTTAACGCCGAAGGTAAAACCCTGGGTCGTCTGGCCACTGAGATTGCTCGCCGTCTGCGCGGTAAGCACAAGACTGAATACACTCCTCACGTTGATACCGGTGACTACATCGTTGTTGTTAACGCTGAGAAGGTTGCCGTTACTGGCGCCAAAGGTACTGATAAAATGTACCACCGCCACACTGGTTATCCAGGTGGCCTGAAGTCCATGAGCTTCAACCAGCTGATCGATCATGCTCCTGAGCGTGTTATCGAGCTGGCTGTGCGTGGCATGCTGCCCAAAGGTCCTTTGGGTCGCGCTATGCACTCCAAGCTGAAAGTGTATGCTGGTGCTGAGCATCCGCACACTGCCCAGCAGCCTAAAGAACTGAATATCTAAGGGGAAGTAGACATGTCAGTGACTCAATACTACGGTACCGGTCGCCGCAAGACCTCTACTGCCCGTGTTTACCTGAAGGCAGGCTCTGGCAAGATCGTTATCAACAAACGCAGCCTGGAAGAGTATTTCGGCCGCGAAACCGCTCGCATGGTAGTCCGTCAGCCTCTGGAATTGGCTGAAGCTACTGAGAAATTCGACGTGATCATCACCGTTGCTGGTGGTGGTAACTCTGGTCAGGCTGGTGCGATCCGTCACGGTATCACCCGTGCTCTGATCCAGTACAGCGAAGATCTGCGCTCACCTCTGCGTAAAGCAGGTTACGTTACCCGTGACGCTCGTGAAGTTGAGCGTAAGAAAGTGGGTCTGCGTAAAGCGCGTAAGCGTCCTCAGTACTCCAAGCGTTAATTCGCTTTTGGTACAGAAAAACCCCAGGTGGCGAAAGCTGCCTGGGGTTTTTCTTTTTGGGGTGCTGCAAGGGCTTCGCTAAGTGCTGCGTCGTTTGAAATGGTTTGGCTTTGATATTGAATGCACTGCTTTTTTTGATCCTGAGCAGGGCGAGCACGGAAACCTTTTGCCATACTTAGGGGGCTTGTTGTGGTTACTGTCCACAAAAATGGCTGGAAAAAGGGATTGTGCACAGTCGTAAGCTGCATTTCCCTTTTCCCGATGTGTTGATTTTGTAAGTTGGAAAATATTAGCAGTACTGGCTATAAGGTTGATGGCCTGTAGCCGATACGTGAACTTCATTACCGTCGGCGGCAATTCCGTGAATTAGAGCCGTGCACTGGCGTATTGGATATCTGCTTGGATGGGAGGCAGGTTTGCTCGTGCAAATATGGGAGAACACCTGTAATGAGCAATGACGGCGTGAATAAAGGGCGTCGGCGTTTCCTGGTGGCGACGACCTCGGTAGTCGGGGCTGTAGGCGCTGTCGGAGCAGCGGTGCCTTTTGTTGCATCATGGAGCCCAAGTGCCAAGGCAAAAGCAGCAGGGGCACCAGTGAAGGCGGACATTTCCAAGCTGGAAATGGGGCAGCAAATGATCGCAGAGTGGCGTGGCAAGCCTGTATGGATTGTCCGGCGCAGTAAGGAGATGCTGGACAGTCTGTCGAAGCTGGATAGTCAGCTGGCGGATCCGATGTCAGAAAAGCCACAGCAGCCGGACTACATTCCCCACCAGGCATACCGTTCAATCAAGCCCGAGATTATGGTGATGGTGGGCATTTGTACTCATCTCGGGTGCTCACCAACTTACCGACCTGAGGTTGCACCGGCAGATCTGGGGCCAGAGTGGTTAGGTGGGTATTTCTGCCCATGTCATGGCTCTCGCTATGATTTGTCTGGACGGGTTTATAAGGGTATGCCTGCACCACTGAATTTGTTGGTGCCCCCTCATAACTACACAGATGACAACACCATTGTGATTGGTGTGGATAAGGAGAAAACCTGATGGGTAATCCAAACCGCAGCAAGGCTACAGGTGGCTTATTGGGTTGGATCGATGAGCGTTTTCCCGCAACTCAAATGTGGGAAGATCATTTATCGAAATACTATGCGCCAAAAAACTTCAACTTCTGGTACTTCTTCGGTTCACTGGCGTTGTTGGTTCTGGTCAACCAGATTCTCACCGGAATATGGTTGACCATGAGCTATAACCCCAGTGCGGAGGGGGCTTTTGCCTCTGTCGAATACATCATGCGCGATGTCGATATGGGGTGGATCATCCGCTACCTGCACTCTACCGGCGCTTCAGCATTCTTTATTGTGGTCTATCTGCATATGTTCCGCGGCATGATGTATGGCTCGTACCGCAAACCACGAGAGCTGGTGTGGATATTCGGTATGGCCATCTATCTGGCGCTTATGGCGGAAGCCTTCATGGGGTATTTGCTGCCCTGGGGGCAAATGTCCTACTGGGGCGCGCAGGTTATTGTCTCTCTTTTCGGTGCGATTCCAGTAGTAGGAGAGGATCTTGCTCAGTGGATTCGTGGTGACTATCTGATATCAGGTATCACACTAAATCGCTTTTTCGCATTGCATGTAATAGCTCTGCCCATTGTCTTGTTGGCGCTGGTCGTCCTGCACATTCTTGCTCTTCATGAGGTGGGCTCGAATAACCCGGACGGGATCGAAATCAAGGCTTTCAAGGATGAGCATGGTATCCCGCTGGATGGTATTCCTTTTCACCCTTATTACACCGTCAAAGATATTGTGGGTGTTGTGGTATTCCTGTTTGTCTTCTGCACAGTGGTGTTTTTCTTCCCCGAGATGGGAGGGTACTTCCTGGAGAAGCCGAACTTCGAACCTGCCAATGGATTGAAAACGCCAGAGCATATTGCGCCGGTTTGGTACTTCACTCCCTTCTATGCCATGTTGCGAGCTGTCACCTATCCGCTGTTTGGTGTGGATGCCAAGTTCTGGGGAGTGGTTGTCATGGGGGCGGCCATTGCCATCCTGTTTGTGCTGCCCTGGCTTGATCGCTCACCAGTCAAGTCCATCCGCTACAAAGGCTGGATGAGCAAAGTAGCGCTCGTTATTTTTGTGTTGTCTTTTGTCTTGTTGGGGTGTCTGGGAGCGACGCCTTCCACTGGTCCTCGAACGGTCGCGGCGCAGCTGGCAACAGTTTTGTACTTCGCTTACTTCCTGCTGATGCCTTTCTATACCCGCATGGAGTCAACCAAGCCTGTGCCTGAGCGAGTGACTGGATGATGAATAAAATACTGGCCATAGTTTTTGCAGCGTTAATGCCAGTTGTGGGATGGGCGGCTGAAGGGCATAGCGTGCATTTGGATAAACATGAGACCGATCTGCATGATACGGCTTCTATGCAGCGTGGATGGGCACTGTTTAAAAATTATTGCCTGGGTTGTCACTCGGCAAACTATCAGCGTTATGAGCGCACGGCTGATGATCTCGGTGTGCCCGCAGAGATGGCTGCAAAATACCTCGTTTTGCCTGGGCGCAAGATTGGTGAGCAGATGACGGTGGCTATGCGTACTGTTGATGCAAAGACTTGGTTTGGTAGTCCTCCACCAGATTTGACGTTAGAGGCGAGGTTGCGTGGAGCGGATTGGATTTATACCTATCTGCGCAGTTTTTATGCCGATAGCTCTCGTCCTTTTGGAGTCAATAACACCGTCTTTCCCAATGTCGGGATGCCTCATGCGTTAATTGAATTACAGGGTGTTCCCGAAAAAACCTGTAAGCCTGTACCTGTTGTCGACGAGGATGGGCGTACCAAGGTAGATCCTCTTACGGGTAAGGCTTTTCTTGAAACGCAATGTGACGTTATTGGTATCAAGCCGGGAACGGGTAAGTTGACAGAAAAGGAATATGATCAAGCGGTCTATGATCTGGTAAACTTCCTCGCCTATATGGGTGAACCATCAAAATTGGACAGCATGCGAATTGGCACCTATGTGCTAATATTCTTGGCCATTCTATTTGTGTTCGCCTACGCGCTGAAACGTGAGTACTGGCGAGACGTGCACTAGTGCGTTGTTAAGCGAGCTTACGCGCGGCCTTTAAGGGCCGCGTTGGCGTTTGTGCAAAAATCTTTATTCAGAAGAGGTTACCAACATGGGTGTTGTGGCGAAGCGTTCTTCAATGACGTTCTTCTCCAACGGTGAAGATCATTACAGTCATCGCGTACGTATCGTACTGGCCGAAAAAGGAGTGACTGTTGATGTGCTGGATACCGATCCTGAGCATTTGCCTGAGGATGTGACCACTCTTAACCCTTATAGCTCATTGCCGACGTTGCTTGATCGTGAGTTGGTGCTGTTCGAGCCTAACATCATGATGGAGTATCTTGATGAGCGTTTTCCGCATCCTCCGCTGTTGCCTGTTTACCCGGTAGCGCGTGCTGAAAGCCGTCAGTTGATGCATCGTATCCAGCGCGACTGGTGCAAGCATGTTGATCTGATTCTGGCAAACAAGAATAGCGATGAAGCTGAGCAGTCACGTCAGATTCTCACTGATAGCCTGGTCTCTATAGCACCGATTTTCTCTGAACGTCCTTACTTCATGAGTGATGAGTTCACTCTGGTCGATTGCTGTACGGCGCCCATTCTATGGAGACTTCCTGCGTTGGGTATCGAGCTGCCTGAAAAGCCTGCCAAACACCTCCTGAAATACATGGGGCGGTTGTTTGAGCGTGAATCTTTCCGCGCCAGCTTGTCTGAGGCGGAAAAAGAAATTCGTGCTTGATGCCTGATACTGGTGACATGCTGCGTTGGGCTGAATGCCTTTTTATCTGTTTGTGAAAAGAGTTACTTATGATACCTAGCCGCGCATTTCTGGCTCGTGCCTTGTATGACTGGATACTTGAGAACGGTTGGACTCCATACGTCGTTGTTGATGCTGAGTGTCCAGGGGTTCAGGTGCCAGTTCAGCACGTTCAAGATGGGCAGATTATCCTCAATATTTCTCCATCAGCAGTGCAGTATCTGCAGATGGGGAATGCTGAACTGACATTTAATGCGCGATTCGGGGGAGTGCCAATGCAGGTAATTGCCCCTATTGCCTCTGTTTTGGCGGTGTATGCCAGAGAAAATGGGCAGGGTATGGGGTTTGGTATGGAGCCCGGAGCAGATATGTTGGAGCAGCGTTTGCTGGAGGAGGCAACTGCTTCTTCACTGGAGGTTGTTGATGGCGCTTCTAGCAAGGGGGATGAGCTAGTAGAGGATGCGGATAGCAAGAAAAAGCGCCCAACCTTGAAGGTTGTTAAGTAGTGAAGTAATTGCAGCTACTGCGCTGTTTCTTTGATTGCAAAAGGCATGTTCTCGAACATGCCTTTTGTTTTTGGTGTTTAAATATATTCGAAAACTTTAACGATCTGTTGAACCCCGCCAACTTGCCTGATTAAGTCGACTGCAAGGTTGGCTTGTTGTGGGGTAACTCGTCCCATTAAATAAACGATCCCCGCTTCGGTGATGACCTTGATCTGCGAGCTTGGAACATTTTTGTTGGAAAAGAGTTTGCTTATTACCTGTGTGGTAATGAAGGTGTCTTGGCTCTGCATAACCAGAGTGGCTGGCGGTGCTACAGATAACATGTTCTGGACTTGTTTCACGTCTCGAACTTGCTGAACTATTCTGCCTGCTTCTTCCTTGGCTGTCTGGGTGGGCACCTGTCCAACCAGCAGTACGATACCATCGATACTGGTAATGGAGATGCGCCCGTGCTGTACCTCTGCTGAGCCTTTGCTGATATTGACATTGGCTTTTGTTTCGATCACCTGATCGTCAATATAGCCACCCATGGTGCGTGAACCGTAATCCTCTTTGATAGGTTCTTCGCGGCCATTGGATATCATAGTTGAGCAGCCATGCAGGGCGATGGTGCTAAGTGCCAAGGTTGCAAGCAAAGGGTGCTTCATCCTTCTCCTCCAAAGAGCTGGTGGTCAATAAGGTCGCATAAGCAATGCACGATCAGGGTGTGGACTTCCTGAATGCGCACAGGCTGATCCGAAGGAACTCGTAATTCAACCTCTTCTGGTCTGAGTAATGCTGCTATATCGCCACCATCGTGGCCTGTCAGTGCAATAACCATCATGTCGCGGTCATGCGCTGCCTGAATTGCCTGGACAATGTTGGCAGAACGACCTGATGACGACAAAACCAGCAAGATGTCTCCTGGTTGACCCAGAGCGCGAGTTTGCTTGGAGAAGACATCGTTGTAGCTGTATTCGCTGGCGATCGCGGTCAGTGTGGCAGCATCTGAACTCAAGGCCATGGCAGGCAGGCCGGGGCGATCACGATCGAAGCGATTCAACAGTTGTGTGGCGAAGAGCTGGGCATCAATTGCAGAACGGCCATTGCCACAACACAGAATTTTTCCCTCATTCAGCAAACAATGCAGCATCATCTCGCTGGCGTGGGCTATTACAGGTGTAAGGGTTTCAACCGCATGGACTTTGACGTCGATGCTGGTGTGAAATTGCGCAATGATGCGATCTTGCAGCTCCATGAGTGGTTGGGTCATGTCAGATTCAGGTCGTGAAGGCATTTTTCAGCCAGTTAAATAGGTAGCCATCAGCACTGTTTTCAACAGCGATGACATCAAAGCGACAGAGCTGATTTTGCCATCGCGGATTGCGCTGCAGGTAAGCATGGGCTGTGTTGATTATCCTGCTTTGCTTGTTGGTATCCACCGATTGTGCAGCGGATACCAGAGAATTGGCACTGCGATAGCGAACTTCGACAAATATCAGGATGTTTTGTTCCTGCACGATAATATCTATTTCGCCATTGGCCAGTCTGATATTCCTGTCCACCACCGTCAGCCCGGCTTGCTTCAGGTAATCACAGGCTGCCTGTTCAGCGCTTCTTCCGCGCCAAAATGCTCGCACACCCTCAGTCCTGTGGTTGGTTGGTGAGGATGGGGTAAGGTGCTCCGTCACGCATGCGCGCAATGCTGAGTTGTCGATGAATGACGCCGTCTTCCATCTCCAAAATACCCGTCTGGCCGTAGAAGCGGCTGTTTTGATGTTCCTTCATCAGCGGCATCCTTAGCATGAGCTCAAAAGCATCCATGCCCATGGCATAGAACCCTAGAACGTTGCCAGCTGATTGCTGCCAGAAGTCCTGTACCTGGGCTGAGTTGCCGCTAACTCCCTTCAAAAGCAT
Source organism: Pokkaliibacter sp. MBI-7 (assembly GCF_029846635.1). Classification (NCBI taxonomy): domain Bacteria; kingdom Pseudomonadati; phylum Pseudomonadota; class Gammaproteobacteria; order Oceanospirillales; family Balneatrichaceae; genus Pokkaliibacter; species Pokkaliibacter sp. MBI-7. The sequence continues at coordinate 815,293 of NZ_JARVTG010000001.1, read as the reverse complement.
GGGCATGATGGTGAAATAGACACCATTCAAGTCCTGATCATGCTGAGGGTCGGGTTTGCCAGTGTAAATTTGCGATGTTGCGTAAATGGGGATGTCAGAGGCAAAGTTGAACGACAGCGCAGGAACGACCTGTCGTGCGGTCTGGGGTTTGCTAACCAGAAAAATCATGTCGATATCCTGGCGATGACGTGCACTGCCATTGCTGGCTTTGGCCTGCGATGCGGTCATGTTCAGACGTAGCCATTGGGCAGAGACATCGACATAAGAGTCGCGACCATCCAGCGAAAATTCGTCTTGTATGCTGCCTCCCAGTGATTGCCATTCCTGACGAAATGCGCTGGCGGCACGTTGAGCCCATTCACTGGGTTCGGTAAGAAGCATGGCGCTGCGCTTGCCATCTTGCCAGGCCTGATTGGCAGCCTGGCGAGCTTCGTCTTCAATTGTCAGGCCATATTCAAAGAGGTTGTCGGGCAGATAGCTGGTGTTGTCCAGTACGTTCAGGCCCAAGGTGTCGATGTCGAGATGGTTGCTGTTAGCCAGCTGCTGTAACTGTTCTTTGCGCAGCGGGCCGATGACAAACTCCACGCCCTGATTTTTCAGATCCTGATATAGAGACAGCAGGTTCGGGTAGCTTTCGCTGTCCTTGACCACTACTTCGGGCGTGTTCAGGCCACTTTGCTGGCGCTGATAGTAGGAAGTCATAAAGCCTTGTTGGATGGCTTGGCTTACGTTGGCCAGCTGGCCGCTCATCGGCAGTACTAAAGCCACTTTGGGAGGCAGTTCGGTGTTGGTATCAGTCAGTGCGGCAAGCTCTCCCGGCAGCAGGTAGCTGGCGGGGTGGCTGGGCCATGCGCGTTTCCAGTCCATGAGGTTGCTGGTCTGTTGTGCCAGGTCAGACTGGTTGCGCATTATCAGTGCCAGCTCAAGCCAGCCTTGAGTGAGGCTGTCGAGCGCATCGCCTTTCGCCTGATTAAGCTGGCTGGTGTTGCTGCGTTGCAGGTCTTGCCAGATCAGGTCGTGTTGGGTCTGCTTCTGGTTACCATCCAGCAGGCTGGATAGCTGAATACGCTCTTTGGCAGCGTGAATGTAGTCAAGATTCAGCTCGAAAGCCTGGGCGCGTAGCTGGTGCAGCAACTGTTCATCGACGGAGCTTAGCTGCGACTGCTGGAATACGGGATCGTGTAACCAAAAGAGCGCCTGGTTGCCATCCTGCCGGCTGAGCTCCAGCTTGGCTCGAAGAAATGCATATTCGAGTTTCAGGTCAGCATCCAGTGATCGCTCATCAACCATGTCTGTCAGGGTGCTGGCATCGCCGGGGCGTGCCTGATCTAACAGCTGCTCAGCGTTCAGCAATAGAAACTCGTTACGATCTTCGCCGGATTTTGCCTGACTGCGTGCTACTATGGAGCCAATTGACTGTTGTGAGCTGGCTCGTTGAGTTGCTTTCTGTGGCTGAGTCCCTGAGTTGGACACGCATCCAGCCAGCAGGATGCTTGCAGATGTTGCTAGGCATAGTGCCAAGCTGCGTAAATTGCATGAGCTCACAATCAATCCCTGTCGCCTTGGTTTTTCATCGGAATATCTGGATTCGGCATGTCAGAACAGGCCTTATATATTGTCGCCACTCCAATTGGAAATCTTGAGGACTTGAGTCCTCGTGCTGTTGCTACATTGTCCAGCGTTGGGCTGATTGCGGCAGAAGATACTCGCCATAGTCAGCGTTTACTGTCTCATTTCAATATTAGAACCCCTGTGTGGGCTGTACATGATCACAATGAGCGCAAGCAAGCAGACGCTATTGTACAGCGATTGATGGGAGGGGAAAGTGTTGCTCTGGTTTCTGATGCGGGGACACCGCTAATCTCCGATCCTGGTTATCACCTGGTGAAGGAGGTGCGCCGGGCTGGATTCAAGGTAGTGCCGATACCGGGGCCGTGTGCCATGGTTACAGCGCTGTGTGCAGCAGGCCTGCCAACTGACAAGTTTGTATTTGAGGGTTTTTTGCCTGCAAGGGCGCAAGCCAGGCAGGCTGCGCTGGAAAAGGTCAGAGATGAAGCCAGGACTCTGGTGTTTTACGAAAGTCCACATCGCATTCTTGCCACGCTTCAGGCAATGGTGGAGGTGTTCGGTGAGGGGCGTGCCATGGTGATGGCGAGGGAGTTGACCAAAACCTTCGAGACTTTTTTGTCTGGTTCGATTGCAGAAGTGCTGGCCGAGGTTGAAGCAGATCACAATCAGCAAAAGGGAGAGATGGTGCTTATGGTTCAGGGGCACTCTGTACCTGTTGCTGACGATGACGATCTGGATGCAGAGGGGGGGCGTGTCATGCAAATACTGCTGGAGTCGCTGTCAATCAGTCAGGCTGCCTCAACGGGGGCAAAAATACTCAATCAGCCGCGCAAGAAATTGTATCAGTGGGCTCTGGCGCGTCAGAATGACTAATAGACGGGGCTGGTAACGGGGTAGTTGTTGGAGAATATCTGCAGTTGCCCCTTGTACCTTTGAAATTGCATGGTATCCTTTGCCGCCGCTGAGTCCGCTGGACAATCGTCGCCCTGCAAGGGGGGGAGGAAAGTCCGGGCTCCACAGGGCAGAGTGCCAGATAACGTCTGGGGGGCGCGAGCCTACGGAAAGTGCAACAGAAAGTACACCGCCTAAGTCCGCAAGGACCGGTAAGGTTGAAATGGTGCGGTAAGAGCGCACCGCGTGGGTGGCAACACTCCACGGCGATGGTAAACCCCACTCGGAGCAAGACCAAATAGGAACCCATTAGGCGTGGCCCACGCTGGGTTCGGGTAGGTCGCTTGAGGTCAGTGGTGACGCTGACCCTAGATGAATGATTGTCCTCGACAGAACCCGGCTTACAGGCGGGCTCAGCCCTTCCTTTCTTGTATGTATCAAACTCCTTTCTAGGCTTTCTTGAATTCCACTCATCTAGGCGTGGCAGGGCGGCTTTTGCCTTGCAAATGCTATGGTGCATTTCTATAGTGTGGGTGGTGAAAAGTGGGGGAAAGTGGTGTTTAAGTGGGGAGGTTGTCAGTGAGTGAAGGTCGATGGGTAGTTTTCGCGGACTAACATCAATTTCTCTCGACGATAAGGGGCGAATGGCGCTTCCTGCTCGTTACCGGGAGTTATTGACAGAAGCCTGTGACGGCAACCTAGTACTCACGATTGATACTGAAGATCCATGTTTGCTGCTCTATCCCTTGCCAGTATGGGAGGGGATCCAGGCGCGTCTGGAAGCACTGCCTAGCTATAACCCGGCGACTAGGCGTATCCAGCGCTTGTTGATTGGTCATGCTACAGATGTGCAAATGGATAAGCAGGGTCGTGTATTGCTGCCAATGGTGCTGCGAGCTTATGCCAGGCTGGACAAGCAAGTGGCGCTGATAGGTCAGGGACAGCGATTTGAGCTGTGGGATGAAGCAATGTGGATGCAGCGGCGAGAGGAGTATCTCGCACCGACTCATGACATGGCTGGCTTGCCAGCTGAATTAAGTGAATTAGCACTGTAGGCGACAAATGACAGATACCTATCAGCACGTAACAGTACTCTTGGACGAGGCTGTCGATCAGCTGGTGACCAATAGTGATGGCGTCTACATTGACGGCACCTTCGGCCGTGGCGGCCACTCTTCACGCATTCTTCAGCGGCTGTCTGCTAACGGTAGGCTAATAGCTATTGACAAGGATCCTGATGCCATTGCAGTTGCTAAGCAACGTTTTGCTGATGATCCTCGTTTTGAAATTGTTCATGCATCCTTTGCTGATCTCGCCGAGATAGTCTCCCAGCGCTCTCTGCATGGGCAGATAAGCGGTGTCCTGCTTGATCTCGGTGTCTCATCTCCCCAGCTGGATAATCCTGAGCGTGGCTTCAGCTTCATGCAGGACGGGCCACTGGACATGCGTATGGATCCTTCGCAGGGGCTCAGCGCAGCAGACTGGGTCAACTCGGCAGCAGAGAAAGATATTGCTGATGTGCTCTTTGTTTACGGTGAAGAGCGCCATTCCCGGCGAATGGCAAAGGCTCTAGTAGCCGCCCGGCAAGTAGCGCCTATTCTGCGTACCCATACGCTGTCAAAAATCATTACCGATGCCAACCCTGCCTGGGAGAAAGGTAAACACCCTGCAACTAGGGCGTTTCAGGCCATTCGTATCTTTATCAACAAAGAACTGGACGACATTCAAACCTGCCTTGACGCATCTGCCGATGTGTTGACGTCTTCTGGTCGCTTGGTTGTCATCAGTTTTCACTCGTTGGAAGACCGCATAGTTAAACGCTTTATCCGCAAGGAATCCAAAGGAGAGCAGCTGCCAAGAGGTCTGCCAGTTACTCAGGATATGCTCAATATCCGCATGCGTACCTTGGGTAAGGCGCAAAAGGCTGAAGCTGATGAAGTAACCGACAATGTTCGGTCTCGCAGTGCAATCATGCGCGTAGCTGAGAGGATCTAGTATGGGACAGGCGGTAGTGAACAAGCAGCCTGCACGAGTGCAGAATGTTGTGCCTCAAAAGCGGCTGGTCATGCATCCTGTACTCAATATTCAGGCTTCTTCCTGGCGCGTCATCCTGATTGCGGTATTGATGACGATGGTTGTTGCCAGTGCTGTGGCAGTGATCTTGAGCTCTCATTGGAATCGTAAGCAATTCAATGAGCTGCAGCAGTTAGAACGACAGCGTGATCGTCTGGAGGTCGAGTGGGGTCAGCTTTTGCTGGAGGAAAGTACCTGGTCAGCTCACAGCCGGGTAGAAACGCTCGCTCGTGACAGATTGCACATGTTTTCGCCTCCTCCCAAATCAATCATTATGGTTCAGCCATGAGAAACACCAATACGGGCCTGCCATTCCCCTGGCGAGTACGCATAGTACTTGGCATGCTGGGGGCGCTCGCACTTATTCTGTTGGGGCAGCTCATTAACCTGCAGGTGGTACATCAGAACTTCCTGAATACTCAGGGAGATGCACGTGCGCTGCGAAAAGAGGTCATTCCTGCGCATCGTGGCATGATTGTGGATCGTAATGGCGAGCCACTGGCTATCAGTGCGCCAGTCGAAACCCTATGGGCGGAACCGCAAATACTGAGCGAGTATCCCGATCGTTGGGCTGACCTGGCGACGGCTCTGGAGACACCCGCTGATGTGCTCGCTCAGCGTATCAAGCTTAATGCAACCAAAGAGTTTATGTATCTGCGTCGCCAGATGACGCCGAATGATGCAGCTAAGGTGGTGGCATTAGGCATTCCTGGCGTATATAGCCGCAAGGAGTATCGCAGGTTCTATCCCGCCGCCGAAGTGACCAGCCATGTTGTTGGCTTTACTGATGTTGATGGCAAAGGGCAGGAAGGACTAGAGCTTGCCTATGATTCCTGGCTTGAAGGTGTGCCGGGGCTAAAAGACGTGTTGCGCGATCGCCTGGGTCGCAATATCAAGGATCTGAAACTGGTTAAACAGGCGCGTCCAGGCAAGGATTTGGTGTTGTCCATTGATTTGCGTCTGCAATATCTGGCGTATCAGGCCCTGAAAGGGGTGGTTGCAGAGAACGGCGCCAAAGCCGGGACCATGGTCGTGCTAGATGCCAAGACGGGCGAGGTTTTGGCTATGGTTAATCAGCCTGCCTATAACCCCAATAACAGGGTCGACGTCTCGTCATCCAGTTTACGCAACCGGGCAATTACGGATATGTACGAGCCCGGCTCAACCATGAAGGCGCTGACTGTTTCTTCCGCGTTGATGAATCATGTTATTACGCCTGATACCAAGATTGATACCACCCCGGGGCGTTTGCGGATTACCTATAAAACGATCTCCGACCACCGTAACTACGGTGTGCTTGATATCACCGGCATCATTACCAAGTCCAGTAACGTAGGGGCGTCGAAAATTTCCATGATGCTGCCGGAAGGGGCGTTGTGGCAGACATTCCATAGTTTTGGTCTTGGACAAAATCCTCAGACCGGTTTTCCTGGCGAGCAGCCAGGGGAGCTGCCTTTCTACAAACCGACTCAGGTGCTGCAGCTGGCCACCATGTCGTACGGCTATGGCCTGACAGTTACACCACTGCAGCTTGCGCGGGCCTATGTCCCTTTTGCTAATGGCGGCAAACTTTTTCCTGTTTCCATGGTGAAGCGCGCCAATCCGGTGGAGCCGACTCAGGTAGTTACCCCTGAAGTTGCTCATGATGTGTTGAAGATGCTGGAAACAGTAACCGAGAGTGGTGGTACGGCAACCCGTGCTCAGGTACCCGGGTATCATCTTGCTGGCAAGACCGGGACCGTGCACAAGGTTGGTCCGAATGGCTACGAGGCTAACAACTATTTTTCAGTATTTACTGGTATTGCACCGGCATCTGATCCCCGTCTGGTCGCAGCCATCATCATTGATGACCCTTCCAGTGGAGAGTACTTCGGGGGGGCTGTGGCGGCACCCGTGTTCGGTCGGTTTATTGCTGGTGCTATGCGTCTCCTAAATATTCCGCCGGATGATCTTGAAGGTCTTATCAAGCTCCAAGGGAAAAAATCATGAGTACTTCTCAGCCTGTAACCCTCGGTGAGTGGTTAACAGCGGAGTCGATCCCCGTCGAGTTGGCTCAGCAGCCGTTGGCGCCTATTACACTGGATAGTCGCCGCGTAGAGTCAGGTTATTGGTACGTTATTACAGTTCTGGATTCTGACAAGGCGCAGCAGTTTTATCTGGATGCTGTTGAACGCGGCGCTGCCATGGTGCTGGTTGATGCCAGCCTGTTTGTTGAAGAGAGGGCGGGTTGTCCCGTCGTCAAACTGGCTGAGCTCAAGTCGCGACTAGGCGAGTTGATGAACTGCTATTTCGCCTCTCCAAGCCGTCAGATGGATGTTATTGGGGTCACGGGCACCAACGGGAAAACATCCGTCAGTCAGTTTATTGCTTCTGCTTTGGCATTTTTAGGTAAGCCCTGCGCTGTACTGGGTACCCTGGGTTATGGCATGCCTGGCCATTTGCAGACCGCCACTCACACAACGCCCGATATTGATCGCGTGCATGGTGTCATGGCACAGATGCAGGTGCAGCAGGGCGCGAAAGCGGTGGCAATGGAGGTCTCATCCCATGCGCTGACTCAGGGGCGAGTGGACGGTGTGACGTTTCAGACCGCAGTTTTCACTAACCTGAGCCGTGACCATCTCGATTATCACGGCGATATGGCTTCTTATGCCGTTGCCAAACAGCGTTTGTTCCAGTGTGCGGAGCTACAGCACGCTGTCATTAATCTGGATGATCCCTGGGCTGCCAGCTTTATCGAGGTACTAGCGCCCACAGTAAATCTGGTGACCTATGCCACTGAGCAGGATGCAACCATCTATCTTGGGCTATGGCATCCCGAACCAGATGGTATGCGTCTGGAATTTATGACGCCGCGAGGGCGTGTATCCTTCTCGACCCCACTGTTGGGGCGTTTCAATGTCAGTAATCTGCTGGCAGTAGCTGCTGTGCTTTACGCACAAGGCTATAGCGTTGAACAAATCAGTGCTGCGTTGGCTCAGGTGCAGCGTGTACCCGGACGGATGGAGTCATTCAGACAGCAGGGAAAACCACTACTGGTCGTTGATTATGCTCATACGCCCGATGCTCTGGTCAAAGCGCTCAGCGCACTGCGGGAGCATGTGCAGGGGCGGCTGTGGTGCGTATTTGGCTGTGGCGGCGACCGTGACCGAGGCAAGCGGCCACTGATGGCTGCGGCTGTGGAGTCCCAAGCAGACTTTATCATCCTGACGCAGGACAACCCGCGCACCGAGTCATCACAGCAGATCATTGCCGATACTCAGACAGGCTTCATGACATTGGATCACGTGAGCATCATTACTGATCGAGAGGCTGCCATTCGCTATGCGGTGGAGCATGCGTCTCCTGACGACATGGTACTGATCGCAGGTAAAGGCCATGAAGAATATCAAGACATTGCTGGCGTCAAACATGCGTTTTCAGATCGTGCTTTGGCGGCAGAGCTATTGGGAGTGGTGTTGTGATCGGTACCTGGGTTTTGAGTGATATCGCCGCAGCGTTGCCTGAGGCAGAACATCCAGTTGGTACAGCGTGGCAACATGTACAGGCTGCATCGGTGACTACTGACTCACGTAATGTGCCAGAGGGCAGTGTTTTCGTGGCGCTGGTCGGTGAGCGTTTTGATGGCCATGATTTCATCGCAGAGGTAGAGCGGCAGGGGGCTGCTGCAGTTGTTGCGTCTCGCCAGGTCAGTACGAGTCTACCGGTATTTGTAGTCGACAATACCCTGACAGCACTGGGGAAACTTGGTTATGCCAACCGTCAGCGTTTTTCAGGCAAAGTTGCGGCGGTGACCGGTAGTAGCGGCAAAACGACGGTGAAAGAAATGCTGGCCGCCATCATGGCCACGCAAGGTAGCGTACTGGCTACCAAAGGTAACCTGAACAATGAAATTGGTGCGCCGCAGACATTACTGCAGCTATCTGACCAGCACCAGTATGGCGTGATTGAGCTGGGCGCCAGTGCGATTGGTGAAATTGCCCGTACAGTGGCCATGACCTGTCCGCATGTGTCCATTCTCAATAATGCTGCGGGTGCTCATCTCGAGGGGTTTGGATCGCTGGCAGGCGTGGTGCAGGCAAAGGGTGAAATTATTGATGGTTTGTTGCCGGGAGGGACCGCTGTTCTTAACGGTGACGACCCCCACTTCTCCATCTGGCAGCAACGAGCCGCTGAACAGTCGCTTGATGTTCTGGTCTTTGGTGTTGATGCCGAATGGGCCGATGTGCGTGCATACAAAGCTCAGATCTCACCTGTGGGTACCTGGGGTTTTGAGTTGCATTTACCGGATGGAACCTTCTCACCGGTGCGGCTGGCGTTGCCGGGTCAGCACAATATTCGTAACGCCCTCGCAGCCGCCGCAGCCGCGTTTGTTCAGGGCGTCACCGTTGAAGATATCGCCACTGGATTAGAGCAAGTAAGGGCAACGCCAGGGCGCTGCTTCCCGATTATTACCGCTGATGGTATGCGCCTGCTTGACGACACCTACAATGCCAACCCTGCCTCGATGAAAGCAGCGATTGATATGTTGATGTCGCTGCCCGGGCCACAGGTACTGACGTTGGGCAGTATGGCTGAGCTTGGGGACAGTGCGGCTGATGCTCACTTCAGTGTGGGGCGTTATGCCGCCGAATGTAGTGTGCCTATGATGTTCTGTTGTGGGCCATTTGCGGCAGCACTCAAGGAAGGCTTCGACTCCTGTGAGGGGAAAGGTCAGGCATTCTCGTTTACAGATAAGCAAACGCTGATAGATCAGCTCAGAAATAAGGTAGATGCAAGCATGGTAGTACTGTGTAAGGGATCACGGAGTGCACAGATGGAAGTCGTGATTCAGGCTCTGCGCGGGGAGACCAACTGAAATGCTGCTCTGGCTTGCGACTTGGCTCAGTGAGTACCACACCGGCTTTGCTGTATTCCAGTACCTGACCCTGCGCGGCATCCTGGGCGTGCTGACCGCGCTGGGGCTGTCACTGGCTATTGGCCCGCTGATGATTCGTACCTTGCGCCAGTACCAGATTGGTCAGGCTGTGCGTAATGACGGCCCTCAGAGTCACCTGAGTAAAGCTGGTACGCCTACCATGGGTGGAGCGTTGATACTGATTTCTATCGCTATCAGCACGTTATTGTGGGCTGATCTCAACAATCGCTATATCTGGGTTGTTCTGGCCGTAATGTTCGTCTTCGGGGCGGTAGGCTGGGTCGATGACTACCGCAAGGTGATCGAGAAAAACTCCAAAGGCCTGCCTGCACGCTGGAAGTACTTCTGGCAGTCAGTAGGCGGCATTGGCGCCGCTGCATTTCTGTACGCTACGGCCAGCACCGCAGCGGAAACAACCCTGATTATTCCGATGATCAAGCATTGGGCCATCCCTTTGGGAATGGTGGGCTTCGTGGTGTTTACCTATCTGGTGATTGTGGGCAGCTCCAATGCGGTCAACCTTACCGATGGTCTGGATGGTCTGGCGATCATGCCAACGGTCATGGTGGCGGGGGCAATGGGCATCTTTGCTTATGTCACTGGTAATGCCAAATTCGCTGAATATCTGCTGATCCCTTATGTACAGGGCAGCGGTGAGCTGCTGGTGATCTGTGGTGCTGTAGTTGGAGCAGGCCTCGGCTTCCTGTGGTTCAACACCTATCCCGCCCAGGTCTTCATGGGGGACGTAGGTGCTCTGGCATTGGGGGCTGTACTTGGCACCATGGCTGTCATCGTGCGTCAGGAGCTGGTGCTGTTCATCATGGGGGGCGTCTTCGTGATGGAGACGGTTTCCGTGATTTTGCAGGTCGCCTCTTTCAAGCTCACCGGACGCCGTATTTTTCGGATGGCTCCGCTGCATCATCACTTTGAGCTGAAGGGCTGGCCAGAACCACGCGTTATTGTGCGCTTCTGGATTGTTACCGTCATGCTCGTGCTGATCGGGCTTGCGACATTGAAGATTCGTTGAGGATGTGTTGGTGGAATTTATCACCTCAGATCAACTGACCATAGTAGTGGGGCTGGGTAAAACCGGCCTCAGCTGCGTCCGCTTCCTCAAGGCACGTAACCGTCGTGTCGCTGTGGTGGATACTCGTGAGCAACCGCCAGGTCTGGAGCAATTGATCAGGGAGTTCCCTGATGTGGCTATTGAGTGCGGACCATTGCAGGAACGCACCCTCAGTCTTGCGAGCGAGTTGATCGTAAGCCCCGGCTTGTCAATAAAAACACCGGCCATCGCGGCGGCAGCTGCAAATGGCGTAAAAGTCTGCGGTGATATCGAGCTGTTCTGTCGTGAAGCGAAGGCACCCATTGTCGCGATTACGGGGTCCAACGCTAAAAGTACTGTCACTACGCTGGTCGGAGAGATGGCCAGGACGGCAGGCTGGCGGGTAGCGGTGGGGGGCAATATCGGTACACCTGCGCTGGATTTGCCATTGGTCGATGTTGACCTGTATGTCCTTGAGCTGTCCAGTTTCCAGTTGGAAACCACCCACTCACTTCGAGCAGAAGTGGCGACGGTTCTGAATGTAAGCCCTGATCATCTGGACCGCTACGATGGAATGGCTGACTACCATCAAGCCAAGCACCGTATATTTCGCGGTTGCAAACAGGTTGTGGTGAACAAGGACGATCCGTTGTCCAGCCCATTAGTGGCTGAACAGGTGAAACAGCACTTCTTCACTCTGGGGCGCAGTGATCTCAATACATTCGGGGTGGAGTACGATGAGCAGGGACGTACCTGGCTGGCCTACCGCATGAAGCCATTGATGGCAGCCGACGAAGTGCGCATTCAGGGGCTGCACAATACAGCCAATGCACTGGCTGCACTGGCATTGGGGAATGCTGTCGGTTTACCGATGGCCGCGATGCTTGAGACTTTGCGTCAGTTCCCAGGGTTGCCTCATCGTTGTGCCTGGGTCAGGGTGTTGCATGGAGTGAGTTACTACAACGACTCCAAGGGTACCAATGTGGGTTCAACAGTGGCCGCGTTGCAGGGCTTTGGACAGGCATCAACAGGAAAGGTGGTGCTGATTGCAGGTGGGGATGGCAAAGGCGCGTCCTTTGAGGATTTGCGTCAGCCTCTGGCGAAGTTTGCCCGTGCTTTGGTGCAACTGGGGCGAGATGGCGAGCAGATTGCTGCATGTGCAGCGGGGCTTGAAGTGCGTCGTGCCGAGTCGATGGCGCAGGCTGTCAGCCTGGCGCAGGCGCTCGCTCAAGAGGGGGATGTGGTGCTGCTTTCCCCCGCCTGTGCCAGTTTGGATATGTTTAAGAATTATGAGCACAGGGGTGAAGTATTCACTCAGGCTGTGGAGGCGCTGACATGAGTAAGTGGCGCCAGGGACAACCTGTAGAAGTGCCCGTGTATGGTCGCATCAGCGGCCCGTTTGACGGTTGGCTGCTGGTCATTACCGTCACGCTGCTGCTGATAGGGGTCATTATGGTGACTTCGGCCTCGATGGAAGTGGCAGAAGTTCGCTTTCATGATCCGTTCTATCAGGTCAAACGCCATGTGGCGTTCATCATTGTAGCGGTGGTTGTCGCCTGTTTTACCTGGCGAGTGCCTATGGAGTACTGGCAGCGTCAGCACTGGTGGCTGTTGCTGATTGCAATTGCTTTGCTGGTGCTGGTTCTGGTACCGGGCATTGGCAGGGTGGTAAACGGTAGCTCGCGCTGGCTGCATCTGGGGCCAATAAACGTTCAGGCATCGGAAGTCGCCAAGTTGTTTCTGATGATGTATCTGGCCAGCTATATGGCCCGGCGTCTGGAAGAGGTGAGGACGCAGTGGTCTGGTTTCTTCAAGGCGATGTTGATACTCGCTTTGCCAATCATGCTGATGCTGATGGAGCCTGACCTGGGGGCCGTCGTTGTTACTCTGGGGATTGCGCTGGGTATGGTGTTTATGGGCGGGATGCGCCTGTGGCAATTCTGGCTGGTAATCATCAGCTGTCTGGCTGCGGTGGGTGCTGGTGCATGGATGGAAGACTATCGACGTCAGCGTCTGCTTACCTATCTTGATCCATGGGCCGATCCGTATGGTAGCGGATATCAGCTTACGCAAGCGCAGATAGCCTTTGGTCGTGGCGACTGGTTCGGCCTGGGGCTGGGGAACAGTGTTCAGAAACTTTTTTACCTGCCAGAGGCCCATACTGACTTTGTTTATGCCGTGCTGGCGGAAGAGCTGGGCCTGGTAGGGGCGTTGGCTGTTATCTGTCTCTATGCCTGGTTGGTATATCGTGCATTTCGCATCGGGCAGCGGGTAGAACAGTTAGGTCAGCATTTTTCTGCTTTCATGGCGTATGGCACCGCACTGCTGATCGCGGGGCAAGCCTTCATTAACATCGGTGTAAATATTGGTGTGCTGCCTACCAAAGGTTTGACGTTGCCACTGATTTCCTATGGTGGCAGTAGTCTGGTTATCTGTCTGATGCTGATTTCCATTCTGCTCCGCATTGATCATGAGGGACGTAAGGAAGCGTTACGACGAGCTCAACTGGGAGGGGCGCATGGTTAGTGAGAAACCCAAGGTTGCCCTGATCATGGCCGGTGGTACCGGTGGGCATGTATTCCCCGCACTGGCTACCGCGGAGCGGTTGCGCCAGCAGGGGTACCAGATTCACTGGCTGGGAACTATGGCAGGTATTGAAGCCAAAATCGTGCCACAAGCTGAGATCCCGCTGCATGCCATTCAGGTGAGTGGTTTGCGTGGCAAGGGTGTGGTGAAGCTGCTCAAGGCCCCCTTTTTGTTGGCGCGCGCCTGTGGCCAGGCACTCAAGGTCGTCAGTAGTCTCAAGCCAAATGTAGTGCTGGGTATGGGTGGCTTTGCCAGTGGCCCAGGTGGCCTTGCGGCAAAATTACTGGGCCGCCCCCTGGTCATCCATGAGCAGAATGCCGTTCCAGGTATGACCAACAAGCTGTTAGCACGTATGGCTAAACGTGTATTGGTGGCCTTTCCAGATGCTCTGTCCAAGTTACCTGCTGCCGAAGTGGTGGGAAATCCTATTCGCAGAGCGGTGTGTAGCCTGCCTGATCCGGCTCAACGGTATGGTGTTCGGGCTGGCCGTATTCGCGTGCTGGTGGTAGGCGGCAGTCTCGGTGCTGCAGCGATTAACGCTGTTATTCCCCGCTGGTTAGCTGCATTACCGGAAGAAGTTCGCCCTGAAGTCTGGCATCAGACCGGGGAGCGTCATCTGGAAGCAACCCAGAGCTTCTATCAGGAGCAGGGTATGGTCGCCCGTATAGTGCCTTTCATCGATGACATGGCGGATGCCTATGGCTGGGCTGATCTGGTGATCTGTCGCTCGGGAGCGCTGACTGTCAGCGAGCTGAGTGCAGCCGGCGTTGCTTCGGTATTGATCCCGTTTCCGTTTGCGGTCGATGATCATCAGACGGCGAATGGCAGACATTTGGAAAAGGCCGGTGCGGCAGTGTTGATTCAGCAAACTGCATTGTCGGTCGAAAGTCTCAAAGAGTTATATATGAACCGCCTGCAACAGCGGTCTGCTTTGCAGCGCATGGCGGAAGCGGCTTATGCGCAGGCAAAGCCCGAAGCAGCAGAGCGCGTTGCAGAGGTATGTAAGGAGATCAGTCTTGGCTGAAGTTAACGGAGTCACCGGCATTCCAGAGATGCGCCGCATACGTCGTATCCATTTCGTGGGAATCGGGGGCGTAGGCATGTGTGGTATTGCAGAGGTATTGCTGAACCAGGGTTATCTGATCTCTGGCTCAGACCTCAAGCCCTCCGCCACCACCAGCCGACTGGAGGAGCAGGGGGCTCGTATCGTCATCGGTCATAAGGCAGAGAACATCAACGATGTTGATGTGGTGGTCATTTCTTCTGCGGTAAAGGCTGATAACCCTGAACTACTGGCAGCCCGTGAGATGCGAGTGCCGGTGGTGCGTCGTGCAGAAATGCTGGCTGAGCTCATGCGGTATCGTCATGGTATTGCGATCGCGGGGACACATGGCAAGACTACAACCACCAGTCTCGTTGCTTCTGTCCTGACTCAGGGCGGACTTGATCCGACCTATGTTATCGGCGGACGCCTGACCAGTGCCGGCACTAATGCAAAGTTGGGTGCCAGTCGTTATCTGGTGGCAGAGGCAGACGAAAGTGATGCGTCTTTCCTGCACCTGCAACCCATGATTGCGGTGGTGACCAACATTGATGCAGACCATATGGACACCTATGGCGGTGATTTTGGGCGTCTGAAGCAGACCTTTATCGATTTTCTGCATAACTTGCCGTTCTATGGATTGGCTGTGGTCTGTGTCGATGACCCGGTGATTCGTGAATTATTGCCACAGATTAGCCGGCCGACTGTCACCTACGGTTTCAGTGAAGATGCAGATGTACGAGCTGTTGATGTTGAACAGGATGGTCTGCGCACTCGCTTTACGGTAGTAACCAAAGGATCGCCTGATCTGACTATTACCCTCAACCTGCCTGGACAGCATAACGTCCTCAATGCTCTGGCTACTATTGCGATTGCCCGTGATGAGGGGGTAGCAGATGAGCAGATTGCCATCGCTTTGCAGCAATTCATGGGTGTTGGCCGGCGTTTTCAGGTACTGGCAGAGTTGCCCGGCAAAGACGGTGGTACGGCTACGCTGGTTGACGACTACGGTCATCATCCGCGCGAGGTTGCTGCAACCATTAAGGCATTCCGTGATGGTTGGCCGGGGCGCCGTCTTGTGATGGTCTATCAGCCTCACCGGTACACTCGTACCCGCGATCTCTATGAGGACTTTGTTCAAGTCCTGTCAGAGGTCGATACGCTGATTCTTATGGAAGTGTATTCAGCTGGTGAAGAGCCTATACAGGGAGCCGATAGTCGCAGCCTGTGCCGCAGCATTCGTCAGCGTGGGCAGGTGGAGCCGGTATATGCTGAGAATGCAGTAGAAGCCATGGCCATTTTGCCTAATCTGATTCAGAACGGCGATTTGGTGCTGACCCAGGGTGCAGGCGATATCAGTGGCCTGGCCCAGCAATTAGCTCGTGCAGCAGGTAACAAGCCATGAACGCTCAGCAGGCCTTGATCAGGCAGGCTGGCAGGGTTGCAGTACTGATGGGAGGGGAATCTGCCGAAAGGGAGGTCTCGCTCAAAAGTGGAAAGGCTGTGTTAGCTGCTTTACAAAGCGCTGGAGTTGATGCTTTTGCGGTGGATTTCATCGTGGGGGCTGATAGTAACCTGCTGCAACAGTTGGCATCACTAGAGTTTGATACGGCCTTTATCATACTGCATGGCCGCGGTGGCGAGGACGGCGTGGTGCAGGCTGCGTTGCAAATGCTGGGTAAGCCCTACACCGGTAGTGGCGTGGCTGCTTCTGCTCTGGCTATGGACAAATGGCGTACCAAGCTGGTTTGGCATGCTTTGGGGCTGCCTACTAAGCCATCCAGTCTGATCAATACAGGGACAGACCCTGCCGGGCTGATTAGCCAGCTGGGGTTACCCCTGGCAATCAAGCCTGTACATGAAGGTTCCAGTGTTGGTCTGATGAAGGTTAACTCCGAGAAAATGTTGGGTGATGCGTGCCTGGTCGCGGGGAAGCATGACTCGATGGTCATGGCAGAACCTTGGGTAAGTGGTAAGGAGTTAACTGTTGCGATTGTAAATGGCAAAGTTCTACCGCCTATCTGGCTCCAGACGACGCATGAATTCTACGACTATGATGCCAAATACCTGGCAAATGACACTCGTTACAACTTTGATACTGGCTTAGATATTGCAGAACTTACAGAATTGACGAAAATCTGTCAGCAAGCCTTTGATGTTATTGGGTGTCATGGTTGGGGGCGGTTGGATCTGATCCGTGATGAGCAAGGTAGAAACTGGTTGCTGGAAGTTAATACCGTGCCAGGTATGACGGATCATAGTTTAGTTCCCATGGCGGCCAAACAGGCGGGGATGTCGATGGAGGTGCTGGTGTTGGAGATTCTGGCATCGGCCTTTGATCGTAGCCCGCAGGCGAGAGGTTAACGATGAGTACCCGGGGGTTCGAATTTCAGGTGCGCTCTTCCGAGCGTCCACGAGGGGCGACAAGGCTGACACCTCGGGTGCAAAAACCTAAGGTTCGGTTGCCTTGGAAAAAGTGGTTTGGCTGGCTGTTCAATCTAATGGCACTGATCGCTCTGGTGGTTGGTGCAATCTATGGCGGACAGGCTCTCTGGCCCTGGCTGAATAGGCCTGTGACTGAGATCAGTGTGCAAGGCAACATGCACTATGTTGATGGTCAGGCTTTGCATGCCGCGTTACAGGACGAGGTTAAGGGAACGTTTTTCGATCTTGACCTTAATAG
This sequence comes from Pokkaliibacter sp. MBI-7, assembly GCF_029846635.1. Taxonomy (NCBI): domain Bacteria; kingdom Pseudomonadati; phylum Pseudomonadota; class Gammaproteobacteria; order Oceanospirillales; family Balneatrichaceae; genus Pokkaliibacter; species Pokkaliibacter sp. MBI-7. The sequence continues at coordinate 798,486 of NZ_JARVTG010000001.1, read as the reverse complement.
CATCCAGAAAATGGTTGAAGCGAACCCCTGGGTGGAAAGGGCAGATATTCACCGGATATGGCCTGATCGACTGGTCGTCAATATTGATGAGGAGCTGCCGGTTGCGCGCTGGGGTGACAAACAACTGGTTAATTCCGTCGGGCGTATTTTTACTCCTCAACAAGCACAGCTGGATGAGCTGGCCGGTTTGCCGCGTTTGTATGGACCGGATGATCAGGTGCAGGAGGCCATGCGGTATTTCTCTACTCTGAGTCAGCAACTGCGCCCGCTGCAAATGAAGATCAGTGATCTTATTTTGGAAAAACGCGGAGCTTGGACTGTGGACGTCATTGTTGCTGACCAGCCACTGCGTATTTTGCTGGGGCGGGAAGACCTGCGTGAACGCCTATATCGGTTCAGTACGATATATACTGCAGCTCTGAAAGATCGAGTCAGTCAGATAGAACAAATTGATGTACGTCACACCAACGGGGTGGCCGTACGCTGGAAACAGCCTGCGTCAACTTGAGATAAGCCTGTGGCACCATGGCAAAGGAATAAATCCGTAATGCACAGTCAACGCATTTATCAGAATCCAGAGTTTGGTAGGAACCAGACCTTATCACGACAAGCAGAGATGCAAGCATGAGTGGTGTAGCAGATACGAATATGATTGTCGGACTGGATATCGGTACGTCTAAAGTGGTGGCCATTGTCGGGGAAGTAGGTCCTGACGGTGAAATTGAGATTGTTGGCGTTGGTTCTCATGCTTCACGCGGTATGAAGCGAGGTGTGGTCGTCAATATCGAGTCGACCGTACACTCCATTCAGCGTGCAGTGGAAGAAGCAGAACTGATGGCTGGCTGTAAAGTTCACTCTGTGACAGTTGGTATTGCTGGCAGTCATATCATGAGTCAGAACTCCCATGGCATGGTTGCTATCCGCGACCGTGAGGTGGTTACTCAGGACGTTGAACGAGTTATTGATGCGGCACGTGCGGTACCTGAGCTTGATAAGGAAAAGATGCGTATTCTGCATATCCTGCCACAGGAGTATGTCATCGATAATCAGGAAGGCATCCGCGATCCTCTCGGGATGTCCGGTGTACGTCTGGAGGCCAGAGTTCACTTGGTAACGGCTGCACTGAACGCGGCACACAACATCGAGAAGTGTATTCGGCAGTGTGGCCTGGAAGTTGACACCATGGTGCTGGAGCAGCTGGCTTCAAGTTACGCGGTGCTTACTGAGGATGAAAAAGAGCTCGGCGTCTGCATGATTGATATCGGTGGCGGCACGTCGGATATGGCGATATTCACCGGAGGTGCTATTCGTCACACTGCGGTGATACCGATCGGTGGCGATCAGGTGACCAATGATATCGCTATGGCATTGCGTACCCCGACTCAGCATGCGGAAGAGATTAAGACCAAGTACGCCTGTGCACTGGGTAAGCTGGCCAGTGCCAGTGAAGCAATCAAGGTGCCCAGTGTCGGTGATCGACCTGCGCGAGATCTGTCTCGCCAGTCTCTGGCAGAGGTCGTTGAACCTCGTTATGCCGAACTGTTTGAAATGATCCAGAACAAGATCCGTGAAAGCGGTTATGAGGATTTGATTGCTGCAGGTATTGTGCTGACCGGCGGTACGTCAAAAATGGAGGGAGTGGTCGAGTTGGCAGAGGAGATTTTCCATATGCCGGTTCGTTTGGCGTCACCAGTCGGCTTTAAAGGGCTGACTGACATAGTGAATAATCCGGTTTATTCCACTGCAGTAGGCCTGCTGCTCTACGCCAAACATGAGCGAGGAGAGCGGGTGCTGATGGATTCAGTCATCCCTGGTAAGCGTGAACCAGAGGAAGGCTTTATGGGCCGGATGCGTCGCTGGATTCAGGATAAATTCTGATAACTTATTGCTTGTGAGAGAGAGGCCTTGCGGTCTGGAGGAGAGGGAGATGTTTGAATTGGTCGATAAAGCACCGCAAAACGCGGTCATTAAAGTTATTGGCGTTGGTGGCGGCGGCGGCAACGCAGTGAACCACATGGTCACCTCTTCAGTTGAGGGGGTTGAGTTTATCTGTGCCAATACGGATGCACAGGCTCTCAAAGACATGGGGGCTCGTAGTGTGCTGCAGTTGGGTAGCGAGATCACCAAAGGGTTGGGCGCTGGAGCCAATCCTGATATTGGTCGTGAAGCTGCACTCGAGGATCGTGAGCGCATCGCTGAGGTAATGCAAGGTGCCGACATGGTCTTCATTACTGCAGGGATGGGTGGTGGCACCGGTACTGGTGCTGCACCTGTTGTGGCTGAAGTGGCCAAAGAGATGGGCATACTGACGGTTGCAGTGGTAACCAAGCCTTTCCCGTTTGAAGGGCGCAAACGTATGCAGATCGCGATGGAAGGTATCCGTCAGCTGCAAGAGCACGTCGATTCTTTGATCATCATTCCTAACGAGAAATTGTTACCTGTTCTGGGTAAGAATGTTTCCCTGATTAATGCTTTCGCGGCAGCAAACGACGTGTTGCAAGGTGCTGTGCAGGGGATTGCTGACCTGATTATCCGTCCCGGTATGATCAACGTTGACTTTGCTGACGTGAAAACTGTCATGTCAGAAATGGGTATGGCGATGATGGGTACGGGAAGTGCTCGTGGTGAAGGGCGTGCACGTGAAGCGGCAGAAGCGGCAATTCGTAGTCCTCTGTTGGAGGATATCGATCTGTGTGGCGCCAAGGGTATTCTCGTCAATATTACAGCGGGTCTGGATTTGGCATTGGGCGAATTCTCTGAGGTAGGTAACACTGTTGAAGAGTTTGCTTCCGACGAGGCTACTATCGTTGTCGGCACTGTTATTGATCCGGAAATGAGTGATGAGCTGCGTGTGACGGTCGTCGCGACTGGTCTGGGAACCAAACCTGAACCACAAATTAAAGTGGTAACGGCTAATCCAAGTGGCAAGGCCAAACTGCCTGATAACTATGAGCAGTTGGAGATCCCTGCTGTTATGCGTCGTGGAGAGCCCGCAGCACCTGCGCAGGCTACCTCTAAGGATGCTGCTCGTCAGACGCCGCCAAAAGACAGCATGGAATACCTTGATATTCCTGCATTTTTGCGTCGCCAGGCAGATTGAGGGTAACGCTTTTTATCTAAGCGTTTCCCCAATGGCCAGTGCTAACTTGTAATGATAGAATGGCCGCTTAGTCTTTTTTGGGTTTAAGGTATTTGGCTTCGGCATGATTAAACAACGCACCCTGAAAAACAGTATTCGGGCTACCGGTGTGGGTTTGCATACCGGCGAAAAAGTTTACATGACTTTGAAGCCTGCTCCCGCTGATACTGGCGTGGTATTCCGACGGGTTGACATTGATCCTGAGGTAGAAATCAAGGCTTGGGCGGAAACTGTTGGCGACACAACCCTCTCCACAAATCTCGTCGACAATGGAATCCGGGTAGCTACTGTAGAGCATTTGATGTCTGCTTTTGCTGGGCTTGGCATAGATAACGCCTATGTTGAGTTGTCTGCAGCAGAAGTTCCCATCATGGATGGTAGCGCTGCACCCTTTGTGTTCTTGATTCAATCCGCTGGTATTCAGGAGCTTCCTGCCCCTAAGCGGTTCATTCGAATCAAAAAGAAAGTGACGTTCGAACACGGTGATAAATGGGTGAGCTTTGAACCATATGATGGCTTCAAGGTGAGCTTTACCATCGATTTTGACCACCCCTTGTTCCGCGGCCAGAACACGCACGCAGAGCTTGATTTCTCCAGCACGTCTTACGTGAAAGAGATCAGCAGGGCGCGGACTTTTGGTTTTATGCGAGATATTGAATATCTGCGCTCAAAAAACCTGATTCTCGGCGGTAGCGTCGACAACGCGATCGTTGTTGATGACTACGGTATCGTGAATGATGGCGGCCTGCGTTACGAAGATGAGTTTGTAAAACATAAGATTCTTGACGCAGTTGGCGATCTGTATCTGTTGGGTCGTAGCCTGATCGGAGAGTTCAAAGGCTATAAGTCCGGCCATTTCCTGAACAACATGCTGCTTCGGGAGTTACTCAAGCATCGTGATTGTTGGGAGGTCGTGACATTCGATGCGGCTGAGCCTGCACCGATCTCTTATGCAGCACCTTTGGTGGCTGTGTGATATAAGCCGGCTTAATGCCGGCTTTGTCATCTTTCAAGGTGGCCAATCTTCAGCATGCCCCCCTGTTCTTACTAAGCCAAAGTTGCTATAACCTTGTGTTTCTTATCGGGATTTTCCGCCCTAGTCTGGTAACGATATTCGCTTATGATAGCCTCTCTAATTAGAAAACTCATCGGCAGCAAAAACGAACGTGAACTGCGCCGGATGGGAAAAATAGTCAATGCCATCAACGGTTTCGAAGCGCAACTTGGGTCCCTTGATGATGCTGCGTTGCAAGCCAAGACTGCTGAGTTCCGCTCCAGACTGGAGAAAGGCGAGTCTTTGGATCAGATTCTGCCAGAGGCTTTTGCTGTTGTGCGAGAAGCCTCCAAACGTGTTATGGGTATGCGTCATTTTGACGTACAGATGATTGGTGGTATCACTCTGCACGAAGGGCGTGTTGCTGAGATGCGTACCGGTGAAGGTAAAACACTGGTGGCGACACTGCCTGTTTACCTGAATGCCTTGTCTGGTAAAGGTGTACATGTCGTTACTGTGAACGACTACCTGGCACGACGAGATGCTGAGTGGATGCAGCCGCTTTATCAGTTTCTTGGCATGTCTGTCGGTATCATCGTTTCTGGCCAGGATCCAGAAATTAAGCGAATCGCCTATCGGGCAGATATCACCTACGGTACTAACAACGAATATGGCTTTGATTACCTGCGTGACAACATGGCCTTCTCCAAGGAAGATCGCGCGCAGCGGGGATTAAACTTTGCCGTCGTCGATGAGGTGGACTCTATCCTTATCGATGAAGCGCGCACACCTTTGATCATCTCCGGCATGGCTGAAGACAGTTCAGAACTGTACCGCAGTATTAATCGCCTGATTCCCATACTTAAATTTCAGGAGACTGTAGAGGAAGGCGAGGAAGTTGCTGAGCCTGGTCACTACACTTTGGATGAAAAACAACGGCAGGTTGAGCTCACAGAAGATGGCCATCAATATGTTGAGGAATGGCTGAGCCAGCAGGGGCTGCTGCCTGAGGGTGAAAGCCTGTATGCACCGCAATACCTGAGTCTGTTGCATCACGTACATGCGGGTTTGAAGGCACATGTAATTTTCCATAAAGACGTGGATTACATCGTTCGGAACGGTGAAGTCATCATTGTTGATGAGCACACTGGACGTACCATGGTTGGTCGCCGCTGGTCTGAAGGTATTCACCAGGCAGTGGAAGCGAAAGAAGGGGTTAAAATCAACCCAGAGTCGCAGACGCTGGCCTCCACAACTTTCCAGAACTATTTCCGCCTTTACAACAAACTGTCGGGGATGACCGGTACCGCAGATACTGAAGCATTCGAGTTGCGTCAGATTTACGGCCTGGACGTGGTTGTCATTCCAACCCATCGTCCGATCCAGCGTAAAGATATGAACGACTTGGTGTACCTGACGGAAGCTGAGAAGTTCAATGCTGTTATCGAGGATATCCGCGAGCAGACTTCAACTGGCCGCCCTGTGCTGGTAGGTACGGCCTCGATTGAAACATCGGAGTTGGTGTCACAGCAGCTGAATAAGCTGGGTATTAAGCACAATGTGCTCAATGCTAAACAGCATGAGCGTGAAGCATTGATTATTGCTGAGGCTGGCCGTCCAGGAGCTGTGACCATCGCTACCAACATGGCAGGCCGTGGTACCGACATCATGCTGGGCGGTAACTGGAAGGCGGAATTGAGTCTTCTTGATAATGTCACTGCAGACGATGAAGCGCGCGCCAAAGCGGAATGGGAAGAGCGCCACCAGCAGGTGTTGAGTGCCGGTGGGTTGCATATCATTGGTACCGAGCGTCATGAGTCCCGCCGTATCGACAATCAGCTGCGTGGTCGTGCAGGACGTCAGGGTGACCCAGGCTCCTCCCGCTTCTATCTTTCATTGGAAGACAACCTGATGCGTATCTTCGCTTCAGACCGCGTGCGCCAGATGATGGTGGCACTGGGAATGAAAGATGGAGAAGCGATTGAGCATAAGATGGTGAGTAATGCCATCGAGAAGGCACAACGTAAGGTGGAAGGGCGTAACTTCGATATCCGTAAGCAACTGCTGGAATTCGATGATGTTGCCAACGACCAGCGGCAGGTTATTTACCACCAGCGTAATGAGTTGCTTGAAGCGGACGACATTGCTGACACCATCAAGTCTATTCGTGTGGAGGTACTGTCGAATCTGGTCAGTGAGTTTGTGCCTCCCAATACGCTGGAAGAGCAGTGGGATCTTAAGGGGCTTGAAGAAGCTCTGGTGCGAGATTTCGACATCACTCTGCCATTGAGCCAGTGGCTCGAAGAGGATGAACATCTGCACGAGGAGCCCCTACGGGAGAAAATCCTTGCCGAGGTTCAGGGTGCCTATGATGTCAAAGAAGCTGTGGTTGGCGTATCAACCATGCGGAGCTTCGAGAAGCAAGTGATGCTGCAGGTGCTCGACAATTTGTGGAAAGAGCACCTGTCCACCATGGATCACCTGCGGATGGGTATTCACTTGCGTGGCTACGCGCAGAAGAATCCCAAGCAGGAATACAAGCGCGAGTCTTTTGAGTTGTTCCAGAATTTGCTGAGTAACATCAAGAAAGACGTGATCCGTATTCTCTCGCATGTTCGCGTCAAAACTCAGGAAGAAGCGGCTGCCGAAGCAGAGGCGCTTGAGCAGATGCGTCGTGCGGAAGCAGCCAGTCAGCAGATGGAGTATCAGCATGAGCAAGCATCAGCCATGGCTGATGAAACATCTGATGATGCATCCCAGGCTGACGGTAGTGACACGGAGCCGTTTGTACGTGAGCAGCCAAAGGTGGGACGCAATGATGCTTGTCCCTGCGGTTCAGGTAAGAAGTTCAAGCACTGTCACGGGCGCCTTGCCTGAGACGGGTAGCAGATAATACCAGCCGGGCTTGCCCGGCTGTTTTACATTAGCGCATCCCAATTTTGGTATTTTGTCCCAAGGATGCTGCCATTTTTCAAGTGATTGCGGGAGTGCTGCAATGGCTGTTGGACCAGAAACTTTTCCTCATATGTATCCAGTCGCTGGTGTAGGTATCGGCGTAGCTGAAGCGGGTATTAAACGGCCTGGCCGACGAGATGTGGTCGTTTTTTCTTTGGCAGAGGGCGGTGCCGTCGCTGGTGTATTCACTCGTAACGCGTTCTGTGCCGCCCCTGTGCACCTTTGTAAGGCTCGCCTCCAGGAAAAAGCGGCTGTACGTTATCTGCTGATCAATACAGGTAATGCCAACGCCGGAACGGGACCACGCGGTATGCAGGATGCGATGCGTTGCTGTAATGCCCTGGCTGGTCACGCGGGTGTTACTGAAAATCAGGTTATGCCTTTCTCTACCGGGGTGATCGGTGAACCTCTGCCAGTAACCAAGATCGAAGCGGTGTTACCAACGGCGCTTGAGCGTGTGGCGGAAGACAACTGGGAGAATGCAGCCTGGGGGATCATGACCACGGATACCCGTCCCAAAGGAGCCAGTGTTCAGCTAAGTATCGATGGGAAGACGGTTACCATTACGGGTATTTCCAAGGGCGCGGGCATGATCAAGCCGAATATGGCGACGATGCTTGGCTTTGTAGCCACTGATGCGGCTGTTGATCAGGCGTTATTGCAGCAACTGGCAAGTGCTGGCGCGAATCAAAGCTTCAACCGTATCACTATCGATGGCGATACTTCGACCAATGACTCCCTAATACTGATGGCGAGTGGTGCCAGTGGTGTGGAACTGGACGAGTCTCACGCGAACTTTATTGAGTTTCGTACCGCCTTGTTCAAGGTGATGCAGGATCTGGCTCACGCTATCGTCAAAGACGGCGAGGGAGCCACCAAGTTTGTGACTGTTCGTGTTGAAGATGCCGTTGATAGCGAAGAAGCGCTGAAAGTTGCCTACGCGATTGCCCACTCTCCCTTGGTTAAAACTGCCATGTCTGCCAGCGATCCAAACTGGGGACGTATTCTGGCTGCAGTAGGGTATGCTGGCGTCCACGATCTGGATGTAACCGCTCTGCAAATATGGCTGGATGATGTATGCATCGTTAAAAATGGCGGCCGTGCAGAAAGTTATACCGAGGAGCAGGGCCAGGCTGTCATGAGCCTTGAAGCATTCACGGTACGAGTCAACCTCGCTCGCGGCGGTGTGACGGAAACGGTCTGGACAACGGACCTGACGCAAGAATACGTTTCTATCAATGCGGACTATCGCAGTTAAACAATGGCAAAAGTGATCCATGTTGTAGCCGCCGCGATCTGTGATGGTCGCGGTCAGGTGCTGGTTGCCAGACGTGCACAATCTGCCCATCAGGGTGGATTGTGGGAGTTTCCTGGTGGCAAGGTCGAAGCAGGTGAAAGTCGCGAGACTGCTCTGAGTCGTGAGCTGCAGGAAGAGCTGGGGATTACCCCCAGTGAGATGCGGCCATTAATTTGTCTGACTCACCATTATCCGGACAAGAGTGTCTGTCTGGATGTCTGGAAAGTATCGGCGTTTACCGGTGTGCCTGAGGGTAAGGAGGGGCAACCACTGGCTTGGGTTGCTGTTGATTCTCTCAATCCTGACGTTTTCCCCGCTGCCAATGCGCCAATAATCAAGGCTGTTCAGTTTTCTGAACTAATAGCCGTCTCTCCAGCAGTGTCAACACACGAAGAGGTCAGGCAGTGGCTGAAACAACAGCTGGCTGGCTCAGTAGGCATACTGCAGCTTAGGTTGCCTGACTGGCAGCCTGAACAACGTATGGAGTTCGCGATTGAGCATGCAGCCGATGTAGAGGCAGCAGGAAAGCATCTGTTAGTGAATGTCCCTGTGGCCTCATTCCGGGCAGGTGCTGGTCTTGGGTTGCATTTGCCACAGCAGGATCTGATGTCCTTAAAACAGAGGCCGGTGCCTGCTGATACGCTGTTCACTGTCAGCTGTCATGATATAGCAAGCCTGCAAAAAGCAGAGGCTGTACATGCTGATGCCATCTTGTTAGGGACGGTATTGCCATCTGCTTCTCATCCTGATGGGAAGTGTTTGGGATGGGATCTGGCAGCTCAAATGATTAGCTCTGTGCGCACCCCAGTGTATTTGCTGGGAGGCATGAGCAGAGACCACTTGCCACAAGCCTGGAGTGCTGGAGCACAAGGTGTGGCAGGCATCAGGAGTTTTCTATGATTGTTCCATGGCAGTCACTGTCAGCAGAAGCTCTGCAGGGAATTATAGAGGAGTTCGTTAGCCGCTCTGGAACAGATTATGGTGAGTACGAGTTTAGCCTTGCTGATAAAGTGGCACAGATTAAACGCGCCTTGAACGAAGGCTCTGTACTTATTGTCTGGAGTGAACTGACTCAGCAGGTGAATCTGATGTCCAGGGAGGAGTGGAGCAGAAACGCATCAACAATCAGTGCGGCGAATGACGCAGATGATCAGTGATTTTTCGTTTGGTTTTCTTAAACCCAGCTATCTGCATGGCTCATATTGAGTAGAGCTTGTAAGAGTACTGACTCAGTCACCATCCCCTGCAAGCGATTGTCCTGATCAATAACGGGCACCGCCTGCAGGGACTCTTTGACGAACAGGGATGCAATGTCTCTGACAGTTGCTGTCGGCAAGGACGAATAGAAGCGATGATTGCTGAGTTTTTGTGCGTTGGGCATTTGTGTGTAGAGATCTTGCCCGCCGTATAGCTGGAGCCACTGACCAAGGCTACGGGAGTCAAGCAATCCCCATGGTGTGCCCTGCTCTGAATTGACCACCAGTACCTCGCCGGGATGGTTTCGCAGTGCAGTCTTTACTTCTTGCCAGTCGGCATCGGCCTCCAGCACAACGGAGACAGGCGCCATGATGTCTTTGACCAGTAGCTCAGGATGTCTTTGTTCTTCTGTTTGGGATAACTCTGCATAGGCTCTGCTGGCAATATTCTTTGGTGTTGCTTTCGCTTCCCTGCGCGTATTGGGGTCCAGTCTGTCCATGACGTCACTGAAGGCTTCGTTCTGGTGTTGGCTATCACTGCTGATAACCTGGCCGGTAGCCGCATTGATTTCTCTCACCCCTTTGGGGGGAAAGTTGCTGCGAACAGGAGTGGTCATCCGCTGGCCTTGCTCAAAAATATAGAAGACCATTATTTCACCTCCATACTGATTAATGGGTAGCCCCGTCTCTAACTACGTTACACTGCGTATATTGCAGGCGGTGCACTTCCCCAGAAGACGGGCCACTCTCTAAATCTATAGCGGCACTTCGCAACGCTTTTTTAACTGTAAAGAGCTTGTCAGTCTCTGGACCAGCGACCAGGAGTAACAGCCTGTATCAGCGTGGCGTTTAGCGGCAACGGTTCACCGCTTATCTGGCAGGCAATCAACTCTGCCGCCAGTGGTGCCGTAATCAGGCCCTTGCTTCCGTGGCCTATGTTAAAGAAGAGTGAGCTTGCTTCAGTACCGGGTAATGTTGGCCCAGCATTCATCGTACCAGAGTCCTTGCATGGATAAGGTCCAGCAATAGGCAGATGGTCTTGAGTCGTACAGCGAAATGCGACCCGTCCACTGAACTGTGAAGCATCCATCGCACTGGCCAGTTCTGGGAGAATTTGTTCCAGTTTGCTCAGGTTTTGATGATGGCCTTGCTGGGTAACCTGTAAATCCTTGCAGTTGCGCTCAAACGTCGCACCGAAGCAATACATCCCCTTGCGTGGTGGTGCCACATAACCTTCCTTGCACACACTGACTTGCAGGGCGGGAATGTGCGTTGGCTGTTTGGTCGTACTGATCTGGCCTTTTACTTCATTGATGGGTAAGGGGAGTGGTAGCCCGAACTGTTTCGTCTGATAAGCGCAAGCAAGCGCCAGTATGTCTGCCTCTAGCATGCTGTCAGGGGAAAGTCGGAGCTGCCATTTACCCTGGACGTAGGTGAAGTCCTTCACCTGGCTGTTGCATTGCAAAGTAATGTTTGGGTGGTTGAGTAATGCCTTGCAAAGCACGGGAGGACTGACCCAGCCTGCCTGGCTAAACAGCAGCCCGCCTTCATTGATCGGATAACCACTCAAATTCCTGATGCTGTCAGTGGTACAGTCGGTGACAAAGTCTGCTGGATAGACGCCGCTGCCTGCTACCGTCCTCTGGCGTTCTGCATCACTTTCCTTCAGCGCGATTTGAATGACACCATTGTCATCCCAGTCGTCACCTTTGTTGTCAGGAAGCAGTCTCTGCAGGAGATTACGTGTATAAAGCAGGCCGGTGCTATGCCACTGGCTTAGTGCAGACGGTGATTTAGGCAGTTTCAGGTAGAGAATACCCTGAGGGTTGCCACTGGCTTCCTGAGCCGCTTCCGGGTGTCGCTCCAGCACTATCACGTGATAGTCACGCTCGGCCATGGCTCTGGCCAGACTGCAGCCTGCCAGCCCTGCACCGATAATCGCTATTGTTTTCTGGCTCGAGGGCTGAGCTTCGCCACAGGGAGCTTCTGTGATCTTGCCGCAGAGCATTTCTCGCTTGCGGCCAAAACCTGCGACTTTGCTAACCTCAAATCCAGCCCCTGCGATGCCTCGTTTGACTATGCCCGCAGACGTAAAAGTACTGAATGTGGTGCCCGGCTTACTCAGCCTTGCCATCTGTTGATACAACTGGGGTTGCCACATTTCGGGGTTTTTGGCAGGTGCAAATCCATCCAGAAACCAGGCATCTACCTTGGCATCAAGCTGTGGCAGGCAGTCATGCACATCGCCGAACAGTAGCGTCAGGGCAATTTTACCCCCGGCAAAATACATTCGATGAAAGCCGGGTAAAGCGCAGGGGTACTGTGCCAGCAGCTCACTGGCAAGCTCTTGCAAGTCCGGCCAGAGTGCCAGGGCTCGCTGGAGATCCTGTTTGTTGAGGGGGAATTTTTCCACAGAGACAAAATGCAGCCGGGCGTTGGAAGGAGCGAAGCGCAGCCAGTTTTTCCAGGTCACCAAAAAATTCAAGCCGGTGCCGAAGCCTGTCTCAGCAATGACAAAGCAGCTTGATCCGTGGTCTGTCAGGTGTTGCCATCGTCTGGGCAGATCATTGTGCTGGATAAAAACATAATCGGTTTCCAGCAGGCCGCTTTCACGTGAGAAATAGACATCCCCGAAAACGCTGGATTCGGGCAGGCCTTGCTCATCCCATGTAAGCGTGGCTGAACCTAGAAGATTGGAGCTGGGCATAACTTGGATCTCGAACTGCCCATGTACAGTTTATTGCTGCAGATAGGCGTTGATGAACTCTTGGGTATGGTTGGAAGAGGAAGGAGTATATACGCAGATGACTTCAATGCCTTGCATTGAAGAAAGGATCACTTCCGCACTGACTGTCGCGTGGACCTGTACCACCGGGTGTACACCTTTCCAGTACGGACGTATATCGATGGCAATTTTGGTTTTACTGCCAAGCAGTTCATCAAGCTGGAGGTGGATCTCACGGGCCGATATGGCTTTGACCCGACCTTCGATAATGTGGTGTGGTGATCGTTGTATCACGCACTTCCAGTTGCATTTAGAGCGCATGCAGATGACTCGTACAAACTCTGCCGATACGACAGAGTTTGTACGGTATCTCAGCAGAAAGATTACTGTGGCAGCACGGTAACGTGCTTGATGATCACAGCAGATTCCGGAACATCAGAGAACATGCCTCGGCGTCCGGTTGGGACAGCCGCTATCTTGTCGACAATATCCATACCCGCCACTACTTTACCGAATACGGCATAACCAAAGTCTCTTACACCGTGGTCAAGGAAGTGATTGTCCTTGACGTTGATAAAGAACTGGCTGGTCGCACTGTCTTTGTCAGCACGGCGCGCCATGGCGAGAGTGCCTCTCAGGTTTTCCAGACCATTATCTGCTTCGTTCCTGATCGGTGCGCCAGCTTCTTTCTGCTGCATATTCTGATCGAATCCACCGCCCTGAATCATAAAACCAGGAATGACCCGATGAAATATGGTGCCATCATAAAAGCTATTTTTGGCATATTTGATGAAATTGTCAGTTGAGACAGGTGCTTTGTCGCGGAATAGCTCAATATCGACGTTGCCCATATTGGTTTCCAGGCGAAGCGTGTCTGCCCAGCAGGGTAGACTGAGCGTGGTAGCGAGCAGGAGCGCACCTATCTGGCGAAATGCAAACATCAGAACACCTTTTTAAAAGGTTTAACCTCAACACTGGCATATACACCAGCCGCCTGATAAGGGTCCGCCGATGCCCATTCCTGTGCCGACTGCAGGGAGTCGAACTCAGCAACGATCAGACTGCCACTGAATCCTGCCTGGCCGGGGTCGGCACTGTCGATGGCAGGGTTGGGGCCAGCCAGTACCAGACGGCCAGCCTCTTTCAGCGCTTCTAACCGCGCCAGATGCTGTGGTCGTACTTCAAGGCGTCTTTCCAGACTGTTTTCCACATCTTTACCAACGATCATGTAGAGCATGTGCTGTCCTTTGTCGCATGTGATGTCGTACTGAGGGGTATCAAACGAGGTCAGTTGCTGGGTTTGGATGTTTCAGTATCCTGCATATGGCGCGACAGGTAGATGCCTTGCAGGATAATAAACACGATGGTCAGACCCATCATGCCAAATAGTTTGAAGTCGACCCAGATATCCAGACTGTATAGTTTGAAAACGAAAATGTTGATGGCGCCCATTACCAGGAAGAAGACTATCCAGGCCTGGTTCAGGCGTTGCCAGACGTGATCAGGCAGGCTTAGTTGTGTGCTCAGGAGCTGTTTGATCAACGGCCGTTTGGTGAACAGGGGAATAACAATAAAGGCTGCAGCGAACAGCCAGTTAACTACGGTCGGCTTCCACTGAATGAAGGTCTGATCATGGAAGACGAGTGTCGCGCCGCCCAGAAGTACCACAAGTACTAATGTGACCACCTGCATGATTTCAATCTTACGGTTGGCCCACCAGGCATACAGCATTTGCAGCAGGGTGGCGGGAATCAAAACCGCAGTGGCAGTCAGAATGTCGCCGGTTAATTTATAGACGACGAAAAAGATCGCGACAGGGAGGAAATCGAGCAGGACTTTCATAGGAAACCTTCAGCTATATGTTACTAGCGATACCAGGCCGAGTAACATTGCTCGCCCGGTATCAGCCACTGAATTCGGTTCAGACATCGTAATCCAGTGCATTGATTGCGTTGTCCAGCTTGCCAAGCAGGGTCACCAGAGAATCGGTGTTGATACTGTACTCGCGAAAGGCCATTTCAGCCATTGGCTGAATGGCGCAGCTGTTAGGCAGTGTTGCCCTGGCATCGATGATGGCCTGCATGCGTGGGATAAACAGCCATTGCAGCCAGCTTTCAAACGCCATGAGATCACAGCAGAACGGTGCAGTGCTGTTCATGGCTTCATCATCAGGAGGAAGTGCGCTCCACATGTTCTTCGCCTGCAGCTCCTGTTGCAGCTGTTGCAGTAGCAGTCGAACATTTTGGCTGGAACTCATTGAATGTCTCCGCGTTAGCTCCCGTCGCTGTTTCTGTATCAAAGCAGGCAGCAACAGGAGGTGTACTACTTAAACGTCACTTAAGCGGGGCATTATACCCATTCACTTTGTTTCTTGCGTCGCTTGAACATACTCAGCATCACTCCAAGGATGACACCTGCAAGCACTGCACCGGCACCGGTCACGAACCAGGATACATTCTCATTTTTTCGCAGGCGCTGATTTTCTTCTTTGGTATTGCTGAGATCGCTTTGCAATGTGCTGATCTGCTGGGTAAGAACCGTCTTCTCGCTTTTCCACTGATCGACGGCTTTTACCTCTGAGTCCAGATTGCTCAGTTTATTGCTCAAGCTGGTACGTTGCTGCTCAGTTTGGTCCAGCGAGGATTTCAGCGTATTGCGTTCCTGCTGCAATGCGTCCAGGTTGACCTGCAAGCTTTGCCGTTGCTGCTCAAGACTGGCTACTTTGCTGGAAAGCTGATCTACACGATCCCGGCTGGCGGGATCATCCATCAGGAAGTAATTCTGAATCCAGCCCTCGTTGCCGTCGTGGGTGCGTACCTTGGTGAACTCATCTCCCTTTTGCAGGATCTCCATTGCTTCACCGCTTTTAATTGCGCGCTCGACGACGGAGGCTGATCCATTGGGTGCTGAGCGAATGGCGACGAACTGTACGTCTGACACGTACATTGTTTGTGCCCACAGAGCGGAGGAGAACGAAGCCAGTCCAGTCAACAGACATACACGTGCCAATACCATGTATGGGTTCCTTTAAATTACATAGTCAAAAGAATGCCAGCTACCAGGTTGGCAAGGTCCGCTGGTAACGTTCCTCACCTGCAGTGGGCAGTTATGACGATGCCTAAAACGCTGCCATCCTGTCCACAGCAACCTGTTAAGGCAGGTTGGCGTTGATAAGAACCCCCTAACTTATCCAAAAAAGCTGTGGATATGTATGGGAGTAACAGAATGAAAACTTTCGCCAGAGGTAGAGACTGCTGCATTTTCCGAGTATTGGCCAGAAAAGCAGCAGGTCTCATGTGTTCTGTCGGTGCCCGCTCGCGGACTGATACGTGAGTGGGCTATGGAGTATCACTGATTTACCACAGCGATCATCGATCAAATGCTAATGGCGCTCCGCCGGGTCAGGGCAATGAAATACCTTGGTCACCTTGTTGTCGTCGCTGATTGTCTCCAGATGCACATCGAAGCCCCACAGTCGATGCACGTGCTTCAGCATATCCTGAGTGGTTTTACCCAAAGGACGGTGATTATGCTGGTAGTGGCGTAGTGTCAGTGCGCGGTCGCCTCGGATGTTGACGTTATATACCTGAATATTGGGTTCTCTGACGCTGAGGTTGTACTGAGCCGCCAGCGCATCACGTATCTTGCGGTAGCCCTCGTTGTTATGAATGGCCTCGACTTTGAGTGTCGGCGCCTTTTCGTCATCCAGAATGGCAAACAGGTGGAAGTCCCGAATAACTTTGGGTGACAAGTATTGCAGGATAAAGCTCTCATCCTTGAAGTTCTTCATGGCGAAATGAATTGCTTCGAGCCAGTCGCTACCTGCAAGATCAGGGAACCAGTAGCGGTCCTCCTCCGTGGGGTTTTCGCAAATGCGTTTGATGTCCTGATAGATGGCAAAGCCCAGCGCATAGGGGTTGATACCGCTGAAATAAGGGCTGTCGAAAGAGGGCTGATACACGACATTGGTGTGAGACTGCAGAAACTCGATGAGGAAGCCATCCGATATCAGGCCCTCGTCATACAGGCGATTCATGATGGTGTAGTGCCAGAAGGTCGCCCAGCCTTCGTTCATTACCTGTGTTTGTCGCTGAGGGTAGAAGTACTGTCCCAGTTTGCGCACGATACGAATGATTTCGCGCTGCCAGGGTTCCAGCAGTGGCGAGTTTTTTTCAAAGAAATAGAGAATGTTTTCTTCCGGTTCGGCTGGAAAGTGCGGGGTCTTATCATCTGCATCACCCGACCTTTCTTTCCGTGGAATGGTGGTCCAAAGGTCATTCAGATGGCGCTGGATATACTCTTCACGTTCAAGCTGACGTTGCTTTTCCTCTTCTGCGGAAATAGGACGAGGGCGAACATAGCGGTTCACGCCGTAGTTCATCAGCGCATGGCAGGAATCAAGGGTCTCTTCTACTGCATCATGTCCGTAGCGCTCTTCGCACTTGGAAATGTAGCTCTTGGCGAACACCAGATAATCAATAATGGCGGATGCATCGGTCCAGGTTCTGAACAGGTAGTTACCCTTGAAGAAAGAGTTGTGGCCATAGCAGGCGTGCGCCATAACCAGTATCTGCATCATCAGGGTGTTTTCTTCCATCAGATAGGAAATGCAGGGGTTGGAGTTGATGACGATTTCATAAGCCAGACCCATTTGGCCGCGCTTGTAGCGCTGCTCCGTTTCCAGAAACTGTTTGCCGTAGGACCAGTGGTGATAGTTCAGCGGCATGCCCACTGAAGAGTAGGCATCCATCATCTGTTCGGATGTGATGATTTCTATCTGGTTGGGGTAGGTATCCAGTTTGAAGGCTTTGGCAATCCGGGCAATTTCCTTGTCATAGGCCTGCACCAGCTCGAAGGTCCACTCAGACTGGGTGGAGATGGGTTGCTTGCGCTCGACGACAGCTTCGATCATGACACCTTCCTCCTGAACAGTTCCCGGAATACCGGATAAATATCGCTGGGGGTCTCAATTCGCTGCATGGCGAAGCTATCAGGATAGCCCGCTAGAATCTGCTCGTATTCATGCCACAGGTTTTGGTGTGGATTGGTAGTGATTTCCACGTAGGCAAAGTATTGCACGACGGGCAGGAGTGCCTCTGTGATCAGCTTGCGACAGGTGGCTGAGTCTCCATCCCAGTTGTCGCCGTCAGAGGCCTGGGCAACGTAAATGTTCCAGTCAGCGGGCGAGTAGCGAGCCTGCTGAATATCTCGGCATAGCTCCAGCGCACTGGAAACAATCGTGCCGCCTGTCTCACGGGAATAGAAAAACTCCTCTTCATCCACTTCTTTGGCGCGGGTATGGTGACGGATAAACACGACTTCGACCGATTTATAATTTCGCTGCAGGAACAGGAAGAGCAGCATGAAGAAACGTTTGGCGATGTCCTTGGTTTCACGTGTCATGGACCCTGAAACGTCCATGATGCAGAACATCACGGCTTTGCTGGAGGGCATCGGTACTTTGACCATATTGCGGTAGCGCAGGTCGATGTCATCAAGGAAGGGAAGGCGTTTGATATTGGCTTTTAACGCTTCTATTTCTTCCTCAATCTCATCAAGGCGTTGGCGCAATGCAGGAGTAATCGGAGGGTGCTGTAAAATCTGCTCTTTGGCTGCCCGTAGCTCGCGCAACTGGCGACGATCATTGCCAGATAAGGCAATGCGACGTGAGTAAGCAGACTTCAGGGTGCGAACCACATGTAGCTTTTCCGGGGTGCCGTGAGAGGTGAAGCCAGCCATGCGCCGCTCAAAGGCCTGAGTGTCTTTCAGGTGCTTCTTTACCAGATTGGGTAACTCGAGATCTTCAAAAATAAACTCCAGAAATTCATCCCGGTTGATGTGAAAGGTGAACTCATCCACGCCTTCGCCGCTGTTGCTGGCCTGTCCCTGCCCGGCGCCACCACCACCTCCGCCCCCTGGGCGCTGTATCTCGTCCCCTGTCACAAACTCTTTATTGCCAGGAAATACGCGGGTATCGGCGCCGCCCTGACCATGATGGAAAATAGGCTCTGATATATCACGCCGCGGAATGGTGATATCGGAACCGTTGTCGACATCGGTGATGGAACGCTGATTGATGGCCTCCGCTACTGCTTCTTTGATGTGTTTTCGGTAGCGATGTAAAAAGCGCTGGCGGTTGACCGCACTTTTGTTTTTACCGTTCAGACGACGGTCAATAATATAGGTCATGTCCGTTCCTCCATGCCTGGAAGCATGGTTCTGCATACTGGTAAACGGACCAGCCACTGGGCCTGGTCCGTTGTGTCAGTGAGATCCAGCTCCTGGATTCGCCTGTGGCTACTGGGTCATCACTGTGATTTACGTACCCGGATGTACCATTCGCACAGCAGACGAACCTGCTTCTCAGTGTAGCCACGTTCAACCAGACGCTTGACGAACTCGTTGTGCTTCTTCTGATCCTCTGAAGAGGCTTTGGCATTGAAGGAAATGACGGGGAGCAGGTCCTCAGTATTGGAGAACATTTTCTTTTCAATCACATTGCGCAGCTTTTCGTAGCTCAGCCAGCTTGGGTTTCTGCCATTGTGGTTGGCACGAGCGCGCAGCACAAAGTTGACGATCTCGTTGCGGAAGTCCTTGGGATTGGAGATGCCAGCAGGCTTCTCGATTTTCTCCAGTTCTTCGTTGATCGCCTGACGGTCGAGAATGTCGCCGGTTTCAGGGTCGCGGTACTCCTGGTCCTGAATCCAGAAATCGGCATAGGTGACGTAGCGGTCAAAGATGTTCTGGCCATACTCTGAGTAGGATTCAAGGTAAGCCGTCTGAATTTCCTTACCGAGGAACTCGATGTACTTCGGCGCCAGATATTCTTTGATGAACCGCAGGTAACGTTCCTGTGTTTCTTCCGGAAATTGCTGGCGTTCAATTTCCTGCTCAAGTACGTAGAGCAGGTGTACCGGGTTGGCAGCGACTTCGGTGGGGTCAAAGTTGAACACCTTGGACATGATCTTGAAGGCAAAGCGGGTCGACAGACCGTCCATCCCTTCATCCACGCCAGCCATGTCTTTGTATTCCTGCAGGGACTTGGCGCGGGGATCGGTGTCTTTCAGATTCTCACCATCATAAATCCGCATCTTCGAGTAGATGCTGGAATTCTCAGGTTCTTTAAGACGGGACAACACCGTAAACTGCGCCATCATCTTCAGGGTGTCAGGTGCACAGGGAGCCTGACGCAGAGAGCTGTGCTCTATCAGTTTCTTGTAGATGTTGATCTCTTCCGACATACGGGTGCAGTAGGGCACCTTGACGATGTAGATACGATCAATAAAGGCCTCGTTGGTTTTGTTGTTGCGGAAGCTCTGCCACTCCGATTCGTTCGAGTGGGCCAGCAGGATGCCGTTAAAGGGCAGGCTACCAATGGCCTCTGTACCGTTGTAGTTTCCTTCCTGAGTGGCAGTCAGCAAGGGGTGTAGCACCTTGATTGGCGCTTTGAACATCTCGACGAATTCCATGATGCCCTGGTTGGCGCGGTTCAATGCGCCGGAGTAGCTGTAAGCATCAGGGTCGTTCTGCGAGAACTCTTCCAGTTTGCGAATGTCGACTTTACCGACGAGGCTGGAAATGTCCTGGTTGTTTTCGTCGCCGGGTTCAGTTTTCGCGATGGCGACCTGATTGAGTCGTGATGGGTAGAGTTTTACTACTCTGAACTGCTCAACATCACCGCCAAACTCATGAAGGCGTTTGATTGCCCAAGGCGACATCACACCGCTGAGGTAACGTCTGGGAATACCAAACTCTTCCTCCAGGATGGTGGCATCTTCATCGGGGTTAAATAGGTTGAGGGGGGACTCAAATACGGGAGATCCCTTGATGGCATAGAAAGGGACGTGTTCCATCAGCTGTTTCAGGCGCTCAGCCAGAGAGGACTTACCACCGCCGACAGGGCCGAGTAGGTAGAGGATTTGTTTACGCTCTTCGAGACCTTGTGCTGCATGTTTGAAATAGGCGACCAGCTGCTCAATGGCTTCCTCCATACCATAGAACTCATGAAAGGCTGGGTAACGCTTGATCAGTTTGTTTGAGAAGATTCGTGACAACCGGGGATCGCGCGATGTATCAACTTGCTCAGGTTCACCGATGGCCATCAACATGCGTTCGGATGCTGTGGCGTACGCAGTCGGATCGCGTTTGCATAGCTCCAGATACTCTTGCAGGCTGAATTCTTCCTGACGGGTGGCATCGTAACGTTGCTTGTAACTATTAAAGATACTCATAACCATCACCTTCCCTTCGTTAGATTCAGTTCCAGTCGTCTGGGCTTTTATGTTGCCGCTAGACGTCTATCGCTCTCTCTCAAGTCTGGCAAATAATGTTATGTAGCGCGTTGCAGGTGCGGATCAGGCTGGTGCTCACACCCCTATGAAACCAGCAGCTGATAAGTAATTTGTTTCACCTTCAATGACCACAGGTTTGCCATTCTCACATTCATCTATAGGTGCATATTCAATTGTTCTCAATTGATTAGAAGGCAAATTCCCCGCCAAGTTCTGCTATTGCATAAAAAGAGCTGTTACTAGCGCTTTAGTGACAGGCCAGTGCCTGACTATGCAAACGTTGATGCTGGCTAGGTCTGCCTGATTGTCTTCAGAGCTGTTCGATTCTGATGGTTGTGAGGTTGGCGGTGGCAGATATCACGAGAGGTAGCTGAAGTTGAAGCACTTTGAAGCAGTTGTCTTCGAATGGGGGAGCAAGAGGAAAGGGCTCAAACGTGTCTTGCTGCGCTGTTTTGGTGAGATAAAAGACCTTGTGCACAGATGTGGGATCAAAAACTGCCTGATTTTTGGGCAATGCCAGCGAATCCATGCTGGCTTAATGGGGAATGCAGATCTGTGGGTGATAAAAGCGCTACTGCGACAAGACATCGCAGTATTTTTACCTGTAGTCCCAGAAATGGGACTACGCTTTTGTGCTGATAACTTAGCGTCGGCCATCCGGAACGTGGAGGTTGGTACTTTCCTTTACTTCCTCCATCACTACATAACTACGGGTGTGACTGACACCAGGCAGCTTCTGCAGGATTTCCCCCAGCAGGCCGCGATAGGCAGACATTTCACCAATACGCGCTTTAACGAGATAGTCGAAGTTGCCGGAGACCAGGTGGCATTCCATGACATGAGGCAGCCCCATCACTTCGCGGCGGAAGTCCTCAAACACGCTGGGAGAATTATAAGTCAGGCTGATTTCAACAAAGACCAGCAAGCTGGCGTCGAGATGATGGGGGTTAAGATGGGCGTGGTAGCCAATGATGACACCATCACGCTCCAGCTTCTTTACCCGTTCCATGCAAGGGGTAGTGGAAAGCCCCACTTTGTTGGCCAGCTCGACGTAAGAAAGGCGGGCATCTTCTTGTAAGGCCCGCAATATATGGCGATCGATACGGTCTAATTTTCGTTCTGAATTTTTAGATGTCATTTTTGGTTTCTTTTTCTGTCTATTTTCATTTTTTAGGTCTAATCACCTTTGCTGGCGGCTAAATCCCAAAAAAAATCTTCTCAGGTGTCGCTATACTAGCGATAAATATTACCTACAACATGGGGCGTATGCCGAGAATGTTTTCGGTAAATGTGATCTGCAGCAGATGAATTGCCTGTCATAGCATCAAAATGCAGATCAACACTATACCTCCTTGAGCATAGGCCGTGTGGAGCCAGTCATGAAAGTATTAGTTCTCGGTAGTGGTGTTATCGGTGTTACCCATGCCTATTATCTGGCCAAGGCCGGGCACTCGGTAACTGTCGTCGATCGTCAGCCTGGCCCTGCACTGGAGACCAGTTATGCAAATGCCGGGCAGATTTCTCCCGGATATTCTGCACCCTGGGCGGCACCGGGCATTCCTGTCAAAGCCATGAAGTGGCTGGCTCAGCGTCATGCACCTCTCAAGTTGCATCCACAGATGGATACCACGATGTGGAAGTGGATGATGCAGATGCTGTCCAACTGCACCGAAAGCGCCTATGCCGTCAACAAAGAACGCATGATGCGTCTCGCCGAATACAGTCGTGACTGCTTTATTCAACTGCGGAAAGACACCGGAATTCAATACAACGATCGTCAACAGGGAACATTGCAACTGTTCCGTACTGATAAGCAGGTGAAGGCTTCGCAGAGCGACATTGCGGTGCTTGAGCGTTGTAATGTGCCCTATGAAGTGCTTTCGATGGATCAGTGTATTGCCATTGAGCCTGCGCTGGAGCGCGTTCGTGAGAAGTTCATCTCCGGTCTGAGACTGCCCGGTGACGAGACCGGTGATTGCTTTGAGTTCACCAGTAAGCTGGTAGAAATCAGCAAGCAGATGGGAGTGGAGTACCTGTTCGACACCACAGTGAACAAACTGTTGTCTCGTGGTGGCAACATTATCGGTGTCGATACCTCTGCTGGAGAGTTAACTGCGGATATTTACGTAGTAGCGATGGGGAGCTATACCCCGTTTCTGGTGAATCCGTTGGGGCTTGAACTGCCCATTTATCCAGTGAAAGGTTACTCCCTGACTGTGCCTATCACCAATGCCGATGCGGCGCCTGTATCCACTGTTATGGATGAAACCTATAAGGTGGCGATTACTCGTTTTGAGGATCGTATCCGCGTGGCGGGCACTGCTGAGCTGTCAGGGTACAACCTTAAACTGCGCGAGCCGCGCCGCGAGACTATTGCTATGGTCGTGCGTGATGTATTCCCTGACGGTGGTGACGTCGACAAGGCGGAGTTCTGGACCGGTTTGAGGCCAATGACACCGGATGGTACTCCGTTGGTCGGCAAGACCCAAATCTCCAATTTGTACCTCAACAGTGGTCATGGAACCCTGGGCTGGACAATGTCTTGTGGCTCGGGCAAGTTGTTGGCCGATGTCATCAGCGGCAAACAGCCGGACATTGATCCTGCGGGCCTTGATGTCAGTCGCTACAGCTAATTGAGGGGCGCATTGCGTACCTCTTACCTCCCAAAGACAGGATAGATCATGAGCAACAAAAGCATTATTTCAACCGATAAGGCACCAGCAGCAATCGGACCTTATTCTCAGGCGGTGAAGGTAGGCAACCTGGTGTTTCTGTCTGGTCAGATTCCACTGGATCCAGAGACCATGGAGGTCGTTAAGGATTCATTTGAGGCGCAAGCTGTTCGCGTCTTCGAAAACCTGAAAGCCGTTGCCGAAGCTGCTGGCGGCTCCATGTCTGATTTCGTCAAGATCAACATCTTCCTGACCGATCTGGCCAATTTTGCTTCGGTCAATGAAGTAATGCAGCGCTATTTCTCTGCACCTTATCCTGCACGTGCCGCAATCGGCGTCAAAGAGCTGCCGAAAGGTGTGGATGTAGAAGTTGAAGGTGTGATGTCTCTGTAACGGAGCATCAATTTCAAACGAGCGCCTGTCGGCAGCGGTCTGCCTGATGGGCGCCGGGGTGCGCCTGCACCCGTGATCAGGAGTGAGGAATATGCGCGCCTTGCGTGCGGAAGTGGATCTGGATGCCATTCGCCATAACTACCGTCTTGCCAAACAGCAAAAGCCCGGTGCCAGAGCAGTGGCCACGGTCAAGGCCAATGCTTATGGACATGGAGCGGTGCAGGTTGCCAGAGCGCTGGCAGATGATGCAGATGCCTTTGGTGTAGCGTGTATTGAAGAGGCCATTGAGTTGCGTGAGGCTGGTATTGAACGGCCGATCCTGCTGCTGGAAGGTTTTTTTGCGGCTGATGAGTTACCTCTGATCGATTCGCTACGCCTGAGTACAGCTATTCACTGTGAGGAGCAGCTGGCGCTATTTGCCTCTTATTCATTCAAGCAGCCAGTCGATGTCTGGCTGAAAATGGACTCTGGCATGCACCGCCTGGGGTTCTTCCCTGAGCGTTTTGTAGAAGTATTTGAACTGTTACGGCGTCATCCCGGTGTGGCAACGCTGGGTAAAATGACGCATTTTGCCCGCGCTGACGAGTTGAGTTGTGATTACACTCGCAAGCAATGGCATACATTCAGTGAAACGATTGCCAGCCTGCCTGGCCCGGTAAGCGCATCCAATTCGCCTGCAACACTGGGGTGGCCTATGGCTCATGGCGATTGGTTGAGGCCGGGGCTGATGCTGTACGGCATTTCTCCTTATGCAGGGTCCCATCCTTTGGCAGATCAGCTGAAGCCTGCCATGTGTATTTCATCAGAGGTGATTGCCGTACGTGATCTGTCTGTCGGAGAGCCGGTGGGCTATGGCGGCAGATTTGTTACTACGGCACCAACGCGTGTCGGAGTGGTCGCCATGGGATATGGTGACGGCTTCCCCCGTCAGGCGGTTGATGGTACTCCTGTTCTTGTCAATGGTGTGCGTACTCGGCTGATAGGCAGGGTGTCCATGGATATGCTGACTGTTGATCTGACTCAGGTTGAAGGGGCTGCAGCAGGCGCTAGGGTCGAATTCTGGGGGAATGATTTAAAGGTGGCAGAGGTTGCCAACTATTGTGACGCCATACCCTATGAGCTGGTCACCAAACTGACTCGAAGAGTGCCTCTGTTTTACAAGGGCTAACTTTGGGAGAGTAGCGCAGTATTTTGAGGTAATCGATGAGGTGGCTTGGCTACCTCTTTTTGTTTGTGCTGAATAAGTGCTGGGTATGTGCACGGAGTTGTGCACATCACATTACCTGTTGTTTAGTTCCGGACGCCAGAAAGAAATGAAAAACCCCGCCTTTGACAGGATTCCCAAAAAACTGAACTTATGTTCGGTTTGATGCGAATCCGCAATGGCGGGGCTTTTCAGCTCTATTGACTGCAGCAGGCGCCTTAATAATGCTTAGGCGCTAATAGCGTCTGCTTCATCGGGCTCCTGCACGGCTCCAAGCTCTTCGATAGGCGTCAGCAGGTCACGAGAGAAGGCTTCTTCATCAATAGTGCAACCAAGGTAGTCAGCAACGATACGCATATCACGCTCAGCATTACCCAGGCAGCTGGTTGCGCCAGGTGAGGGCGTCATGTTGAAGACGATACCAGTGCCAGGATTGATCTTGGCTTCACCCATCATCAGCTTGCGATTTTTCTTATCGATCAGCTGAGGGCGCACGCCACCGAAACCTTTGGCGTAACTGATATCGTCCACTGTCAAAGAAGGGATAATCTTCTTGATGTCCTTCAGGAACAGGCGACGATTGATGTAGGGCACTTCAAACAGGAAGTTGCGGAAAATGTAGTTACGGATATCACGAACCTTGAACAGGTCGTAGAACACCTTGGCTACATTGCTGTCCAAACGTAGTACCTTGAGGAAGTCCCAGAACGAGGATGGGCAGTAGCGTTCCAGCATCGGCAGCATCAGTGCAGTTGGTCCAAAGCGGGTTTTGCCCAGTGCTTTGACGTCGTTGTCACCGTGTACAGCTGCAAACGGCAGGTGAGGGTTCTGAACAGTGTATACTTTGCCGTTCAGAGCCTGTGGAGCGAAGTAGAAACTTCCTGCCATGGGCAGGCAGGAGAACTCCAGGCCGTAACCCATTTTCTGAGCAAATAGCAGTGAGTGGCCACCAGCGCAGACGACAACGAAGCGAGCTTCAAATTCGCCTTTGCTGGTCTTGACGACATGGTTGCTGCCCACTTTCTCAATATCGATAACTTCTGCGCCCAGCATCAGTTCGATATTTTTGCCTTCAATTTTCTTGACTTCGCTGACGAACGATTCTGACAGAGCCTGATAATCTGCAGCAGAATAAGCGTCGACAGTGCCGGTAGCGACGATTTCGTCTTTACGCAGTTCGCCGTTGATCATGGCAACGTTGGGTTCAATCTTGGCGATGTCTTCTTTTTCCAGCAGTTCCATTTTGGGGAACAGCTCTTTGAACTCGGTGTAACGTTTGCGGATATAGTCGCATTCCGTCTTGCCAACACCCAGTACCATCTTGGGCATTTTGAAGATGATCTTGTCGCGCTCTTCAGCCGGGAGACGAGTCGCATAGTGAACGATCATGTCTGCAGTGCGCTTCACTGTTCGCGCTTTATCGACCGTATAGTTGGTTTCGATATCGCCGCAGTGAATGGTCTGGCTGTTGTTATGGCCGTGAGAGTTTACCTTCGCAATGCCATCGTATTTCTCGACCAGGCCGAGGCTGGTCAGATCGGTATACTTGGCCAGTTCATACAGCAGGGCAGTGCCGGATACACCGCCGCCGATGATAAGGACGTCAAACTTTTTATCAGGCATAATCGCTACACTTTATCGGTGGTCAGACTTATCGACCTCATGGGTGGTGAGGCCTCCTGCATGCGCTCTTGACGCAGGCGTGGTGTCCAGTAGGAATGCGTCATCAAACCTTAATACGGCTCTGGTATTCCGCTGGTTTTTTTGATGCGGCGCATTATAAAGTAAAGCCACTTTGATGCCCACTGAGTCCTTGGTCGTATGTCGACAATTTTTGTGGGAAACATCATGCTCCACAAACCTTCAGCAGCCATCAAACATATTGTTGTACTGACGGGCGCGGGTATTTCCGCTGAGTCAGGAATTCCTACCTTTCGCGCCGCAGATGGCTTATGGGAGAACGAGCCTGTAGAGCTGGTGGCGACTCCTCAGGGGTTTGCTCATGACCCTGCCCGCGTGCACCGGTTCTATAACGCCCGGCGTGCTCACCTGCAACGACCTGAAGTGCAACCAAATGTTGCGCATCTGGCATTGGCCAGACTGCAGCGTGAATTTCATGGAATAGTCACGCTTGTTACGCAGAACGTTGACAATTTGCATGAACGTGCGGGGTCACAACAGGTTCTTCATATGCACGGTGAGTTGAACTCGATTCGATGCGTGCACAGTGGACGACGATTCTTCTATACCAGCGACCTTGATACAGATAGTTGCTGTGCCTGTTGTCAGCGATCAGCTACGTTACGCCCCGATATTGTCTGGTTTGGCGAGATGCCAATGCATATGGATGACATCTATAACGCACTTGCACAGGCTGACCTTTTTGTCTCTATCGGGACTTCCGGGCATGTTTATCCGGCAGCGGGGTTTGTTGAGGAGGCCAGAGCGACGGGAGCCAGGACGCTGGAGCTGAATCTGGAGCCAAGCAAGAATCACCACGCTTTTGATGATGGAGCCTATGGGCCCGCATCGAGGGTAGTGCCAGACTGGGTTACTGCTGTCCTGCAGGCAGGCTGAGTGTTATTGCGTGAGTAGGGTCTCAGTCGTAAACGTATTCAGAGTTTCAGTTTCAAGTGACATACATATAAAGGGTGCAGAGGCACCAGATAGCAATTAGGAGACGCTATGTCGTGGGATTCTCCCTCCGTCAAATCTGGAATGGTGGAGTTGATAGTCAGTGATCTGCTGTCCGCCACTATTTTGAAAAAAGCCATGCTGCCGTTTGTGGTTGGCTTCGTTGTAGCACTGTGCGCACTGATGTGGGCCGGCCTGTTCGTGTTTAGCTGGGGCAGTGGCATGCTGACAGGGGGGGAGTCATCCGTGGATGGCCTCATTCAGCATGTACAGCAGTGGTTAGATGGCGTTCCTCTTATTGGTGTGGCGCTTGCGCTGGTGGCTAAAGCGATATTGGGGATGCTGTTTTCTTTTCTCGGCGTATTCATGCTGGGAGAGGGCATGATTCTTGTTGCTATGTTGATTACTGCCTTCCTGACTCCAGGCATTGTCAAACACATTCACAACAAGCACTACGCTGATGTCCCATTGCAGCAACACGGTGGTCTGGTCGAGTCGATAGTTAAGGTGCTGCTCAAAACCTGTGCTCTGGCCGCTGTAATGGTATTTTCCTTGCCAATACTGTGGATTCCGTTAATCAATATTGTCTGGTTCAAAGTCATTTTTTATGCCTATTTTCGTAGCCTGCTGGCGCAGGATGTGGGCGAAAATACGCTCGATGAGATGACGTTCAAACAGGTTAATCGCTGGTCAAACATGCCGCTGTTCTGGCTAAGTGCAGTGGCGTATTGCCTGAGCTTTCTGCCTTTTATCAACCTGTTCGTCCCGATAATAGGTGTGGTTGCGTTGACTCACCTCTTTCTGCAGCACGGCCAGCGTCATCGCTGGCAGGGTGATATGTTTGAGAATCTCCGCGATGGGCGTAGCGGTCCTCCAGCGGCGCGCTGACATCTTCTCAACTCTCTGATTTTGCTTGCCTTTACTGCATCATGGGGGCATTAATTCAGTGGTGGTATGTCGGCAGTGGACTGATGCCGGTCACTGTAGCTTTGTAATGCTGCCGACAGCTTAAGCCTGAAGACCGATCCGGTGGCTCGGTCATGTGTTTTTAAGGGGGCTATATGCTGGATAAAGTTGTTCAGAATAAAGTGGCTAAGGCAATTGTTACCCCTGAAGGTGACATGGATGTGCTCTCTCTGGCTGAGGTTCAGCGCCTGCAGGACATCAGTGATGGTGGCCTGCATAAAATCTTCCGTCAGTGCTGTCTGGCAGTCCTCAACTGCGGCAGTAACATGGATGACGCAGAGGAAGTGCTGAGCAGCTTTGCTGATTTTGATGTACACGTCGTTCAGCAATATCGTGGCTTGAAACTAGAAATTGATAACGCGCCCGCCAGTGCATTCGTTGACGGCGAAATGATTGTGGGGATCCGCGACAACCTGTTCTCGGTGCTGCGTGATATCGTTTATATCCATGGTGAATTGTTGGGTAACTGCGCCCTGGATCTCTCCAATTCTGAAGGTATCACCAACGCGGTATTCCACATTCTGCGCCATGCCAATGTGCTGCGTCCAAGGATCAAGCCTGACACGGTAGTGTGTTGGGGTGGTCATTCCATCAATAGTTATGAGTATCAGTACACCAAAAAGGTGGGGTATGAACTGGGCCTGCGCCACCTGAATATTTGTACCGGGTGTGGTCCGGGTGCGATGAAGGGGCCGATGAAAGGAGCAAACATTGCACATGCCAAGCAGCGTGTCAGTGATGGTCGTTACATCGGTATAACCGAGCCGGGCATTATTGCTGCCGAGTCCCCCAATCCTATCGTTAATCAGCTGGTTATCATGCCGGATATCGAAAAGCGTCTGGAGGCGTTTGTTCGTCTGGGGCACGGTATTATCGTGTTCCCGGGGGGGGTGGGAACAGCAGAGGAGATTCTTTATCTGCTTGGTATCCTGTTACATCCCCGCAATGCAGATCTGCCGTATCCGCTGGTGTTTACCGGTCCGGCAAGTGCTGCTTCTTATTTCGGTCTGATTGATGAGTTTATTGCTGAAACGCTCGGGGAGGAGGCTCGTTCTCGCTATCAGATCATCATTGATGATCCCGCTGCTGCAGCGCGGGCAATGAAACAGGGCATGGAAAAGGTCACCGCATTTCGCAAGCTGCATAGTGACGCATATCATTTCAACTGGGTGCTGCACGTTGATGATCATTTCCAGCAGCCATTTGAACCTTCCCACGAAAACATGGCCAGTCTGAATCTGCACCTGGGGCAGGAGCCCTGGAAGCTGGCTGCCAACCTGCGCAGGGCGATGTCTGGTATCGTTGCCGGTAATGTAAAGGCCAACGGAATTCAGGCTATCAAGCAGCATGGTCCTTATCACATCAGCGGTGACACCGGCTTGATGCAACGCCTTGATGCGTTGCTTGAAGCCTTTGTTGAAGAAAAACGCATGAAAATCAACGCGTCACGTTACGTCCCCTGTTATCGGGTAATCCGATAACTTCACAATGTGGAATAATTGCACGGCCATCCAGATAGCCGGACCAGTGTGGTCCGGCCTGGGTTCCATGTTTCTCTCCAGAGCCTGCCTGATATTTCTGTTCAATCTCTTCGCTTTAAGTTCGTGATTGGGTACTTAAGTACCTTGTTGCCAGGAATGGATTGGTCTTTTATTGATCCAATTCATTTCAAACTGTGTTCAAGCACGGGAGATAGTCATGGCAACTGCAATCGGTCGGGTTACATCCCTGGTGGGTCAGGTTACGGCGAAAGATGTCAATGGACAGGTTCGTACGTTAGCCTTGGGCGACACCATTTACGCTGATGATCAGGTACAGACCGGAGACGGCTCGTCTCTGGTTATTACCTTCGCGGATGGATCTCGTACCGCATTGGGTGCCAATGATGTAGCCCTGCTTGATAGTACTGTTTCTCCTTCCGGTGGTGATCAGGATGCGAGCCAGAATCCTGCTGATCTGGCTGCGGGAACAACACCCGAAAGTGCTACCAGTGTAGATGCGATCCAGCAAGCGATTCTGGCCGGTGTTGACCCGACTCAGGTGCTTGAAGCGACTGCCGCAGGTGGTGCTCCAGGTGCGGGTGGTGCAGGTCCCGACGGTGGTGGCTTCACTGTTGTAAGTATTGATCGTATCGGGCTGGAGTCAGAGCCCACAGCAGGTTTTGATACCACCGGGCCGACCAACGCTACGGCTGGTACTGAAGATGATGTTATTCCGCTGTTGCCGGTGTCTGTATCCATTTCTGGTCCTGATTCCGTCCAGGAATCGGACGGTACCGTCACCTTTACATTGACGCTGGATAACCCCAGCACCACTGACCTGACTATTGTTGTGCAGTTAGGTTCCTCTTCCGATACGGCGACCGGCGAAGGTGTAGACTACAGCCAGCCCGGCGTAACGACCGTCACCGTTGTAATCCCTGCTGGCAGTACAACCGGTACCTTCACTGTGCCCATCACCGATGACAACATCAGTGAAGGGGCTGAAACACTGACGGTCACCGTGATCTCTGTGGATGGCGGTGCGCAGATTTCTGATAACGGCAGCTTCACCACAAATATCGTCGATAACGACAACATCACCGTCTCTGTGACTGCGGTGCAACCACAGGCCACTGAACCTGCAGCTGATGGCAGCCAGACCAATGCAGTATTCACTATTGATCTGAGCAACCCAAGTGCTACAGATACCACCATGACTGTCAATGTGACGCCGAGTGGTACGAATGGCATTGAGCAGGGGGATGTTCAATCCATCACGGTCAACGTTAGCGGCACGGATTACACCCTGACCTGGGACAGTAATAGCGGCTCTTTCACTGGCAGTATTACAATCCCGGCTGGTACGACCAGTGCCGAGCTCACCATCGTTGCGGCGGATGACAATGTTTACGAAGGCGTGGAAGGCTACACTGTCAGCGTGACGGATGCGCAGACCAACGGCCAGTCCCTGAACGACGCCAGTGCTGACGGTACCATTGCCGATGAAGACGGTGATGTGCCTCAGGGCGGCGATATTCCCACCGTCTCGGTCACTGCCGTACAACCGCAGGCCACTGAACCTGCCGATGATGGCAGTCAGACCAATGCGGTATTCACTATTGATCTGAGCAATCCCAGCGAATACGCCACTACTATGACCGTCAGTGTTGCCCCCAGTGCGACCGACGGTATTGAGCAGAATGACGTACAGACCATTACGGTCAGCGTCGATGGCACCGACTACACCCTGACCTGGGACAGTAACGCTGGCGCCTTCACTGGCGATGTCACTCTTCCAGCGGGTACTACTACTGCTGAGCTCACCATCGTTGCGGCAGATGACAATGTTTACGAAGGCGTTGAAGGTTTCACTGTCAGCGTGACGGATGCGCAGACCAACGGCCAGTCCCTGAACGACGCCAGTGCTGACGGTACCATTGCCGATGAAGATGGTGATGTGCCTCAGGGCGGCGATATTCCCACCGTCTCGGTCACTGCCGTACAACCGCAGGCCACCGAACCGGCGGCCGATGGCAGCCAGACCAATGCCGTGTTCAGCATTGACCTGAGCAACCCCAGCGAATACGCCACTACTATGACCGTCAGTGTTGCCCCCAGTGCGACCGACGGTATTGAGCAGAATGACGTACAGACCATTACGGTCAGCGTCGATGGCACCGACTACACCCTGACCTGGGACAGTAACGCTGGCGCCTTCACTGGCGATGTCACTCTTCCAGCGGGTACTACTACTGCTGAGCTCACCATCGTTGCGGCAGATGACAATGTTTACGAAGGCGTTGAAGGTTTCACTGTCAGCGTGACGGATGCGCAGACCAACGGCCAGTCCCTGAACGACGCCAGTGCTGACGGTACCATTGCCGATGAAGATGGTGATGTGCCTCAGGGCGGCGATATTCCCACCGTCTCGGTCACTGCCGTACAACCGCAGGCCACCGAACCGGCGGCCGATGGCAGCCAGACCAATGCCGTGTTCAGCATTGACCTGAGCAACCCCAGCGAATACGCCACTACTATGACCGTCAGTGTTGCCCCCAGTGCGACCGACGGTATTGAGCAGAATGACGTACAGACCATTACGGTCAGCGTCGATGGCACCGACTACACCCTGACCTGGGACAGTAACGCTGGCGCCTTCACTGGCGATGTCACTCTTCCAGCGGGTACTACTACTGCTGAACTCACCATCGTTGCGGCGGATGACAGTATTTACGAAGGCGTGGAAGGCTTCACTGTCAGCGTGACGGATGCCCAGACCAACGGCCAGTCGCTGAACGATGCCAGTGCTGACGGTACCATTGCCGATGAAGACGGTGATGTGCCTCAGGGCGGCGATATTCCCACCGTCTCGGTCACTGCCGTACAACCGCAGGCCACTGAACCTGCCGATGATGGCAGCCAGACCAATGCCGTGTTCAGCATTGACCTGAGCAACCCCAGCGAATACGCCACTACTATGACCGTCAGTGTTGCCCCCAGTGCGACCGACGGTATTGAGCAGAATGACGTACAGACCATTACGGTCAGCGTCGATGGCACCGACTACACCCTGACCTGGGACAGCAGTGCCGGCGCCTACACCGGCGACGTCACCTTCGCGGCGGGCACCACCAGTGCCGCACTGACCCTGGTGGCGGCCGATGACGCCACCTACGAAGGCGTGGAAGGCTTCACCGTCAGCGTCAGCAACGCCCAGACCAACGGTCAGGCGCTGAACGACGCCAGTGCCGACGGCTCCATTGCCGACGACCGGGCACCGGATCAGCCGCCGAGCGAGCCGCCCTATGGCGACCTGCCCAGCGTCAGCGTCACCGCCGTGGTGGCGCAGGCCACCGAACCGGCGGCCGATGGCAGCCAGACCAATGCCGTGTTCAGCATTGACCTGAGCAACCCCAGCGAATACGCCACCACCATGACCGTCAGCGTGGCCCCGGGCAGCAGCGGCAACCCCATCGAAGAAGGCGATGTGCAGACCATCACGGTCAGCGTCGATGGCACCGACTACACCCTGACCTGGGACAGCAGTGCCGGCGCCTACACCGGCGACGTCACCTTCGCGGCGGGCACCACCAGTGCCGCACTGACCCTGGTGGCGGCCGATGACGCCACCTACGAAGGCGTGGAAGGCTTCACCGTCAGCGTCAGCAACGCCCAGACCAACGGTCAGGCGCTGAACGACGCCAGTGCCGACGGCTCCATTGCCGACGACCGGGCGCCCGATCAGCCGCCGAGCGAGCCGCCCTATGGCGACCTGCCCAGCGTCAGCGTCACCGCCGTGGTGGCGCAGGCCACCGAACCGGCGGCCGATGGCAGCCAGACCAATGCCGTGTTCAGCATTGACCTGAGCAACCCCAGCGAATACGCCACCACCATGACCGTCAGCGTGGCCCCGGGCAGCAGCGGCAACCCCATCGAAGAAGGCGATGTGCAGACCATCACGGTCAGCGTCGATGGCACCGACTACACCCTGACCTGGGACAGCAGTGCCGGCGCCTACACCGGCGACGTCACCTTCGCGGCGGGCACCACCAGTGCCGCACTGACCCTGGTGGCGGCCGATGACGCCACCTACGAAGGCGTGGAAGGCTTCACCGTCAGCGTCAGCAACGCCCAGACCAACGGTCAGGCGCTGAACGACGCCAGTGCCGACGGCTCCATTGCCGACGACCGGGCGCCCGATCAGCCGCCGAGCGAGCCGCCCTATGGCGACCTGCCCAGCGTCAGCGTCACCGCCGTGGTGGCGCAGGCCACCGAACCGGCGGCCGATGGCAGCCAGACCAATGCCGTGTTCAGCATTGACCTGAGCAACCCCAGCGAATACGCCACCACCATGACCGTCAGCGTGGCCCCGGGCAGCAGCGGCAACCCCATCGAAGAAGGCGATGTGCAGACCATCACGGTCAGCGTCGATGGCACCGACTACACCCTGACCTGGGACAGCAGTGCCGGCGCCTACACCGGCGACGTCACCTTCGCGGCGGGCACCACCAGTGCCGCACTGACCCTGGTGGCGGCCGATGACGCCACCTACGAAGGCGTGGAAGGCTTCACCGTCAGCGTCAGCAACGCCCAGACCAACGGTCAGGCGCTGAACGACGCCAGTGCCGACGGCTCCATTGCCGACGACCGGGCGCCCGATCAG
Organism: Pokkaliibacter sp. MBI-7; assembly: GCF_029846635.1. Classification (NCBI taxonomy): domain Bacteria; kingdom Pseudomonadati; phylum Pseudomonadota; class Gammaproteobacteria; order Oceanospirillales; family Balneatrichaceae; genus Pokkaliibacter; species Pokkaliibacter sp. MBI-7. The sequence continues at coordinate 763,876 of NZ_JARVTG010000001.1, read as the reverse complement.
CCGCCGAGCGAGCCGCCCTATGGCGACCTGCCCAGCGTCAGCGTCACCGCCGTGGTGGCGCAGGCCACCGAACCGGCGGCCGATGGCAGCCAGACCAATGCCGTGTTCAGCATTGACCTGAGCAACCCCAGCGAATACGCCACCACCATGACCGTCAGCGTGGCCCCGGGCAGCAGCGGCAACCCCATCGAAGAAGGCGATGTGCAGACCATCACGGTCAGCGTCGATGGCACCGACTACACCCTGACCTGGGACAGCAGTGCCGGCGCCTACACCGGCGACGTCACCTTCGCGGCGGGCACCACCAGTGCCGCACTGACCCTGGTGGCGGCCGATGACGCCACCTACGAAGGCGTGGAAGGCTTCACCGTCAGCGTCAGCAACGCCCAGACCAACGGTCAGGCGCTGAACGACGCCAGTGCCGACGGCTCCATTGCCGACGACCGGGCGCCCGATCAGCCGCCGAGCGAGCCGCCCTATGGCGACCTGCCCAGCGTCAGCGTCACCGCCGTGGTGGCGCAGGCCACCGAACCGGCGGCCGATGGCAGCCAGACCAATGCCGTGTTCAGCATTGACCTGAGCAACCCCAGCGAATACGCCACCACCATGACCGTCAGCGTGGCCCCGGGCAGCAGCGGCAACCCCATCGAAGAAGGCGATGTGCAGACCATCACGGTCAGCGTTGATGGCACCGACTACACCCTGACCTGGGACAGCAGTGCCGGCGCCTACACCGGCGACGTCACCTTCGCGGCGGGCACCACCAGTGCCGCACTGACCCTGGTGGCGGCCGATGACGCCACCTACGAAGGCGTGGAAGGCTTCACCGTCAGCGTCAGCAACGCCCAGACCAACGGTCAGGCGCTGAACGACGCCAGTGCCGACGGCTCCATTGCCGACGACCGGGCACCGGATCAGCCGCCGAGCGAGCCGCCCTATGGCGACCTGCCCAGCGTCAGCGTCACCGCCGTGGTGGCGCAGGCCACCGAACCGGCGGCCGATGGCAGCCAGACCAATGCCGTGTTCAGCATTGACCTGAGCAACCCCAGCGAATACGCCACCACCATGACCGTCAGCGTGGCCCCGGGCAGCAGCGGCAACCCCATCGAAGAAGGCGATGTGCAGACCATCACGGTCAGCGTCGATGGCACCGACTACACCCTGACCTGGGACAGCAGTGCCGGCGCCTACACCGGCGACGTCACCTTCGCGGCGGGCACCACCAGTGCCGCACTGACCCTGGTGGCGGCCGATGACGCCACCTACGAAGGCGTGGAAGGCTTCACCGTCAGCGTCAGCAACGCCCAGACCAACGGTCAGGCGCTGAACGACGCCAGTGCCGACGGCTCCATTGCCGACGACCGGGCGCCCGATCAGCCGCCGAGCGAGCCGCCCTATGGCGACCTGCCCAGCGTCAGCGTCACCGCCGTGGTGGCGCAGGCCACCGAACCGGCGGCCGATGGCAGCCAGACCAATGCCGTGTTCAGCATTGACCTGAGCAACCCCAGCGAATACGCCACCACCATGACCGTCAGCGTGGCCCCGGGCAGCAGCGGCAACCCCATCGAAGAAGGCGATGTGCAGACCATCACGGTCAGCGTCGATGGCACCGACTACACCCTGACCTGGGACAGCAGTGCCGGCGCCTACACCGGCGACGTCACCTTCGCGGCGGGCACCACCAGTGCCGCACTGACCCTGGTGGCGGCCGATGACGCCACCTACGAAGGCGTGGAAGGCTTCACCGTCAGCGTCAGCAACGCCCAGACCAACGGTCAGGCGCTGAACGACGCCAGTGCCGACGGCTCCATTGCCGACGACCGGGCGCCCGATCAGCCGCCGAGCGAGCCGCCCTATGGCGACCTGCCCAGCGTCAGCGTCACCGCCGTGGTGGCGCAGGCCACCGAACCTGCCGATGATGGCAGTCAGACCAATGCGGTATTCACTATTGATCTGAGCAACCCCAGCGAATACGCCACTACTATGACCGTCAGTGTTGCCCCCAGTGCGACCGACGGTATTGAGCAGAATGACGTACAGACCATTACGGTCAGCGTCGATGGCACCGACTACACCCTGACCTGGGACAGCAGTGCCGGCGCCTACACCGGCGACGTCACCTTCGCGGCGGGCACCACCAGTGCCGCACTGACCCTGGTGGCGGCCGATGACGCCACCTACGAAGGCGTGGAAGGCTTCACCGTCAGCGTCAGCAACGCCCAGACCAACGGTCAGGCGCTGAACGACGCCAGTGCCGACGGCTCCATTGCCGACGACCGGGCGCCCGATCAGCCGCCGAGCGAGCCGCCCTATGGCGACCTGCCCAGCGTCAGCGTCACCGCCGTGGTGGCGCAGGCCACCGAACCGGCGGCCGATGGCAGCCAGACCAATGCCGTGTTCAGCATTGACCTGAGCAACCCCAGCGAATACGCCACCACCATGACCGTCAGCGTGGCCCCGGGCAGCAGCGGCAACCCCATCGAAGAAGGCGATGTGCAGACCATCACGGTCAGCGTTGATGGCACCGACTACACCCTGACCTGGGACAGCAGTGCCGGCGCCTACACCGGCGACGTCACCTTCGCGGCGGGCACCACCAGTGCCGCACTGACCCTGGTGGCGGCCGATGACGCCACCTACGAAGGCGTGGAAGGCTTCACCGTCAGCGTCAGCAACGCCCAGACCAACGGTCAGGCGCTGAACGACGCCAGTGCCGACGGCTCCATTGCCGACGACCGGGCGCCCGATCAGCCGCCGAGCGAGCCGCCCTATGGCGACCTGCCCAGCGTCAGCGTCACCGCCGTGGTGGCGCAGGCCACCGAACCGGCGGCCGATGGCAGCCAGACCAATGCCGTGTTCAGCATTGACCTGAGCAACCCCAGCGAATACGCCACCACCATGACCGTCAGCGTGGCCCCGGGCAGCAGCGGCAACCCCATCGAAGAAGGCGATGTGCAGACCATCACGGTCAGCGTCGATGGCACCGACTACACCCTGACCTGGGACAGCAGTGCCGGCGCCTACACCGGCGACGTCACCTTCGCGGCGGGCACCACCAGTGCCGCACTGACCCTGGTGGCGGCCGATGACGCCACCTACGAAGGCGTGGAAGGCTTCACCGTCAGCGTCAGCAACGCCCAGACCAACGGTCAGGCGCTGAACGACGCCAGTGCCGACGGCTCCATTGCCGACGACCGGGCGCCCGATCAGCCGCCGAGCGAGCCGCCCTATGGCGACCTGCCCAGCGTCAGCGTCACCGCCGTGGTGGCGCAGGCCACCGAACCGGCGGCCGATGGCAGCCAGACCAATGCCGTGTTCAGCATTGACCTGAGCAACCCCAGCGAATACGCCACCACCATGACCGTCAGCGTGGCCCCGGGCAGCAGCGGCAACCCCATCGAAGAAGGCGATGTGCAGACCATCACGGTCAGCGTCGATGGCACCGACTACACCCTGACCTGGGACAGCAGTGCCGGCGCCTACACCGGCGACGTCACCTTCGCGGCGGGCACCACCAGTGCCGCACTGACCCTGGTGGCGGCCGATGACGCCACCTACGAAGGCGTGGAAGGCTTCACCGTCAGCGTCAGCAACGCCCAGACCAACGGTCAGGCGCTGAACGACGCCAGTGCCGACGGCTCCATTGCCGACGACCGGGCGCCCGATCAGCCGCCGAGCGAGCCGCCCTATGGCGACCTGCCCAGCGTCAGCGTCACCGCCGTGGTGGCGCAGGCCACCGAACCTGCCGATGATGGCAGTCAGACCAATGCGGTATTCACTATTGATCTGAGCAACCCCAGCGAATACGCCACTACTATGACCGTCAGTGTTGCCCCCAGTGCGACCGACGGTATTGAGCAGAATGACGTACAGACCATTACGGTCAGCGTCGATGGCACCGACTACACCCTGACCTGGGACAGCAGTGCCGGCGCCTACACCGGCGACGTCACCTTCGCGGCGGGCACCACCAGTGCCGCACTGACCCTGGTGGCGGCCGATGACGCCACCTACGAAGGCGTGGAAGGCTTCACCGTCAGCGTCAGCAACGCCCAGACCAACGGTCAGGCGCTGAACGACGCCAGTGCCGACGGCTCCATTGCCGACGACCGGGCGCCCGATCAGCCGCCGAGCGAGCCGCCCTATGGCGACCTGCCCAGCGTCAGCGTCACCGCCGTGGTGGCGCAGGCCACCGAACCGGCGGCCGATGGCAGCCAGACCAATGCCGTGTTCAGCATTGACCTGAGCAACCCCAGCGAATACGCCACCACCATGACCGTCAGCGTGGCCCCGGGCAGCAGCGGCAACCCCATCGAAGAAGGCGATGTGCAGACCATCACGGTCAGCGTCGATGGCACCGACTACACCCTGACCTGGGACAGCAGTGCCGGCGCCTACACCGGCGACGTCACCTTCGCGGCGGGCACCACCAGTGCCGCACTGACCCTGGTGGCGGCCGATGACGCCACCTACGAAGGCGTGGAAGGCTTCACCGTCAGCGTCAGCAACGCCCAGACCAACGGTCAGGCGCTGAACGACGCCAGTGCCGACGGCTCCATTGCCGACGACCGGGCGCCCGATCAGCCGCCGAGCGAGCCGCCCTATGGCGACCTGCCCAGCGTCAGCGTCACCGCCGTGGTGGCGCAGGCCACCGAACCGGCGGCCGATGGCAGCCAGACCAATGCCGTGTTCAGCATTGACCTGAGCAACCCCAGCGAATACGCCACCACCATGACCGTCAGCGTGGCCCCGGGCAGCAGCGGCAACCCCATCGAAGAAGGCGATGTGCAGACCATCACGGTCAGCGTTGATGGCACCGACTACACCCTGACCTGGGACAGCAGTGCCGGCGCCTACACCGGCGACGTCACCTTCGCGGCGGGCACCACCAGTGCCGCACTGACCCTGGTGGCGGCCGATGACGCCACCTACGAAGGCGTGGAAGGCTTCACCGTCAGCGTCAGCAACGCCCAGACCAACGGTCAGGCGCTGAACGACGCCAGTGCCGACGGCTCCATTGCCGACGACCGGGCACCGGATCAGCCGCCGAGCGAGCCGCCCTATGGCGACCTGCCCAGCGTCAGCGTCACCGCCGTGGTGGCGCAGGCCACCGAACCGGCGGCCGATGGCAGCCAGACCAATGCCGTGTTCAGCATTGACCTGAGCAACCCCAGCGAATACGCCACCACCATGACCGTCAGCGTGGCCCCGGGCAGCAGCGGCAACCCCATCGAAGAAGGCGATGTGCAGACCATCACGGTCAGCGTCGATGGCACCGACTACACCCTGACCTGGGACAGCAGTGCCGGCGCCTACACCGGCGACGTCACCTTCGCGGCGGGCACCACCAGTGCCGCACTGACCCTGGTGGCGGCCGATGACGCCACCTACGAAGGCGTGGAAGGCTTCACCGTCAGCGTCAGCAACGCCCAGACCAACGGTCAGGCGCTGAACGACGCCAGTGCCGACGGCTCCATTGCCGACGACCGGGCGCCCGATCAGCCGCCGAGCGAGCCGCCCTATGGCGACCTGCCCAGCGTCAGCGTCACCGCCGTGGTGGCGCAGGCCACCGAACCGGCGGCCGATGGCAGCCAGACCAATGCCGTGTTCAGCATTGACCTGAGCAACCCCAGCGAATACGCCACCACCATGACCGTCAGCGTGGCCCCGGGCAGCAGCGGCAACCCCATCGAAGAAGGCGATGTGCAGACCATCACGGTCAGCGTCGATGGCACCGACTACACCCTGACCTGGGACAGCAGTGCCGGCGCCTACACCGGCGACGTCACCTTCGCGGCGGGCACCACCAGTGCCGCACTGACCCTGGTGGCGGCCGATGACGCCACCTACGAAGGCGTGGAAGGCTTCACCGTCAGCGTCAGCAACGCCCAGACCAACGGTCAGGCGCTGAACGACGCCAGTGCCGACGGCTCCATTGCCGACGACCGGGCGCCCGATCAGCCGCCGAGCGAGCCGCCCTATGGCGACCTGCCCAGCGTCAGCGTCACCGCCGTGGTGGCGCAGGCCACCGAACCGGCGGCCGATGGCAGCCAGACCAATGCCGTGTTCAGCATTGACCTGAGCAACCCCAGCGAATACGCCACCACCATGACCGTCAGCGTGGCCCCGGGCAGCAGCGGCAACCCCATCGAAGAAGGCGATGTGCAGACCATCACGGTCAGCGTCGATGGCACCGACTACACCCTGACCTGGGACAGCAGTGCCGGCGCCTACACCGGCGACGTCACCTTCGCGGCGGGCACCACCAGTGCCGCACTGACCCTGGTGGCGGCCGATGACGCCACCTACGAAGGCGTGGAAGGCTTCACCGTCAGCGTCAGCAACGCCCAGACCAACGGTCAGGCGCTGAACGACGCCAGTGCCGACGGCTCCATTGCCGACGACCGGGCGCCCGATCAGCCGCCGAGCGAGCCGCCCTATGGCGACCTGCCCAGCGTCAGCGTCACCGCCGTGGTGGCGCAGGCCACCGAACCGGCGGCCGATGGCAGCCAGACCAATGCCGTGTTCAGCATTGACCTGAGCAACCCCAGCGAATACGCCACCACCATGACCGTCAGCGTGGCCCCGGGCAGCAGCGGCAACCCCATCGAAGAAGGCGATGTGCAGACCATCACGGTCAGCGTCGATGGCACCGACTACACCCTGACCTGGGACAGCAGTGCCGGCGCCTACACCGGCGACGTCACCTTCGCGGCGGGCACCACCAGTGCCGCACTGACCCTGGTGGCGGCCGATGACGCCACCTACGAAGGCGTGGAAGGCTTCACCGTCAGCGTCAGCAACGCCCAGACCAACGGTCAGGCGCTGAACGACGCCAGTGCCGACGGCTCCATTGCCGACGACCGGGCGCCCGATCAGCCGCCGAGCGAGCCGCCCTATGGCGACCTGCCCAGCGTCAGCGTCACCGCCGTGGTGGCGCAGGCCACCGAACCGGCGGCCGATGGCAGCCAGACCAATGCCGTGTTCAGCATTGACCTGAGCAACCCCAGCGAATACGCCACCACCATGACCGTCAGCGTGGCCCCGGGCAGCAGCGGCAACCCCATCGAAGAAGGCGATGTGCAGACCATCACGGTCAGCGTTGATGGCACCGACTACACCCTGACCTGGGACAGCAGTGCCGGCGCCTACACCGGCGACGTCACCTTCGCGGCGGGCACCACCAGTGCCGAACTGACCCTGGTGGCGGCCGATGACGCCACCTACGAAGGCGTGGAAGGCTTCACCGTCAGCGTCAGCAACGCCCAGACCAACGGTCAGGCGCTGAACGACGCCAGTGCCGACGGCTCCATTGCCGACGACCGGGCACCGGATCAGCCGCCGAGCGAGCCGCCCTATGGCGACCTGCCCAGCGTCAGCGTCACCGCCGTGGTGGCGCAGGCCACCGAACCGGCGGCCGATGGCAGCCAGACCAATGCCGTGTTCAGCATTGACCTGAGCAACCCCAGCGAATACGCCACCACCATGACCGTCAGCGTGGCCCCGGGCAGCAGCGGCAACCCCATCGAAGAAGGCGATGTGCAGACCATCACGGTCAGCGTTGATGGCACCGACTACACCCTGACCTGGGACAGCAGTGCCGGCGCCTACACCGGCGACGTCACCTTCGCGGCGGGCACCACCAGTGCCGCACTGACCCTGGTGGCGGCCGATGACGCCACCTACGAAGGCGTGGAAGGCTTCACCGTCAGCGTCAGCAACGCCCAGACCAACGGTCAGGCGCTGAACGACGCCAGTGCCGACGGCTCCATTGCCGACGACCGGGCGCCCGATCAGCCGCCGAGCGAGCCGCCCTATGGCGACCTGCCCAGCGTCAGCGTCACCGCCGTGGTGGCGCAGGCCACCGAACCGGCGGCCGATGGCAGCCAGACCAATGCCGTGTTCAGCATTGACCTGAGCAACCCCAGCGAATACGCCACCACCATGACCGTCAGCGTGGCCCCGGGCAGCAGCGGCAACCCCATCGAAGAAGGCGATGTGCAGACCATCACGGTCAGCGTCGATGGCACCGACTACACCCTGACCTGGGACAGCAGTGCCGGCGCCTACACCGGCGACGTCACCTTCGCGGCGGGCACCACCAGTGCCGCACTGACCCTGGTGGCGGCCGATGACGCCACCTACGAAGGCGTGGAAGGCTTCACCGTCAGCGTCAGCAACGCCCAGACCAACGGTCAGGCGCTGAACGACGCCAGTGCCGACGGCTCCATTGCCGACGACCGGGCGCCCGATCAGCCGCCGAGCGAGCCGCCCTATGGCGACCTGCCCAGCGTCAGCGTCACCGCCGTGGTGGCGCAGGCCACCGAACCGGCGGCCGATGGCAGCCAGACCAATGCCGTGTTCAGCATTGACCTGAGCAACCCCAGCGAATACGCCACCACCATGACCGTCAGCGTGGCCCCGGGCAGCAGCGGCAACCCCATCGAAGAAGGCGATGTGCAGACCATCACGGTCAGCGTCGATGGCACCGACTACACCCTGACCTGGGACAGCAGTGCCGGCGCCTACACCGGCGACGTCACCTTCGCGGCGGGCACCACCAGTGCCGCACTGACCCTGGTGGCGGCCGATGACGCCACCTACGAAGGCGTGGAAGGCTTCACCGTCAGCGTCAGCAACGCCCAGACCAACGGTCAGGCGCTGAACGACGCCAGTGCCGACGGCTCCATTGCCGACGACCGGGCGCCCGATCAGCCGCCGAGCGAGCCGCCCTATGGCGACCTGCCCAGCGTCAGCGTCACCGCCGTGGTGGCGCAGGCCACCGAACCTGCCGATGATGGCAGTCAGACCAATGCGGTATTCACTATTGATCTGAGCAACCCCAGCGAATACGCCACTACTATGACCGTCAGTGTTGCCCCCAGTGCGACCGACGGTATTGAGCAGAATGACGTACAGACCATTACGGTCAGCGTCGATGGCACCGACTACACCCTGACCTGGGACAGCAGTGCCGGCGCCTACACCGGCGACGTCACCTTCGCGGCGGGCACCACCAGTGCCGCACTGACCCTGGTGGCGGCCGATGACGCCACCTACGAAGGCGTGGAAGGCTTCACCGTCAGCGTCAGCAACGCCCAGACCAACGGTCAGGCGCTGAACGACGCCAGTGCCGACGGCTCCATTGCCGACGACCGGGCGCCCGATCAGCCGCCGAGCGAGCCGCCCTATGGCGACCTGCCCAGCGTCAGCGTCACCGCCGTGGTGGCGCAGGCCACCGAACCGGCGGCCGATGGCAGCCAGACCAATGCCGTGTTCAGCATTGACCTGAGCAACCCCAGCGAATACGCCACCACCATGACCGTCAGCGTGGCCCCGGGCAGCAGCGGCAACCCCATCGAAGAAGGCGATGTGCAGACCATCACGGTCAGCGTCGATGGCACCGACTACACCCTGACCTGGGACAGCAGTGCCGGCGCCTACACCGGCGACGTCACCTTCGCGGCGGGCACCACCAGTGCCGCACTGACCCTGGTGGCGGCCGATGACGCCACCTACGAAGGCGTGGAAGGCTTCACCGTCAGCGTCAGCAACGCCCAGACCAACGGTCAGGCGCTGAACGACGCCAGTGCCGACGGCTCCATTGCCGACGACCGGGCGCCCGATCAGCCGCCGAGCGAGCCGCCCTATGGCGACCTGCCCAGCGTCAGCGTCACCGCCGTGGTGGCGCAGGCCACCGAACCGGCGGCCGATGGCAGCCAGACCAATGCCGTGTTCAGCATTGACCTGAGCAACCCCAGCGAATACGCCACCACCATGACCGTCAGCGTGGCCCCGGGCAGCAGCGGCAACCCCATCGAAGAAGGCGATGTGCAGACCATCACGGTCAGCGTTGATGGCACCGACTACACCCTGACCTGGGACAGCAGTGCCGGCGCCTACACCGGCGACGTCACCTTCGCGGCGGGCACCACCAGTGCCGAACTGACCCTGGTGGCGGCCGATGATGACACCTACGAGAACATTGAGAGTTTTGTAGTCAATGTCACCAATGCCCAGACCAATGGCGAAGCACTCAATGATGCCAGCGCAGACGGTTCCATCGCTGATGAAGATGGTGATGAGCCAGGAGATCACGAAGGGGATGTGCCGGTACTGGATGTTGCTGCTGTAGTCGACACAGCGGTCGAAGGTGGGCAGGATGCCAGCTTCACGGTCACTCTGAGTAACCCGAGTGAGTACGAAACCACCATGACTATCAGTGTGGCTCCTGGGTCGACTGATCCGATTGAGGAGGGTGATGTTCAGACCATTACGGTGGATGTGAACGGAACGGATACCATACTGGTCTGGGACAGCAGTCTTGGCGCATTTACTGGTGATATCACCATGGCTGCGGGGCAAACAGAGGCAACCCTTACTTTAGTGGCTGCGGATGATGATCTGTATGAGAAGTTGGAGAACTTCGTTGTTACCGCGAGCAATGCCCAGACCAATGGCCAGGCTATTAACAGTGATAGCGCTGATGGCAAGATTCGCAGCAATGACATGCCAATGTTGGTCGCAGCTGCAGCAATCGTCTCCGAAGAGGGGCTGGTCGATGGTATCAAGGACAATGTCGGTAATGTCGACACGACCGACAGCGCTGAGGACTCTGGCAACGTTGGCCTTGCTAATGCCAGTGTTGCCGACTTTACATTCAGCCTGAGCGCTCCTACTGATACCCTGACGTCTGATGGTACTGCGCTGAGCTGGAGCCTCTCTGGTGATGGCCATACGCTCACGGGCAGTGCTAACGGTGCTGATATCGTTGTAGTGACTATCGATGACAACGGCGACTACGACGTCAAACTGACGGGGCACCTTGATCACGCGGATACAACCAGTGAAGACAACCTGTCATTCAATGTGGGGGTCGCGGCTACGGATGGCACTGCAACAGCCAACTCCACTATCACTGTAACCGTAGAGGATGACTCGCCCGTCGCTACTGCCCATCAGCTGACCGCGTCTGTCACTACTGGTGATGTCAATCTCATGATCGTGTTGGATATGTCGTTGAGTATGAACGACGATCCGGGCGTGGCGGGTTATGCCAGTACCCTTGCACTGGCCAAGGCTGCCATCAATGATCTTCTGACTTATTACGGTGAAAATGCCAATAACGTCAAAGTCTCCATTGTGACCTTTGATTCTGACTCGCAGCAGCAGGGAACGGCATGGATGGATCTGTTGACGGCCAAGTCAATTGTGGACGGGTTAACGGCAGAAGGCGGTACTGACTATGATGCTGCTATTGCGGCTTTACAGTCTCTGGTGAACTCGAATACGAGTGGCATGATTGAGGGTGCCAGCAACATTCTCTACTTCATCTCTGATGGTGTGCCGAACGAGGACAACGGTACCGGATCGCTTGGTCTGGATGCTACTGAGCAAGCTGCATGGCAGACCTTCCTCGCCGACAACAGCATTACGGCTTATGCCATTGGGCTGGGCAGTGCCGCAAGCAGTGATTATCTGGATGCCATTTCTTATGACGGTGCGACGGCAACAGATAGCAGTGCCATCATCGTCACTGACCTGTCACAGCTTTCTGGCGTGCTTCAGTCTACTGTTGTAGTGGAAACGGCCACCGGAACAACTGATGGCTCTGGTTTTGGTGCAGACGGTGGTCATATTCAGTCGATCGGGTATGACGGTGTCACCTACACTTATGATGTTGCGACTAATGCTGTGACAACCAGTGACGGCAGTGATGTTGATTTCGATACTGCTACGACGACACTTTCAATCGATACGGAGCACGGTACGCTGGTGGTCAATCTGGTCAGCGGTAGCTACTCCTATACCCCAGACAGTGAGCAGGATGCGCTGCAATCTCAGGAAAACTTCACCTACACCCTGATCGACAATGATGGCGATACGTCCAGCTCTACCCTTACAGTCACTATCAACGCCAACCAGTCTGAGCTCTATGTGGGTGATAATGACGACAATACTAAAACGTCTACCTTAGGCAGCGATGTATTGATTGGCGATGTTGCCGGGGTTGTCGTCACTCCGGGAGAAGCGCCAAACTATAACGTATCCCTGATACTTGATATTTCAGGAAGTATGGTGGGGGATCGCCTGACAAATCTAAAAGAGGCGGTAAATACTCTGCTGTCGCAGCTAGCGGATTTTGAAGGCACCATCAATCTGCAAATTGTCGCATTCAACGGTAGCGCAACAACTGTCTATAGCATTGATGGCTTTGATTCGAACGAATTGTCGGATGCTCAGACTGCAGTGAGTGCGCTGACGGCTGATGGTACTACCAACTATGAGGCTGCGTTCAATGCAGCCAGTGATTGGTTCAGTACAGAAACAAGTGCTGGCTATGACAGTGGGGCCGACTACAGCAATATCTCCTTCTTCCTGTCTGATGGTGAGCCACGAAGTTACTATGACGACAGTGGTAAGTTGCAATATAGCGACAGTGTTGGCTACACCGAAGGCTTGGAGGCCTATAACAATCTTGTCAGCAATAATCAGGTTACTGTCAGTGCCATTGGTCTAAATATTGACCCTGACAGCACGTTTGGTCAGCAACTGACCAATTTTGATAGTGATGGTAACCCTGATTACGTTGAAGATTCTGCGGATGCTGATGCTTTGACAGCTGCACTGCAGGGGGCTTTGGATGATCTGACTGAAGTACCATTAGGTAATGACACCCTGGTTGGTACCGCCGGTAATGACGTCATCTTCGGTGATACCGTCAACTCCGACAGTCTCAGTTGGGATGGTTATGCGGCGGGTACTCATGACGGACTTGGTTACACAGGCCTGCTTGAGTATCTGACCCAGCTCAACGGAGGTACTACACCTACTGATGCCGAGATCCGTAACTACATCATCAACAATGCTGATGCGCTAAATGATGACACTGATACTCGTGGTGGCAATGACATCCTGATTGGCGGTGATGGCGATGATCTGATCTTCGGCCAGGGCGGCGATGATCAGATCACCGGTGGAGCAGGGGATGACATCATGCATGGTGGCCAGGGACAAGACACCTTCATATGGCTATCGGGAGATCAGGGCGCTGTCGGAGATCCTGCCAGCGACGTGGTTGCTGACTTCCACATCGCAACCAGTAGCTCGGATAGCAATGCTGATGTACTGGATCTGTCGGATATGCTGCCAGATACATCAGGACAGGATCTAAGCAACTACCTGCACTTTGAGACAGACTCCAGTAGCGGCTCTACCGACACTGTTCTCTATGTCAGTACATCTGGTCAGTTTACTTCGGGTGATCACAGTCAGGCTGATCAGGTCATTACCCTTAAAGGTGTTGATCTGTCATCTTCAGGCAGCAGCGATACTGAGATCATCAATAATCTGATCAACAGTCATCAGCTGGTGGTGGATCACAGCTAACGTGTGATGTAAGTCCAAACAAAAAGCCCATGCTCTGCATGGGCTTTTTTGTGCCTGCCGGAAACATAAAGCAGTCAGACTCGTTCTTTATATTTGGAGGCGAATAGTGGGATCGGTGTACTACACTTCAAAATCATAGGGACTTCTTAAGTTTTTATTCAGAGTTCCGTTAACTCATTTTGTAATCATGTGTTTACTTGTTTTATTGACACTGTTTGTGTTGCAAATGAACGCATTGTTTTCTAGTCTAGCGATGCTGTTTATTTATTAATTCAAATGTAAATAAAAGTAATTGAGAGTAATTATATGTTGTTGGATGAGCGTGAAGTAGTCGCTAATATGGCCAGCACTGACCCGTTGCTCGAGTGTCTGATGATATTTTGTCGTCTGCTTGGCGTATCTAAGTCAAAAGACCAGCTTATTGCAGGCCTGCCTATGGAGGGAAACCGCATAGGTATCAACCTGCTTCCACGTGCTGCGGCCCGAGCAGGGCTGGCATGCAAGATCATGCAAGGTGATCTTGGTCAGATTAGTCAGTTGGTGCAACCGACGCTATTGCTCACTCAGGATAATTCAGCCTGTATTTTGGTAAGAAAGACCGCCGAGGAGGCTATCTTACTTTTTCCGGAAGATCCGCAAATGGAAGTTGTTGTTCCACTTGCTGAATTGCAAAAAAGTTATGCTGGCTATTATGTTTTACTTAAAAAGGAATACCGGTCTGATAAGGGAAATAGGGAAATACATCAAGTAAAGGCCGATCATTGGTTTTGGGGAACGATCAAAAGATACAAGCCTATTTATCGTGACGTTCTGATCGGTAGCCTGTTTATAAATTTACTCGCGTTAGTCAGCCCACTGTTCACTATGAACGTTTATGACCGGGTTGTTCCCAATCAGGCATTTGATACGCTTTGGGTGCTGGCTTTGGGGGTCGGTATTGCCTACAGCATGGACTTCATACTGAAGAGTGTGAGAGCGCATTTTCTGGAGGTGACCGGAAAGAAGATTGATGTTGTGCTGTCCTCCAAATTGTTCGAGCACACACTCAATTTGAAAATGAAGGCGAAGCCTCATTCTGTCGGGAGCTATGCTTCCAATTTGCGCGAGTTTGACTCCGTCCGAAATTTCTTTACCTCTGCTTCACTGGTTACCCTTATAGACTTCCCCTTCTCGATTATTGCCGTGCTGACGATTGGCTGGATCGCGCCAATGATGATGATAGTTCCTGCGGTCGCGATGCCATTGGTGTTTGCCTATGGTTACTTTGCCCGTCTGCCGATTATGGCAGCGATGGAGCACGTCTACAGTTCCGGCTCGCAGAAAAACTCAGTTCTGGTGGAAACCCTGACCGGCCTTGAGACAGTGCGTATTCTCGGAGCGGAGTCCTGGGCGCAGCGGAAATGGGAGCAGGCAGTGGCTCACTCCAGTAACTGGGGAATCAAGGCGAAAGCGTGGACATCATCGGTCTTCCATGTTTCCGCTATCATTCAGCAGCTGGCTTCGATTGCCACCGTTGTGTTGGGTGTTTATCTGATTTCTGATCAAAATATGACCATGGGTGGGTTGATTGCCAGTGTAATTCTGACTTCTCGGGCGATTAACCCCATGGCTCAGGCTGCAGGTTTGGCAGCAAACTTTCAGCAAACCAAACTATCTCTTAATGGTCTCGAGGAAATTATGCAGAGGCCGGTCGAGAATGATCCAGAAAGAGAGTTTGTGGAACGCTCGCATTTTGACGGTGATGTGGAGTTTATTGACGTCTCCTTCAAATACCCGACTCAAGAATACAATGCACTGGAAAAGGTCAACTTAAAGATTCGTAAAGGCGAAAAAGTCGCCATTATCGGAAAGATCGGCTCAGGGAAGTCCACAATCGGAAAACTGATCATGGGTCTTTATGATCCAATTGAAGGGTCTGTCCGCATGGATGGAATTGACCTGAAACAGGTCAGTATCGCTGATATTCGGCGAAATGTCGGATATGTGCCACAAGACATTATTCTCTTTTCCGGCTCGCTGAAAGAGAACCTGCTTATTGGCTCACCTTTTGCTACCGATGAACAGTTAATCAGTGCATCGGTCTTAGCCGGGGTGTCCGATTTTGCCAATCACCATCCCAAAGGATTTGACATGGCTGTCGGTGAGCGGGGTGAGGGGCTATCTGGCGGGCAGCGTCAGTGCATTGGGCTGGCGAGAGCGTTAATCAATGATCCTCAGGTCCTTATTCTGGATGAGCCAACCAATTCTATGGATTCCAGTACAGAGGAGCGCTTCAAAAAGCATATCAGTGTACTGCTGGAAAATAAGACGTTGGTGCTGGTAACTCACAAATCTACATTGTTGCCATTGGTGGACCGGGTAATTGTGTTGCATCAGGGCAAAGTAGTGGCTGACGGACCCAAAGAAGCTGTACTGGAGGCGCTGAAAAACGGGCGCCTCAAGGTGGGTTGAGAACATGATATTTACATCTGCAGGTAAGAAAGAGCAGCACTTGGAGTTTGCTTCGGATCTGGCTGAGGCTCTGCGTAATCAGGATATTGAGCGCGGAAAATGGCTTTACTGGAGCGTGATTCTGCTGATTGTGCTGGCCATCACCTGGGCGTATTTCGCCAAGCTGGACGAAATAACCCGGGGTAATGCCAAAGTCATTCCATCTAACCAGTTGCAAACAGTGCAGAACCTTGAAGGGGGAATTGTCTCCGAAATTCTGGTCAAGGAAGGGCAGCATGTTTCAACGGGCGATGTACTGGTGAAGATTGATGCGACTCGCTTCAATGCCAGCTTCATGGAAAACCAGCAAAAGAAAAACTCGCTGGAAGCCAAAATTGCCCGCCTGCAGGCTGAAACTGAAGGAAAGCCCTTTGTCCCTAAAGGAAGTGATGATTTCTGGAGAGAAGAAGACAATTTTTATCAGATTCGTCAGCGTTCACAGCAAGAACAGCTGAGTACGCTGCAATATCAGGTTAAACAACGCGAGCGCGAACTGGAGGAGGCTCAGACCAAGCTGGGTCAGTTGAAGCGTAGTTATGGCCTGATCATGAAGGAGCTAAATATTACACGTCCTCTCGCTAAGCAAGGGGTGGTGTCTGAGGTGGAGTTAATTCGTCTGGAACGTGACGCGAACGATGCCAAAGGGCAGATGGATGCTTTAAGTGTCTCTATCCCGCGTCTCACTGCGGCACTAAATGAGAACAAGCAAAAGATTGCTGAGCTCAATGTCGGTTTCCAGCGAGATGCTCAGAAAGACCTCAATGATGCGCTGACGGACTATCGGAGCCTGGCTGAAATGGGAGGGGCCTTAAAAGATCAGGTGACACGAACTACGGTTCGGGCTCCGGTGGACGGAATTGTTCAGCGTATCTTGGTGAATACCGTTGGCGGTGTCGTGCAGCCAGGTATGGATATCATCGAGGTCGTGCCGACCAAAGACACGTTGTTGATTGAAGCCAAAATCAAACCTCGCGACATTGCCTATTTGCATCCTGACCAGAAAGCCATGGTGCGCTTCACAGCCTATGACTTTTCTACTTATGGCGGTCTTGAAGCGGAGCTGGTCAACATCAGCCCTGATACCGTGCTGGATGATGTCGACCATGAATACTATTACATAGTGAGATTGCGAACGCTGAAAAGCCATTTGGGGGATGCTAATTCCCCCCTGCCAATCATTCCTGGCATGACTGCTACAGTGGATATTATGACGGGCAAAAAGTCTGTCCTGGACTATTTACTCAAGCCGGTCTATCGGGCTAAAGAGACAGCGTTAAGAGAACGATAAGAATGGATATTCTTTTCAGCCGTAATGACTCCCTTTGCCAGCGTGTTAAACAGGCTCTTCATCCTTACGATGTATGGTTGGTGGAAACGCTAGGCGAATTCAAACCTGATGTGATCTGGTTACATCATCATGGTGAGGATGGGTTAGACAAACGTGTAGCTAATCTGAAAGACGTGGTGCCTGATACTGCGATTGTGGTGTTGAGCAATGTGCCCGGGAATAAAGAGGGTATGTCAGTCATTATGGCAGGCGCTCAGGGTTACATGAACAGTTTTGCCCGCCCCGACGTATTCAGGCTGGTCAGAGATACGGTGGTGTCTGGCCATGTTTGGTTAGGGCAGTCACTTATGCTGGCTCTTGTGGCTCAGCTGGGCAATGTGGCCGGTATTGGCAATACGTTGAAAGAGCAGGGGCTTAATTCACGTGAAGAAGAGTTGTTGCGTTGTCTGTCGGTCGGATTGAACAATCAACAAATAGCAGAGCAGCTCTCTTTGTCAGAGCAAACAATAAAAAATCAGCTTAGTGCTTTATATAAAAAGTATGGCGTGAAAGATCGGCTATCCTTAGTTTTGGCAGTCAACAATATGCAAAGGGAAGCTGAATACAAAAGATATGGGGAGGACGCTTAAGGTGAAGACTACAAAGCCATTTACACTGACATTGCTTGCTACATCACTGTTGATGATGGCGAGCGCAAGCCAGGCAAAAACGTTACAAGAAGTCATTAAGGAAAATATCTACACCAGCCCCTATGTGGAGCAGGCCAAGTATCAGCAACGTTCTGATGCTTCCGCAATCGATGAGGCACGTGCTGGCTATTTTCCTAAGGTCGATGTGAGTTTTGGCTCTGGACGTGAGCACACCTATTACACCAATGGTGTGAAGGTTGATAAAACCCTTAACCGTCGTGAAGGTGCGTTAACCGTTACACAAATGCTGTTCGATGGCTTTCAGACCCGCTCGGAAGTGGCGCGTGAAACGGCAGCAGCGGATGCATCAGCCTGGAAGCTGTCGAGTGAGACAGATCGTGTGGCTCTGGAGATCGCCCGGGCTTACCTGAATGTTTATCGCCGGACACAGTTGATGCGCCTGGCTGAAGAGAATCTCGCCAAACACCAGAATATCTACGAGCAGATTCGCCAGCGCAGCCAGTCCGGGGTTGCCTCACAGGCAGAACTGGCACAGGCCGAGAGCCGTTTGTCATTGGCTCAGGCCAATACGGTCTCTGCACGTAATAACCTGAGTGACGTCAAAGCGACCTATCAGCAGATCGTTGGCCAGCCTTCGGATGACGATGTAACCTTCCCCGACTTCGATGGTGCCTGGTTGCCTCCAAGTGTTGATGATGCGGTAACTCGTGCCATTGATAACAACTACGTTCTGAAGTCGGCCACATCGGATATTGATGAAGCCCAGGCACAGATCCGGTCACGCGAAAGTGCCTATCTACCACGTGTGACAGTTGAGCTGGGACGTACCTGGAACAACAACATTGATGGTATCGAAGGTAAGGATTCTGATTATCAGGCGATGCTGAAAGTTAACTACAACCTGTTCAACGGTGGTGCTGATAAGGCTCGTCATATGGAGAGCGTTGAACAACTGGGCAAGGCCAAGGCGATTCGTGATCAGACCTATCGTGAAGTGGTAGAAAGCATGCAGCTTTCCTGGTCTGCCTATGAATGGCTGTCGCAGCAGGTTCCTCATTATCAGGATCAGGTGAAGGCTGCTGATCAGACACGTGAGCTTTACAAGCAGCAATTCAATCTGGGGCAGCGTTCGTTGCTGGACCTGCTTGACTCTGAAAACGAGCTGTTTGAAGCACGTAACTCACTGGTGAATGCTCAGTCTGATATGCGTCTGGCACAGTATCGTATTCTTGCTGCATCCAGCTCACTGATGACCAGTGTGGAGAGCCCTGATGCAGCACCGCAACAGGCCGCTACTGAAACAGCTCAGCCTGAAGACTCGGTACAGGGCAGTGTTGACCACAGCATGGATCAGGGTGATCAGGAAGTGCTGGCGTCTGTTGAAGGATGGCGTCAGGCATGGCAATCCAGAGATGTCGATGCCTACCTGTCTCACTACGCCAGTAACTTTGCACCTGAGAAAGGCAGTTATGCTGCATGGGAAAAAGATCGCCGCTCTAAGTTGGCCTACCCACAGTGGATTGAGCTGACGATTGGCGAGCCTCAGGTTTCTATGGTCGATGGCAAGGCGATTGTACGTTTTGATCAGCACTATAAGGCCAATCACTTCGAGGATAACGTGGTGAAAGAGCTGACCATGGAACAGGAAAATGGTGAGTGGAAGATTGTAGAGGAACGTAGTATCTAATCTCCGCTGCATCGGAAAATGATGTTAAAAATGGCGCTTCGGCGTCATTTTTATTTTCTGCCATGCACCAGGGATCAATTATTGGAGAGTGCTATGCAGTGCGGTGATGGCCTTGAGGCGTCTTGAGAGCCAGGTCTTCTTTCTGGCTGGTGCCGTCACCGAAATAGCGTTGCAGGTTGTATACCTGCTGCCGTAGTTCTGCCTGTTTGATGAGCAGTCTGGGGCTATCCCATTGTGCCAGCAGGAGCTCAAGTGTCAGAGGGAGCAGCGATAGGCAGCGCTGGCGAAAGTCAGAAGGTCTGCCATAGTCGATAATGGCATCAATCAGGCCGTCATGTACCTGAAGCAAGTAGTCTTCCTGTCCTTGTTCGTCCTGAGTGAGTCCAAACAGGTGTGCCAGAGTCCTTGTTGCTTCGACATAGGCGTCAGGTACTTCCAGCGCTGATGAGGTGTAGTCTTTGTCAAAGAACAAGCGTTCCGCAGCATGATGAGCCTGAGTGTAGTGAGTCATCGCCTGAAAGTAGTCAGCGGCTATATATGCCTGGCGTCCTGCTTGAATGTGGTAGAGATAAATACCTTCGTCGGCTTTACTGGCAGACATATCCTGTTCTCCTTTCACTGCAATGTGCTCCTGATTAAGGACGAATCTGCAGCCGCAAGAAAAACAAAATAATGAAAATAGTTCTCAATATCAAACTGGCTTCTCGCTACCACAGAAGTGTGGCAGCGAGGAGGGCGTTAGCCTGTTCAGCCTGGATTAGATAGCCCACATCAGAGCCAAAGGAATAATCACCAGACTGGCAATATTCCCTAACATGACGATTGAAGCGACCTTGGCGGGTTCCTGCCTGAATTGTTCTGCCAGCATGTAGTTCAGTACTGCAGGTGGAAGTGCTGCAAAAACGATCAGATAGGCCCACTGTGCTGCAGGCAGTGGCCATAAGGTTTGTACGATCCAGGCGAGCAGCAGACCGGATGCAGGGCATGCTATTGCCCCTAGCACGCCTACATGCCAATCCTTCAGGTTGATATGGGTTAGCCGGATGCCAAGGGTGAATAGCATTAACGGAATGGATATCTGCCCTATCATGTCGAGTGGCGTATAAAGCCATTGAGGCAAGTGTAAGCCACTAAAACTCAGGGCCAGGCCCAGCAGCGTTGCCAGTGTAATGGGCATACGTAACAGTTGCCTGGGTGAGGTTCGGTGATCAAGCATGTAGATGCCCACCGTGAAATGCAGCAGCATCTCAACGATGAAGAGCACAACTGCTGCTGGCAGAGCCTTGTCTCCGAAAGCGAAAACCAGCAACGGTATACCCATATTGCCAGTATTGTTGAACATCATCGGAGGCAGAAAGGTTTTCAGCGAAACTCCCGGGAGCCTGCACAGTGGCAGCAGTACCAGGCCTGAGCCGAGCACAATCACAGCTGCCATTATGGCCAGCTGTGAGTAGTCGGTCAGCTGGAAGTTTTTGCCAGCAAGTACGCTGATCAATAGGGCAGGAACGAAGAGCTCCATATTGATCTGATTAGCAACACTGACGTCGGGACGGCGCAGACGGCCATAAATGCTACCAATCAGCACAACGGCGACCACTGGAAATACGGTCAGGAATATCCTTTCTAACATAAGCGTTTCACTTCCGGAGAGAGCATGTCAGGTGCCTGAATGCTCTCTTTGTTCATTGGTGAACGTCTTGCCCTCCATGGATGCATCGTTCAATCCAACAACCGAAAAGCAAAGCAATGAAGGCCTGTGCAACAAATGCAGCAAGCAGACCCGGATTCCTTTCACGCTGTGAGTTCAGCCTTCTGTTGTAGCTTGGCTGCAGCGGTCGAGCAAGTAGACGATGGACTTGTAATCGACACCACTGTGATGCGAGAGGCCAATTTCGCAAGTCCGGCTGGTAGAGAAGCCTTCCTGACAATTCGCTGGTACCTGTCGTTTCAACGCGCGCAATGCCGATGCATTCAACTCTGGCGTGGAAAAGCCTTTGTCACCTGCGAAGCCACAGCAGGTAATGTCATCAGGTATCACCACTTCCGTGGCGCAGCGCTTCATGATTTTGACCAGGCGCTCTGCCAGCCCCTGTCGTACCGTGCTGCAGGTGATGTGCAGCATGACCGGCTCATCGACAGGAGTAATGCTCAGGTTATCGAGCACATGACTGTCAATAAAAGCAACGGGATCATGGAGTTGTAAGCGCACATCCAGCTGTTCGCCGAGGCGCAGGGAGCATGGGCTGGTATCGCAGTAGATAGGCCACGCACCATTGTCAGTAGCTTTGAGTAGCGCAGCATTTACCTCTCTGCGCTTCTGATCGGCCTGTTCAAATAATCCCTTGCTCTGGAACGGCATGCCGCAACACAGACTATCCAGCCCGTCTGGATAGATGACTTCAAACCCTGCTTTCTGTAGCAGACGTTCAGTCATGGCGACCAGAGACTCCGTTTCCAGACTGCCTTCGGCTGGGCCCATGACGCGTGATGCACAGCTGGGCAGGTAGATTACTCTGGGCTTGTCACTTGTGCTCTGTGTTGGGTAGTGATGTTTGGGGGCTGCTGTCGGCATGGCTGGAGTCCAGAAGCCTACACTGTTGTGAGAAAGCTTGCGTACCCCCTGCGTTAATCTGGTCATGGCTGCCGTGCCCAGTACTTTGTGAGTAGCGTGGGCCGTTGCCAGAGTGAAGCGGGTGGCCGTAGTAATGGCTGCAAAATGATTGGCTATCCATGTACCTCGTGGGGCAAGACGCTGGCTTTGCTGTGACCGGATTTGGCGGGTCAGATCGCCGGTATTGATGCCAACCGGGCAGGCGGTGGAGCAAAGTCCGCAGGCGGCACAGGTGCCGGTACCCTGATAATGATAATCCTGTTGTAGTGCTTCCAGTCGTTGGGGGTCTTCACCTGAACGCTGCAAACGTGCAATTTCACGCCAGATTACAATCCTTTGTCTTGGGGTGAGAGTGAGCGCCCGAGAAGGGCAGGTAGGTTCACAAAAGCCGCATTCGATACAGGTATCCACCAGAGTGTCAGCGGCAGGCAGGGGCTTGAGGTTTTGCAGGTGAATCTGAGGATCACGATTCAGCAGGACGCCAGGGTTGAGCAAATTGTCGGGGTCAAACAGCTCCTTGATTTCCCACATCAGCTGATAACCATCTGCTCCCCATTCCTTTTCAACATAGGGAGCCATATTCCGGCCAGTACCGTGTTCCGCTTTCAGTGAGCCGTCGTATTTATCGACGACCAGTTTGGCGACGTCATCCATCAGGCCTTCATAGCGTTGAATTTCCTCAGTGGTATCAAAGCCCTGAGTGAAGACGAAGTGCAGATTACCTTCCAGCGCATGGCCAAAAATAATGGCTTCATGATAGTCCCACTTATCAAACAGCTGATGAAGATCTCTCACGGCCTCTGCCAGCCGCAGTACAGGAAAAGCGACATCTTCAATGATGACAGTGGTACCCGTTTTTCGCACGGCGCCTACCGCCGGGAACATCCCCTTGCGAATCCCCCAATACTGGCCAGTCACTTTTGGATCAGTGCTGAAAGAAGGGGGAATGATTGGGGACAAACCAGCTTCATCCAATATAGTGGCTACTGCTTGCAACTGGCTTTCAAGTTGCTCTGCGCTGCTGGCACGGCATTCAACAAGCAGTGCTGCAGCATCATCTGGCAGGGTACGCACATAGTCCGGCATGCCCGGTTTGTCTTGCACTGAGCGCAAGCTTGGGCGGTCCATCATTTCCACTGCAGCGACGGGAGCTGTCTTCAGTGCGGCTACAGCCCGGCAAGTCGTATCCAGTGCCGCGAAGAACAGCAGTCCTGAGGCCTTGTGGGCATGCTCCTCGATCGTGTGATAGGTGATTTCACTGATAAAACCCAGTGTACCCTCAGAGCCAATCATCAGGTGTTGGAGGATGTCGAAAGGGTCAGTGAAGTCAATCAGTGCGTTCAGCGCATAGCCAGTGGTGTTTTTCAGCCGGTACTTATGGCGAATGCGCTCGGCGAGCATTGTGTTGGCACGAGCCTGGTGACCCAGGCTTTCCAGTGCGCCCAGCAAACTCCCGTGGCTGTGTCTGAACGTGTCGCGAGATTCCTGATCGCTGGTGTCCAGCTGAGTTCCATCCGCCAGAATCACCTTCATGCTTTTTAATGTGTTATAGGAGTTCTGTGCCGTCCCACAGCACATACCACTGGAGTTGTTAGCGGCTATTCCGCCAATCATTGCCGCATTAATGGAGGCGGGATCCGGGCCGATCTTGCGTTGAAACGGAGCCAGGTATTTGTTGGCCTGTGCACCAATGACACCGGGCTCCAGGCTAATGGCATGTGCCCCATCATGAATATGGTATCCCTGCCAGTTGCCAGCCAGCTGGATGAGAATCGAGTCTGTGATCGCCTGGCCTGACAGGCTGGTACCGGCTGTGCGAAAGGTTACGGGAAGGTTGTGCTGGCGTGCTTTGTGGAGGATGGAGGATATTTGCGCTGAGGTTTTGGGACGCAGTACCAGCTGTGGAATCAGACGGTAAAAGCTGGCGTCTGTTCCATACGCGAGCAGGCGCAAGGGATCATCTATGATGCTGTCTGCAGTCAGGATGCCATCCATCTCGCTGGCAAAGGCACGGTACTCAGGTTTCATGGCTAATCACTTTATTTGTTGTTAGCAACCTCTCCCACGAAGAATGCGGAGAGCAGGCAATACAGGATGGCTTTATTGGTATTACCAATTAGCCATTGTGGATGCTGGAAGCATAGGTGCTTCAGATGATTCCTGTCAATTTAGCCGATGGCATTAGCTTTCATGTCGATGTGAGTAAGTGTCTAAAGCATGAAGATTTTAAAGGGTATATTGGTAAGACCTTTTTATTGTATGCTCTTTCGTCACTCAGGCCGCTCAATCTTACTGATGAGTGTCATGAGTACGATGAGTTTCCAAAGGCTATCAGTGCTGGACTTTTATGGTCCTGAAGCTGTACGAATGCTTTTTAGTATCAATACTTATCCCCAATAACAAGGCGAGTCGGCGCAAGTCATGGCTTACGAACGTGTAAAACAACCCAAACTCTCGGATGTGATCATGACTCAGCTGGAGTCAATGATTCTTGAGGGAACTCTCAAGCCGGGTCAGAAGTTGCCACCCGAGCGGGAACTTGCCAAACAGTTTGAAGTTTCACGGCCTTCTCTTCGTGAAGCTGTGCAAAAGCTGGTGGCTAAAGGCCTTTTGTTCAGTCGGCAAGGTGGGGGGACTTACGTTGCCGAAGCCGTTGGAGAGTCATTCTCTGATCCACTGATTGAGTTATTCGCCGCTCATCCTGAAGCTCAGTACGATCTGCTGGAGTTCCGTCATGCGCTGGAAGGCGTGTCTGCATACTATGCAGCCATCCGTAGTACAGAAGCTGATCGTGAAAACCTGAGACGGAAATACGAATGGCTGCAGCAGTGTCATGAGCGGAAGGCGTTTGAGCGAGAGGTAGCTGCGGATGTGGATTTCCATCTCGCTATCGCTGAGGCTGCTCACAACATGGTGCTTTTACACACTATGAGGTCGCTCTTCTCACTGCTGCAGAAGAATATTTTTGGCAACTTGAGCCAGATCTATCCTAAAACTGACTATCGCAAACAGATTCACAATCAGCATGCAGTATTACTGGACGCCATCTGCAGAGGTAATCCAGAGGAGGCCAGGCGTGCAGCGCACACTCATCTGGCTTACGTTGAGGAGGTACTGCTGGAGTTTGGTAAGGAAAAAACACGTTTACTCAGAGCAATGCGACGCTCTGAATTGTCATGATCTGGGATGCGTGATGTTTTGCCGGAACGGGCTGTAGCTTTCTGCCCAGGCCCAGCAGATGTTTTATTACACCTATCGCTCCCGATTAACTGGAGTCGGGGTCGAACAACGGTATCGCTGAGTTTTGTAGTCGTTGAAGGTGAGTGACGGTTTTTCCTCTGATGTGGATCACGTCACTAGCGTTCACCTCACTGTAACTCAGTAGATTTATGTTGTGTGCTTTTGTAGTATTACTACAAAAATAATAACAACCAGCCTGTTGCAATGCACAATGGGATAAGGCTTGTGTAGGAAAAATACACAAGTGCGGGTACAAAAAGAATTCAATATGGGGAATTCACAGTGCAAGACTTTATCGAAGATAAGGATCCTATCGAGACTCGTGAGTGGCTAGAAGCCCTTGAGTCGGTTGCTAAAAATGAAGGCGGTGAGCGTGCAACTTACCTGTTGCGACGCCTTGGCAGCCACGCACGCGAGATGGGGGTAGATGGGTTCGGCAGTCTCAACACTCCCTACATCAACACTATCAAACCCAAAGATGAAGCACGTATGCCTGGCGACCTGTTCATGGAACGTCGTATTCGTTCTTTGATTCGCTGGAACGCTCTGGCCATGGTCATGCGCGCCAACGACAATGACGAAGGCTTGGGTGGTCACATCTCTTCATTCTCATCCTCAGCCACTCTGTACGATGTCGGCTTCAACTACTTCTTCCGCGGACCAGAAGGTGAGCAGGAAGCGGATATGGTGTTCTTCCAGGGGCACATCTCTCCCGGTATTTACGCCCGCGCTTATCTGGAAGGTCGTCTGACTGAAGAGCAGCTGGACAACTTCCGTCGCGAAGTGGATGGCAATGGTCTGTCTTCATACCCCCACCCTTGGTTGATGCCCGATTTCTGGCAGTTCCCGACCGTATCTATGGGCTTGGGTCCCATTCAGGCCATCTATCAGGCGCACATCATGCGCTACCTGTCAGCGCGTGACATGGTCAAGCGCGGCGATCGAAAAGTATGGTGTTTCCTGGGTGACGGTGAGTGTGACGAGCCAGAAAGCCTGGGTGCCATTTCTCTGGCAGGCCGTGAGAAGCTGGAAAACCTTATCTTCGTTATCAACTGTAACCTGCAGCGTCTGGACGGCCCGGTGCGTGGCAACGGCAAGATTGTGCAGGAACTGGAAGGTATCTTCCGTGGCGCCGGCTGGAACGTTATCAAGGTGCTTTGGGGACGTCACTGGGATCCGTTGCTGGAGCGTGACGAGCAGGGTCTGCTGCAGAAGCGCATGGACGAAGTCGTCGATGGTGAGCTGCAGAACTACAAGGCTAACGGCGGTGCTTACACCCGCGAGCATTTCTTTGGCAAATACCCGGATCTGAAAGATCTGGTGAAAGATCTGTCTGATCAGGACATCATGAACCTGAACCGTGGTGGTCATGACCCCTACAAGGTGTACGCTGCGTATCACGCTGCAGTCAACCACAAAGGTCAGCCAACCGTGATTCTGGCGCAGACCGTTAAAGGTTACGGTACCGGTCAGTCTGGTGAAGCGAAAAACGATACTCACTCACTGAAAAAAGTGAAGGTTGACGATCTCAAAGCCTTCCGTGACCGTTTTAATATCCCGCTGTCTGATGATCAGCTGGAATCTGTTCCTTACTACCGCCCCGCGCCTGATAGCGCTGAGCTGAAGTATATGTTCGAGCGTCGTAAGTCTCTGGGCGGCATGTATCCTGCCCGTCGTAAAGACTTCACTGCGCTGGAAACCCCGCAACTGGACTTCCTTGGCAGCCAGCTGAAAGGCACCGGTGATCGCGAAATCTCCAGCACCATGGCGTTTGTGCGTATTCTTTCCACGCTGGTGAAGGATAAGAATATCGGTGCCCGTATTGTGCCCATCGTGCCTGATGAAGCGCGTACTTTCGGTATGGAAGGCATGTTCCGTCAGCTGGGTATCTACAGCTCCGCTGGTCAGCGTTATGTGCCTCATGACCGTGACCAGATCATGTTCTACAAGGAGTCAAAAGACGGCCAGATTCTCGAGGAAGGCATTAACGAGCCAGGTGCCATGTCCGCATGGATTGCCTGTGCAACCGCTTACTCCAACAGTAACTGCCCGCTGATTCCGTTCTATGTGTATTACTCCATGTTCGGCTTCCAGCGTATTGGTGACCTGGCGTGGGCTGCCGGTGACATGCAGGCGCGTGGCTTCCTGATTGGTGCCACTTCAGGTCGTACTACCCTGAACGGAGAAGGCTTGCAGCACCAGGATGGTCATAGCCATCTGGTCGCCAGCACCATCCCGAACTGCGTAACGTACGATCCTACCTACAGCTACGAGCTGGCCGTGATCATTCAGGACGGTATCCGTCGCATGTATCACGAGAAGGAAAACAAGTTCTACTACATCACTACCATGAACGAAGCCTACCAGCATCCTGACATGCCTGCCGGTGCTGAAGAGGGCATCATCAAGGGTATGTATCTGCTTGAAGAGGCGAATCCTTCCAGCAAGCTGAGTGTTCAGCTGATGGGCTCGGGCACCATCCTCAATGAAGTGCGTGAAGCAGCCAAACTGCTGCGTGAA
This sequence comes from Pokkaliibacter sp. MBI-7, assembly GCF_029846635.1. NCBI lineage: Bacteria > Pseudomonadati > Pseudomonadota > Gammaproteobacteria > Oceanospirillales > Balneatrichaceae > Pokkaliibacter > Pokkaliibacter sp. MBI-7. The sequence continues at coordinate 736,001 of NZ_JARVTG010000001.1, read as the reverse complement.
AACTTCAATGTCGATGCCAATATCTGGAGCGCTACCAGTATGAACGAGCTGCGCCGCGACGCGCTGGACTGTTCACGCTGGAACCTGCTGCACCCTGAATCAGAGCCTCGTGTTCCATATGTGACCGAGTGCCTGAACAAGTTCAATGGCCCGGTAATCGCCTCTACTGACTACATGAAACTGTACTCTGATCAGTTACGTGAGTTCGTTCCACATCGCTTTAAAGTACTGGGTACTGATGGTTTCGGCCGTTCTGATACCCGTAAGAAACTCCGTCACTTCTTTGAGGTTGACCGTTACTTTGTTGCCATTGCTGCTCTTAAAGCTCTGGCGGAAGAAGGCAGCATCGACGTCAGCGAAGTATCACGTGCCATCAAGCTGTTCGGTATCAATCCCGACAAGTTGAACCCGGTAACGGTTTAACGCTAGCACTTGAAACGGATGAGAGGTGATCAACGTGAGTACTGAAATCATTAAAGTGCCTGACATCGGTGGTGGTGAAGCCGATGTCATTGAGGTCTGTGTCAAGGCTGGCGACAGCATCAACGAAGGTGATTCCCTGATCGTTCTGGAGACCGACAAGGCCTCCATGGAAGTGCCTGCACCCAAAGGTGGGGTGGTGAAGTCCATCATCATCAAAGAAGGTGACAAGGCTTCCGAAGGTCTGGATATCCTTGAGCTTGAACTGGAAGGTGCATCAGCACCCGTGACATCCGCGCCCGCTCCGGCGGCTGAGCCGGTTGCCGCAGCTCCATCCCCTGCACCCGTTGCCGCACCTGCGGCGGCCAGTGGTGGTGAAGAGCAGGTTACTGTCCCGGATATCGGTGGTGCTACCGGTGTTGACGTCATTGAGGTGGTGGTCAAGGTAGGTCAGGAGATTGCTGAAGGCGATTCTCTGATCGTGCTGGAAACCGACAAGGCGTCCATGGAAGTTCCTTCACCCAAGAGCGGTGTGGTGAAAAGCATTGCTGTTGCTGAAGGTGGCAAGGTTTCCGAGGGTGATCTGATTCTGGTCCTGGAAGTTGCAGCAGGTCCTGCGCAGCCTACTCCGATCGAGTCGTCTTCTGTTACCGCTCCTGCGGCAGTACCCGCAGCTCCAGCAGCACCAGTTGCCGCTCCGGTGGCGGGTGGTGTTGAGGCCGTTAAGGTACCTGATATCGGTGGTGCGACCGGCGTAGATGTCATTGAAATCTGCGTCAAGGCCGGTGACACCATTGCAGAAGGTGACTCGCTGATCGTGCTGGAAACTGACAAGGCATCAATGGAAGTACCTGCGCCAAAAGGTGGCGTGGTCAAATCCGTTGCCCTGAAAGAAGGTAGCAAGGTCTCGGAAGGTGATCTGATTCTTGAGCTTGAAGTGGCCGGCGCTGTTGCTGTTGCCGCTCCTGCGCCAGTTCAGGCTGCTGCGCCAGTCGCACCTGCTGCTCCTGCTCCTGCTCCTGCTGCTAAACCCGCTGCTGCCCCGGCGGCTGCAACAGGTGAAGCAGGTAAGAACGTTCATGCAGGTCCTGCTGTGCGTGCTCTGGCGCGAGAGTTTGGTGTTGATCTTGGTAAGGTGACGCCAACGGGCCCACGTGGTCGCATCCTGAAAGAAGATATCCAGACTTACGTCAAGCAGGAGCTGGCCAAGCCCAAGGCGGCTGCCGCTCCCGCAGCCACCATGTCTGGATCGGGGATTCCTCAGGTACCGGCAATCGACTTCAGCCAGTGGGGTGAAGTGGATATCCAGCCAATGAGCAAGATCCACAAGGTGACCGCTTTCAACATGAGTCGCGCATGGCTGAATGTGCCACACGTGACTCAGTTTGATGATGCCGATATCACTGAGCTGGAAACCTTCCGTAAGGAAGTCAAAGCCGAGGCTGAGAAGGCTGGTGTCAAGTTGACTCCGTTGCCCTTTATCATCAAGGCCTGTGCTATTGCACTGCGCAACCATCCGAAGTTCAACGCTTCTCTGCACGCAGACGGCGAGAACATTGTGTACAAGAAGTATGTACACATCGGTATGGCAGTAGACACCCCCAACGGTCTGGTAGTCCCGGTTATCCGTGATGCCGACAAGAAGAGTGTCTATGAGCTGTCGCGCGAAGCCAACGAGCTGGCCAAGAAGGCGCAGGAGAAGAAACTCAAGCCTGCAGAAATGCAGGGTGCGTGCTTTACCATCTCCAGCCTCGGTGGTATCGGTGGTATCGGCTTTACTCCTATCGTTAACACCCCTGAGGTGGCGATCCTTGGTGTATCTCGTGCCGATATCAAACCGCGCTGGAATGGTAAAGAGTTTGAGCCTCGCACCATGCTGCCGTTGTGTCTGTCCTATGACCACCGCGCCATCAATGGTGGTGATGCTGGCCGCTTCCTGACCTATATGGCTCAGCTGCTGGCTGACGTTCGCCGTATGCTGCTCTGAACGGACTTCGGGTAGCCTTTTCTGCCCCATAGTTTGTACCCTTAAAGGCCACTGTTCGCAGTGGCCTTTTTTGCTTCTGTTGCATATGTCCACAGCGATATTTTGCTGTCGTACGATCAGGCTGTGTGCTGCGGATACCAACGATTTTTAAATGTGATCGGGAGGGTCTGGTGTTATATCAACAGGTTGCAGAACAGTTAGCTGAGCATATCCGCACAGGCGTATTCGCTGAGGGTGAACGGATCCCTTCTATTCGTAAATTGCATCAACAATGGGGTGTCAGTCAGAGCACTGCTCTGGCGGCATTGAGTGCGCTGGAAGCGCAGGGCCTGATCGAGGCGCGCCCACGCTCTGGTTTTTATGTGAAGGCTTTACCAGAGCGTCTGCAGGTTGAAGAGCATGTGCCAGCCCCCGTGGCGGTTTCTCGCCACCAGTTGATCAATCATGTACTCAATCAGTCTCGCCAGCCTGGCCTGATGCATCTGGGTGCCGCGGTGCCTGAGGCGGCGTTCCTGCCTCAGGAGATCCTCAGGCGAATCTCAAATCGTTGCTTGCGTGAACAGCCGGGTCTGATTACCGACTATGCCTTTCCTCCGGGCAATAAGACCCTGCGACAGCAAATCGCTGTACGTATGCAGGCTGCGGGGTGTTCAGTATCTGCCAGCGAGCTATTGATCACTCAGGGTTGCCAAGAGGCGCTCAGCCTTTGCTTGCGCGTGCTGGCGCAGCCGGGTGATCTGATCGCTATCGAGTCGCCTGCCTATCATGGATTATTGCAGGCTCTGGAGGCGCTCGGCCTGCAGGCTCTGGAAATACCCTGTGATCCGGCCAGAGGTATGGACCTGGAAGCCCTGGCTGCGGCGATTCGGGAGTGGCCAGTCAAAGCCTGCGTGGTTTCCGCCAACTTTTCCAACCCAACCGGCAGTCTGATGCCTGATGAGCATAAACAGCGCCTGGTCAGAATGCTGAGCGAGGCTCAGATTCCGCTGGTGGAGGATGATACCTATGCAGATCTGCATTATGGCAGGCGTCAACCGCATCCGCTGAAAGCCTGGGATCGCGAAGGTAACGTGCTTTACTGCAGCGCTTTCTCCAAGACTATTGCACCGGGGTTCAGGGTTGGCTGGGTCGCGGGAGGTCGTTATCACCAGCAGCTGCAGCAGTTGCTGACAGTGACAACCATGGCAAGCCATGCCTTGTCACAGCAGGTGATGGCGGAGTATCTGCACAGTGGCGACTATGAGCGGCATCTGCGCAAGGTTCGTCGTCAGTATCGGCAGCAATTACATAATCTGGTCGATGCCTTGCATGCCTCTGGCTTGCCTGTGGCCTGGTCACTCCCTCAGGGAGGGTTTTTGTTGTGGCTGATTTTACCTGCCGAGGTGGATGCACTCGCGGTGTATGAGCAGATGTTGCAGAAGGGAATCAGCGTGATGCCCGGCAGCCTGTTCTCGGCGTCCGAGCGTTTTCGCCACTGTATGCGTATCAGTATTGCGGTCAGTCAGCCAGACTGGTCACTGCTGGTATCAGCATTGCGAGGCAGTCTGACTGATTGAACCGAAAGGATCAGGTCCAGTCCAGAATCACTTTGCCAGACTGGCCAGAGGCCATGGCTGCAAAGCCCTGCTCGAAATCAGCCACCTTGTAATGGTGGGTGATCATTGGACTAAGGTCCAGTCCACTTTGGAGCATGGCAACCATCTTGTACCAGGTCTCGAACATTTCGCGGCCATAGATCCCCTTGATGATCAGGCCTTTGAAAATAACCTGATTCCAGTCAATGGCTGTCTCCCCGGAGGGAATGCCCAGCATGGCAATCTTGCCACCATGATTCATGCTCGACAGCATGCTGCGAAATGCGGCAGGTACGCCTGACATCTCCAGACCCACATCAAAGCCTTCGGTCATATGCAGATCATGCATGACATCCTGCAGAGAGGTTGTCGCGACATTGACTGCACGCGTCGCCCCCATTTTCTCAGCCAGTTGCAGGCGATACTCATTGACGTCGGTAATGACCACATGACGGGCGCCGACATGGCGGCAGATCGCCGCAGCCATGATGCCAATGGGGCCTGCTCCGGTGATCAGCACATCTTCCCCGACCAGATCGAAGGACAGTGCAGTGTGTGCAGCGTTGCCAAAAGGGTCGAGAATGGCGGCAATGTCATCGGGAATGTTATCTGGCAGCTTGAAGGCATTATCTGCCGGAAGGACCAGATAGTCGGCAAAGGCACCTGGGCGGTTGACGCCGACACCGATGGTCTCTCGGCAGAGGTGACGCTTGCCTGCGCGGCAGTTGCGGCAGTGCCCGCAGGTAATATGACCTTCACCGGAAACCCGATCCCCCAGCTTGAATCCGCGTACATCGCTACCCATCGCAGCGACTTCGCCGACATACTCGTGGCCGACATGCATGGGGACAGGGATGGTCTTCTGTGCCCATTCATCCCAGTTCCAGATGTGCATATCTGTGCCACAGATGGCAGTTTTGCGAATGCGGATCAACAGGTCGTTGTTACCGTATTCAGGCACATCACTCTCGTGTGCCCATAGTCCTTTCTCAGGATGAAGTTTGGCCAGTGTACGCATGGAGATCATTCCCGAAGCGATATTGTTGTTTCTGTTAAATGATAGCGAGGGCTTGGCCGACGCGGATGAACGCTGCCAGCGCTGTATCCAGATCTTCCTTGCTTAGTGCTGCTGACATCTGAGTGCGAATACGCGCCTGACCCTGGGGTACGACAGGATAGGAGAAGCCCACTACATAGATGCCTTCTTTTAGTAGTTCATCAGCCATGGTTTTGGCCAGTGTTGCATCACCGAGCATGACAGGAATGATGGGATGCTCACCTGCGACTAGTTTGAATCCGGCCTTCTCCAGACCCTGACGGAAGTACTGGCTGTTTTCGGTCAGCTGCTGACGCAGGGTAGCAGATTGATCCAGTAGCTCCAGTGCTGCAATAGATGCTGCAGTGATCATTGGCGCCAGACTATTGGAAAACAGATAAGGCCGTGAGCGCTGACGCAGCAGGTCAATCACTTCCTGACGGGCACTGATATACCCGCCAGAGGCGCCGCCCAGCGCCTTGCCCAGTGTGCCTGTCAAAATATCGACGCGGCCCATCACCTTGCAATACTCATGGGTACCACGGCCGTGCTCGCCCATAAAGCCTACGGCATGGGAGTCATCCACCATGACCAGCGCACCGTATTTATCCGCCAGATCACAGATGGCAGACAGATTGGCGATGATGCCATCCATGGAGAATACGCCATCGGTGGCGATCAGTTTGAAACGACAGCCCTCGGCTGCCTGTAGCTGCCGCTCCAGGTCGGCCATATCGTTGTTGGCATAGCGGAAGCGCTGGGCTTTGCACAGACGGACACCGTCGATAATGCTGGCATGATTGAGAGCGTCGGAGATGATGGCATCTTCAGCGCCCAGCAGGGTCTCGAACAGACCGCCGTTGGCATCAAAGCAGGAGGAGTAAAGGATTGTGTCCTGCATACCCAGAAACTGGCTCAGCGCTGTTTCCAGCTGGCGGTGTAATGTATGAGTACCGCAGATGAATCGTACTGAGGCCATGCCATAGCCATAGTCATCCAGCGCACGTTTGGCCGCATCTACCAGCGCTGGATGATTAGCCAGCCCCAGGTAGTTGTTGGCGCAGAGGTTGATGACTTCTCGGCCATCCTGAGTCGATACACGTGCCTGCTGAGCGGATTGAATCAGGCGCTCATGCTTGTACAGGCCCGCACTTTCGATGTCTGCCAGCGTCTTGTGCAAATGGGAGTAGAAATCCGGTTGCATGGCCGTCTCCATTGAACAGTCGAGGGATCAGGCACTGTCCGCAGATAAAAATGATCGGGAGACAGCTACCTTCAAAGTAAGTACGAGCACTGTAGAATGTCGATCTGTTATTGAGTAGATGCAGTTTTTCAATAAAACTGCATAGCAGTTGTGCGGGAATCCACCGCTGACCCAAGCAAATATGAACTACCTAACGTTCGGGGAGAGGAAAATAGGCTCAGCCTATCAGAACCTTTAGAAAGCTTAATGAGAATGAATCTTGTCTTCTGGTTAACCAGCCGCTATCTTGTTAACCACGGTTAACTTTTTGGACGGTCATCATGATTCATGCAATGTCTGATCAGACTGTGCGTGTACAGGCCCAGCGTGTGCTCTCTGGTCACGGCACAAGTCTTGTGCGGCGCTTTCTTCCTTTTATGGGGCCAGCAATGATTGCCGCTGTGGCCTATATCGACCCGGGCAACTTCGCCACCAACATTGAGGCAGGCTCGCGTTATGGGTATACCCTGCTGTGGGTGGTGCTATGGGCCAACCTGATGGCAATGCTGATCCAGACCATGTCGGCACGGCTTGGCTTGGCAACAGGCAAGAATCTGGCAGAAGTGATTCGTGATCGCTATCCGCGCCCGGTGGTGTGGCTGTTTTGGGTGCAGGCGGAGTTGATCGCTATTGCGACGGATCTCGCTGAATTTCTGGGCGCGGCGCTGGCCTTTAATCTGCTGTTCGGCATGTCGATGCTGGAAGGAGCGCTGCTGACCGGGGCGATTACCTATGCGGTGCTGTACATGCAGCGCTATGGGTTCCGCACCATGGAGATGATCATTGGTGCCATGATTCTGGCCGTATCAGCGGGCTTCCTGCTGGAAATTCTGCTGGGCAAGCCACCGGCAGAGCCCATCATCAAAGGGTTGCTGCTGCCTTCTTTCCCGGATAGCTATTCCATTTTTCTGGCGGCTGGGATTCTTGGTGCAACGGTGATGCCGCATGTGATCTATTTGCACTCGGCATTGTCGCAAAACCGTATCAAGGTAACGGCTGACAGTGATCGTAGCCGCATCATGAAGTACTACCGCATGGACGTCATCATCGGTATGGCGCTGGCCGGACTGATCAACATGGCTATGCTGGCTTTGGCGGCAACCGTGTTCTTCAGTAATGGCGAAACGACAATTGCGTCCATCGAGGAAAGTTATAAGTTGCTGTCGCCTCTGATGGGGCACGATGCTGCCAGCATGATCTTTGGCTTGACGCTGCTGTTTGCTGGCCTGTCTTCATCGATTGTTGGCACCATGTCGGGGCAGGTTGTGATGCAGGGATTTGTAAACTTCACTATTCCGCTGTGGTTGCGACGCCTGATTACCATGGCACCTGCCATCGTCGTGATCCTGATGGGATTGCCAGAGCAGCAGGTTCTGGTGGTCAGCCAGGTCGTATTGAGTTTTGGTATCCCCTTTGCGGTGGTGCCATTGCTGTTCTTTACCGCCAACCGTCAGTTGATGGGGAATCTGGCGAACCATCGCTGGGTCAATATCGCAGGAGGAATCGTCGCAACGATCATTATTGCCCTCAACCTCTACGTTCTGGTGTTCGAGCTGATGTAAGCATCTGTTGTCGCAGCAGCTATACTGACGAGTCATCGAGAGTAAAAGCGCCTTCTTTGGAAGGCGCTTTTGTTTTAAGGTGTCAGGTCCGTGAACAGATGATTGGCAACCGTCATTGCTGGAGCCGTAGCGGTACCGATGACAGGTAGCAGGAAGAACATGACAGAACCACATCGTTATGCCCCGTTTGAGCGGGTGCGCCAGGACCACCAGAGGGAGTTGGTGGAAGACTATGTCGAAGAGATCGCGTACCTCCACCAGCTGCACGGTGAGGCCCGCGCCAGTGATCTGGCTGAGCGTCTCGGCGTGACCGCAGCAGCTGTTTCTAAAGTGGTCACCAAACTCAAACGTGACGGTTTTGTCGAGGCCCGCCCTTACCGTGGCATATTTCTGACTGAAGAAGGTCAGGAGCTGGCGGTGAAGGTTGCCGAGCGCCATCAAGTGGTGCTGTCGATGCTGATGGCACTGGGCGTGTCAGAAGAAGCCGCGCATGCTGACTCTGAAGGGATTGAGCATCACTGCAGTGATGAAACAGTGGCTGCCATGCGCCGCTTTCTCGATTCCCTCGCCAGCTGATTTTTCCTCTGTATTATCTTTTGCTGGTTGGGCTACTAATACTTACTAGTAGTTGTCCAACCAGAACAGTCCAGCCCAAATAAGCGGTAGCAGCATCAGGAAGAACGGTGCCTGTGCCCGCCATATCTGCTTACTACGTATCCCATATCGTAACGCCAGCATCAGGTTCATGCCCGACAAAGGGCTGGAACCCGAACCCATTGCCCATGAACTCAGAAACATGAAGCCCAGCATGTTCGGGTTCGGTTGTAGCGGCAGCAGTATGGGGCTCAAGACCGCGACGCTGATCATGGCATGAACACCAGACCATGCCATGATCAGGATAAAAGGGAACAAGATACTGGCTTCCAATGCGCCAAAATGGTGCAAGGGTAAGCTGAATCCGGTTTGCTGGGTAATCAGCGTCAAGCCAACGCTCAGCACCCCGGCGGCCAGAAAGAGTGCCAGTTCTCCCCCCATGCGCCCCAGTCCGGCACTGACGTGCTGCGTTATTACAGGGAAACAGCGAGCGCGCTGTCTAATGCCGCTCAACGCCAGTGCTACGCTCGGTGCAAGGATGGTAATCAGCAAAGTTACGGACAGCTGCGGACTCCATTGATGTGCAGCGATCACCAGGGCGGCAAGGCCAACGGGAAGCGACAACCCCTGTCGGTTCAGGGGGTAGCCCTGAAAATTTGCTGCATCCTGGCGCAAGTGCCACCAGCTCAGTATCAATGCACATACTGCGATGACAGCACCCACTGGAAATACCTGAGCAAAGGACATCCCGGGGGCAGACAACAGCGAAACGTTCATGGCCACAAAGAAAGGTGACCACAGTGCAGCAAAGGTGAAGCCACGGCCGATTACCAGCACCTGTTTCAGCGTGAGCTGACTGTTGCGAGCCATGCGGTCGCCCATGATCGCAAGGATGGAGAGGTTGAGTACGGCACCCAGCAGATGTGCCGCCGCCAGTGTAGAACCAATGGCACGGCGGCCACTGGGCAGCGCTTCCTCACTGTGGCTGGCCAGTAGGCGCAGGAAACTGACCGCTACCAGCATGCAAAGCAGTGGTACGTAATTACCCAGCAGGCTGCTCCAGGGGATGCTGGCGCCAAGACCTGCAGAAATAACCACGCAGACTACACCGATTGTCATTAATATCAGGCATTGTTGGCGATTAACGGGTGGCAACGCTGGCCAGACCAGTAGCAACGCCAGCCATGCCGCAATACTGGGAATCAGGCTCTCGCTGCTGGTCAGATGTTGTAGTAGAAAGGTGACGAGCATGATGACGAGACTGAACCCGGTCAAACCAGAGCGATGACGCGATATCAGAGAAAACAGGAATTGTATTTGCATGACTGCAGGGTGTGTCAGGAGGAAAGGGGGATGACCATTAAAGCACGTTCAATCCTCGCCATGACAGCAGGCTCATGCTGAATAACAGCGTTCCGGAGCAGTCATCAGATGTTCCGTGGTTTCATTCTTTGCGTCAGCGATGACGCTTGCGCGATCTGCCCGGTCGATAAGGAAATGTCAGAATGACAATACGTGTAGCCATCCAGCACAAGACATCCTACAAGTTTGACCGCCATGTGGGGGTGGGGCCTCATGTGTTGCGCCTCCGCCCAGCCAGTCATAGCCGTACCAAGATTCATGGCTACTCGCTGAAGGTCAAACCGGAGTCGCATTTCATCAACTGGCAGCAGGACCCTTACGGCAACTTTCTGGCCCGTCTGGTATTCCCGGAAACAACCACCGAGCTGAGCTTTGAGGTTGAAGTGGTTGCCGATATGACAGTCATCAACCCCTTCGACTTCTTTATCGAAGAATACGCTGAAACCTTCCCGTTCCATTATGACAAGCAGCTGCACAAGGAGCTGATGCCCTATCTCGAGGTCACTGAAACGGGCCCTCGTCTGACGGCCTGGATGGAGCGGCAACTGCCCAGAGAGGAGATGTCGACTATTGACTATCTGGTGCATGTCAATCGTGTGCTGCAGGAGGACATCGGCTATGGCATTCGTCTGGAGCCGGGCATCCAGAGTTGTGAAGAGACCCTGGCGCTGTCGAAGGGTTCCTGTCGGGATACGGCCTGGTTACTGGTACAGATTCTGCGTCACAAGGGGCTGGCTGCTCGTTTTGCTTCCGGTTATCTGGTGCAGCTGACATCGGATGTCAAAGCGCTGGATGGTCCTTCAGGCCCGGAGTCGGACTTTACCGATTTGCATGCCTGGTGTGAGGTATTTGTACCCGGCGCGGGTTGGGTAGGGCTTGATCCCACCTCCGGCTTGCTGGCGGGAGAGGGGCATATCCCACTGGCTTGTACGCCCGATCCTGTCTCTGCCGCACCCATCACCGGTTTTACCGACAAATGTGAGGTGGAGTTTGACTACAGCAACGTGGTCACTCGTATCCATGAAGATCCTCGCGTTACCAAGCCTTATACCGATCATCAGTGGGAATCGATTCTAGCGTTGGGTAATGCCGTGGATCAGGAGCTGCTGGACGGTGATGTGCGCCTGACCATGGGCGGTGAGCCTACTTTCGTTTCCATTGATGACATGGATTCTCCACAGTGGAATACCGAGGCACTGGGGGAGGATAAGCTGCGACTGGCCAAGGATCTGCTGCTGCGCCTGCGCAATCGTTTTGCGCCGGGCGGTTTGCTGCACTACGGGCAGGGCAAGTGGTACCCGGGAGAAGAGATTCCCCGATGGGCACTGGGCTGCTTCTGGCGCACGGATGGACAGGCACTATGGCAGGACCCGCAATGGCTGGCGCGCGTGGACAAAAATTATGGTCTGAAGACTACTGATGCTGAGCGATTCGTGCAGCAGCTTTGTCAGAATCTGGGGGTGCGTTCAGATTTTGTGCTGCCGGGCTACGAAGACGCGCTTTATTACCTCTGGCGTGAGCAATCGTTGCCAGACAACATCGATCCGACCAATGCGGATTTGTCTGATGATATGGAGCGTCGCCGCCTGGCACGCCTGCTGTCCGAGCAGGGGCTGAACAACCCCACCGGTTACGTGTTGCCTTTGGCATGGAATTATTTTGAACAAAGCTGGCGCTCCAGTGACTGGCAGCTGCGGGCAGGGCGCCTGACGCTGGTGCCCGGTGATTCACCCATGGGGCTGCGTCTGCCTCTTGGGTCTTTACCACATATAGAAGAAGAGGAACGCGAGCTGGAGCCCGAGGTTGATCCTTTCGCTCCCAAGCCAGAGTTACTGCCCCCCGGCGGCACCTTGTATGCCCAGACTCATGTGGCGGCAGGGCAGAGTAGCTTCGCTGCGAATAAGTCGCCCCTGAAAATCACCCGCGATGTTGCACGGACCGCTCTGTGCGTTGAAGTGCGAAATGGTCGTCTGTATCTGTTCTTACCGCCGATGCAGCATCTGGAGCATTTCGTCGGCCTGATTGAAGCCATTGAACTTAGCGCCGCCGAGCTGAAGCTGCCTGTCGTTCTCGAAGGCTATGAGCCTCCCCGTGACTTCCGGCTGCAGAAGTTGCTGGTAACGCCTGACCCCGGTGTTATCGAGGTGAATATACATCCGGCCAAGAGCTGGCAGGAGCTGGTAGACAACACCACCTCACTGTATGAAGAGGCGCATCAGTGCCGTCTGGGAACTGAGAAATTCATGCTGGACGGCCTGCATTCAGGGACTGGCGGCGGTAATCACATCACATTGGGAGGTGCGACACCGGCAGACAGCCCGCTACTGCGTCGCCCAGACCTGTTGCGTAGTCTGGTCACTTACTGGCAACACCACCCTGGTTTGTCCTATCTGTTCTCTGGCAAGTTTATTGGGCCAACCAGTCAGGCTCCCCGTGTAGATGAAGGGCGGGATGAGTTGCTCTATGAGCTGGAGGTGGCCTTCAAGGAAATGCCCGAGGGGCTATGTGACAAACCCTGGCTGATCGACCGCCTGATGCGTAACCTGCTGGTGGACATTACCGGTAACACGCACCGCTCCGAATTCTGCATCGACAAACTCTATGCTCCCGGATCATCTACCGGGCGTTTGGGGCTGCTGGAATTTCGTGGGTTTGAAATGCCTCCGCATAGCCGTATGGCGTTGGTGCAGGTGCTGCTGTTGCGCTGTCTGGTGGCGCGCTTCTGGCAGAAACCCTATACCGGTAAACTGATTCGCTGGGGCACTCAGCTGCATGACCGATTTATGCTGCCACATTATGTGTGGTCGGATATTCGTGATGTGGTTGCTGATCTCAATCAGCATGGCTATCCCTTCCAGCTTGACTGGCTGGCGCCCTTCGAGGAGTTCCGCTTCCCTCATTACGGCAATGTGCAGGTGGATGATATCAATCTGGAGTTGCGCTGGGCGGTGGAGCCATGGCATGTGCTGGGTGAAGAGATCAGCAGCTTCGGCACCGCCCGTTATGTAGACTCAACCGTCGAGCGATTGCAGGTGAAGGTGCGCGGTGTTACTGGTGAGCGTTATGTGGTGGCCTGTAATGGGCGACGTGTGCCTCTGCGCGAAACCGGACGTCACGGTGAACTGGTGGCGGGGGTACGCTATCGGGCATGGCAGGCACCTTCGGCATTGCATCCCACGATTGGGGTACATACACCGCTGACCTTTGACATTATCGATACCTGGAACGGCCGTTCGATCGGTGGCTGTACCTATCACGTATCCCATCCGGGCGGGCGCAACTATGACACCTTCCCGGTGAATGCCAACGAAGCCGAAGCGCGCAGGGTCAATCGTTACTGGGATCACGGACATACTCAGGGCCCCATTACACCGCCGCCGGCGCTGGGTGGTTTACGGCAATTCTATGCCAGTGAACATCCGCCCCGTCCTATGGCGCCCCCCGCGGAAGAAACTACCTACGAGTATCCCTTTACCTTGGATTTGCGTCGCAAGCCAGATTAAGGGCTCCTCACATATAGTGAGGTAACAGTTGAAAAGAACTAAGCCCGCTTCCTCTTATCGGTTCAGATAATAGGCAGCGGGCTTGATTATTTACTGGGGCGGATCCGTTTTCTGGCGGCAACAAGCGGATGCTTTCAGGAGCTGTGTTTGTCAGGCGCCCTCAGTCCGCAGGCGATGACTGCCTTTTCTTCAAGATGCCAAGGGTTCGTTGATGGCGTTGCATTACTCTTCTGGCTGGTTTGGCTCAAAGCGTTTAGCGGCATGATGCAATGCCCCACTGAGCTTATCGACCTGATGTGTTATCTGCTGCAACTCTTCATGTACCGCATTGGCAATGGCCGATTCGATTAGCCATTGCAGTTCCAGCATGTGTTTCTGACCGATATGGGTCGCAGCGCTGGCACTGATGATACGGCTGAATGATTCCACAACCCGCTGGGCGTGCTCCTTGGGTGGGTGGTTCATGTTGGTGTCTCCTGCTGTTCGGGTAACAGATCTGCCGGAATGGGAAGATCTTCCTCGCTGGGATAATCCTCGCTGGCTTCGCCTTCCATATTTTCGTGATCCTGAACTTCGCAGGCGCGGCCCACAATCAGAGGGTCGGCGGGCTGGACGATGTCGAGATCTTTTCCGGGGTAATCCAACTGACTGAGGATAAAGCGCATGGCGTTGATGCGTGCTCGTTTCTTGTCATCTGATTTGACGACCGTCCAGGGAGCATCGGCCGTGTCGGTGTAGAAGAACATGGCCTCTTTAGCTTCCGTATAGGCATCCCACTTATTCAGCGATGACAGGTCAATGGGGCTGAGCTTCCACTGTTTCAGAGGGTCATGGCGACGGTCTTCAAAGCGCTTCAGTTGCTCCTTGCGGCTGACCGAGAACCACAGCTTGAACAGCCGGATACCACTGCGCACCCACATGCGCTCCAGCTCTGGCGCTTCACGCATAAATTCCAGATATTCGAGGGGGGTACAGAAGCCCATCACTCGTTCCACCCCCGCACGGTTGTACCAGGAGCGGTCAAACAGTACGACTTCACCTGCCGTAGGAAGGTGATGTACATAGCGTTGAAAATACCACTGGCCACGTTCCACTTCATTGGGCTTTTCCAGGGCGACCACTCGCGCGCCCCTGGGGTTGAGATGCTCCATGAAACGCTTGATGGTCCCTCCCTTGCCAGCGGCATCACGCCCTTCAAACAAGATGATCACGCGCTGGCCCGTTTCCTTGGCCCAGCTCTGCATTTTCAGCAGCTCGATTTGCAGCAACTGCTTGGTATGTTCGTACTCGCGGGTGGTCATCTCCTTTGCATAGGGATACTTGTCGTTCACCACCTTGCGGTTAGCCTTTTTCCTGAACTCCTTGGTTCCGTGATCGATGGCCAGCTCGGCTTTTTCTCTGGCAGGATGATGAGGCCTGGTATCGGCAGTGGATTTTTCATCTTGTTGTTTGGACATACAGCCTCCTTTTGCTTGAGTCTAGTCAATCCTTCGCGTACTGGCTTTGCAGTAGGTCAAAAGCAGAGTGCGATCATGCCGAGCCGTATTGGGTCATGAAACGAGCCATGACCTCTTCATGGGCCGGGCAGTTCATACCAAGCTGCTGTGATTTACGCAGGATATAGCCGGTAATGGCAGCGATCTCGGTTGGTTTGTTGTTAAGCACGTCCTGGCGCATGGATGAAATATTGGCTGCGGTACGTTCAGCAATGCTCCTGACCAGCGGCCAGAGGCCATCTGCGGGGAGTGGGATAGCCAGTCGATACATGATGGTAGTCAGCTCAGCGCACAGTGTCTGCATCAGTGCGAGCGCCTCAGCATTCCGCAGCAGTTCGCCATTCCTGCAGTTATAGAGCACGGTCAGAGGATTGATAGTGCTGTTGACGGCAAGTTTGTGCCAGAGGCGAACCTGCATATCGTCACACCATTGAGCTTCCCAGGCAGAGGAAAGCAGCGGTGTCATCATCTGTGGTGCTGTGCTCGGTTGCCAGGTGCCCCAATAGCATTGTCCCCAGCCTGAATGGACCACATGATCAGCGCGAGTACGGTAGGCACCGTGTGAGATGGTCCCGAGAATAAGTGGGTTGTCGGGGGAGGTCCGCATCATCCACTCATGCATGCCCATGCCGTTCTGCAATAGCAACAAGGTGGTCTGGGGCGTGATGTAAGGCAGTAAAGGCGCCAGTGCACGCTCGGTTGCGTAGGCCTTAGTGCAGATCAGCAGATGGTCGAGGGGGGTCTTAAGCTCTGCAGCACACAGGAGTTGTACTGCAACCTTCTGGCGCTGTTGCTGATACTGGTAGTCAAGTTGTTCAGCCTGCCAGTCAGCGCGGCGTGCAGGGGAGCTCAGAATTAATTGGGGGCGGATGTCATGCTCAGCCAGCAGACGTGCCATCAGGCAGCCTACTGAGCCGGCGCCTAGAATGTGCCATTGCGTCACAGGTGTCTTCCTTTGCGATACCGGGGTGTTTCAGTAGAATGCCCGGCAACGAATGAACGAGGGATTATTATGCCGTCTTTTGATGTGGTCTCCGAACTGGATAAACACGAACTGTCCAATGCTCTGGACCAGGCCAACCGTGAAATCACCACGCGTTATGATTTCAAGGGTGTGGATGCTTCCTTTGAGTTGAAGGAAGAAGTCATCACCATGGTTGCCGAAGCTGAGTTCCAGTTGCAGCAGATGCTGGAAATCCTGCGTGGCAAGCTGGTCAATCGCAAGATTGATGTGCGTTGTCTGGAGGAAGGTGAGGTCGAAACGGCCAACCTGCGTTGCCGTCAACCTGTCACCGTCAAACAGGGCGTTGATCAGGCGCTGGCGAAAAAGATCGTCAAGATGATCAAGGATGCCAAGCTGAAGGTGCAGGCTCAAATTCAGGGCGAGCAGGTACGTGTAACGGGCAAAAAGCGTGATGATCTGCAGGAAGTGATCGCACTGCTGCGCGCTGCTCCGGATATTGAACTGCCGCTGCAGTTCACCAACTTCCGCGATTGATGGCTGTTTTCCACCGCTGACATCCAGTCTGCGCGATCAGGGCGATGTGTGTTCACGTCGCCGTATTGTCTTTGGTCTTGGCATAAGGCATTACTCCACCTTACATGATGTGTCTGGTACAAAAAGTGCCTCACGTTCAGGTGTAGCTGTTTTATCCGGCAACTTAAAAAGGATCTGGAGTATGCCAAGTCCCGCTTTCTGGCAGTCAATCTTTAATCGTCGTACGTTGATCTGTGTTTTTACTGGCTTTGCCTCGGGTATGCCTCTTTATGTGCTGTTTCAGTTGCTACCGGCCTTTCTGAGCAAGCAGGGAGTGAGTATCAAGGAGATTGGGCTGTTTGCGCTGGTGACCTTCCCCTACACCTGGAAATTCATCTGGTCACCGCTGATGGATCGCTTTACACCGTTGCCGTTGGGGCGTCGGCGCAGCTGGATGTTACTGACACAGATGGCACTACTGGTGTCAATTGCAACACTTGGCTTTCTTGATGCAACCCGGTCCATTGGTATGGTCGCGTTTGTCGCGTGGCTGGTGGCTTTTTTCAGTGCCAGTCAGGACATCGTGCTGGATGCCTATCGGCGTGAATTGCTGCCGGATAGTGAACTGGGCTGGGGTAACTCGGTACATGTACAGGCCTACCGTATTTCCGGCCTGGTGCCAGGAGCGCTGGGTCTGATTCTGGCGGATCATTTACCCTGGCAGCAGGTCTTTCCGATCATTGCGGCTTTTATGCTGATAGGTGTGGCAATGACGCTGTTCGTCCATGAGCCACTGGCGCAACTATCGGCTCCCGCAACATTGCGATCGGCCATCGTTGAGCCTTTCCGTGAGTTTGTTTCCCGCAATAACTGGCGTATGGCGCTGATGATCCTGAGCTTCATGTTTCTCTATAAGCTTGGCGATAGTATGGCCACCGCACTGTCTACTCCGTTTTATATCGACCTGGGCTTTTCCTTGAGTGAAATAGGGGTAGTTGCCAAGACCTCTGCACTGTGGGCATCCATTGTAGGAGGCGTGCTGGGTGGCCTCTGGATGATCAGGATTGGTATCAATCGTGCTTTGTGGCTATTTGGTATTGTTCAGGTTGTCACCATTTTAGGTTTCGCCTGGCTGGCGGTGGCCGGTGCTAACCTCTGGCTGCTGGCCATTGTGATCAGCTTGGAGTACCTGGGAGTAGGGTTGGGGACGGCTGCTTTTACTGCCTTTATTGCCCGAGAGACCAGTATGGCATTTGCGGCCACGCAATTTGCGCTGTTTACGGCACTGTCGGCATTGCCCCGTACCTTCGCCAACGCCACCACGGGCTATATTGTTGACGCGATAGGGTGGACTCATTTCTATCTGCTGTGCGCAGTACTGGCTTTGCCTGGAATGCTTCTGTTGATCAAGATTGCTCCCTGGCCGCGCTCAGTGGGGCAGATGGCCGTCGATCGGTAACAGGTACCGTTGTATCGGAACAGAGCAAGCATCGGCGTGCTCTGTTCGATGGATTGATTTGTGGCTTCCTGTAGTGATTACAGGCGCAAGCCTCCATCCATCTCAATCACGCGGCCTGTGAAGTAGTCGTTTTCCAGAATATAGGCTGCTGTCATCGCAATCTCGTCAGGCTGGCCCAGACGACCGGCCGGGATCATCGCCTCGATTTTCTGTAAGGCTTCGGGTTTCATGCTGGTCACCATTTCTGTGGCGATAAAGCCGGGTGCGATTGCGCCAACGCGAATGCCATATCGTGCCAGCTCTTTTGCCCAGGTCACCGTCATGGCAACAATGCCCGCCTTGGCGGCTGCATAGTTCGTCTGGCCCATATTACCTGCACGAGAAATGCTGGAAATATTGACGATACAGCCACCAGTGCCTTGTTCAACCATGATGGCAGCGGCTTCGCGACCACACAGAAAACACCCGGTCAGGTTCACATCGATTACGCTTTGCCACTGTTGCAGTGACATCTTCTGCACGACTTTTCCTTCCTTGGCCTTGATAAATAACGCATCTCTAGTAATACCGGCGTTATTGATCAGTGCATCCAGACTGCCGAAGTCTCTGGCGATTGACTGAAAGGTTGCTTCAACCTCCGCTTCTTCAGCGACATTGATGGCATAGGTTTGCACCTCTGCACCCAACTTTTCGCAGCTGTCACTGGCTGTGCGCAGGCGCTCTGCATTCATGTCTATAAGGGCCAGTCGTGCTCCTTTGGCAGCAACGTTATAAGCCATTGCCAGGCCAAGTCCCTGGGCGCCACCGGTGATGGCGACTGTCTTGCCTTTGAGGTCCATATCTCTCTCCTACATGGAATGTCGCCATGCCAGACGGCAACTGGGGAATACGATTACAAGTCCGATGTTAACCGGTGTTGGTTTGTGCATTGCACCACGAAGAGCATGGGCGAAAGGCGAGAATCAGGCAATAGACATAGGTCACGAGGTAGAAGCTGGAAGGAATGATCAGAACGCATATTTATCAAAGCCAGACAAAGTGTCGCTTTTTTGTGAAGGGCAGTTTAACTTCCTCTGCCTGGCATCCATCTCTCATGTATATCCAGTAGCAGCAGAGTCGTTGCCACTGTCTGTTTTGTAACAATCGTGGGTATTGTCTATGCGCTTTCTATTTCCGTTGCTGATCATCATTCCCATGGTGGAGTTGGCATTGCTCATCAAGGTAGGACAGACGATAGGGGTATTCAGTACCCTTTTGCTGGTGATCGGAACCGCCCTGTTGGGTAGCTATATTTTGCGTAAGCAAGGGGCTGCAGCTCTCTGGCGAGCACAGGAAAAAATGCGCCGTGGAGAGCTTCCTGCCAAGGAAATGGTAGAAGGACTTTGTATCGGCTTGGGTGGCGTGTTGCTACTTACTCCAGGGGTGATGACTGACGTGATTGGGCTGCTCTGCCTGCTGCCTGCTACGCGAGCTGCTGTCATTCGTTGGGCTGCAAAGCACGTAAAAGTAGCTGGAGCAGGGCAGGGCTTTTCACCTTTTGGTGGGTTTGATCAGCGAGGTTTTGATGAAACTCATACGCCGCAGGGCGAGACCGTATTTGTCGCGGAAAATGACAAGCGTCAGGGTGAGCAGAGTACGGCGCCGCACAGACCCATCACTCTGGACGGTGAGTTCGAACGTAAGGAGTGACGCGTTATTTCCTGTTCACGCATACGTCAAAAAATATTTAAAAAAAATCTTGATTGGGTGTTGAAAAGCAATGTGCTGGCCCCATCTTGGGAGTCACGAATAAAAGGCTCCGGCTTTGCCGGTAATTCAACACTAAGACTTAATAAGTGTCTGGGAGATTAGTAAGCATGAACATTCGTCCCTTGCATGATCGTGTGGTTGTTCGCCGCAAAGAAGAAGAAACCAAATCTGCTGGCGGCATCGTTCTGCCTGGTAGTGCTGCGGAAAAACCAAATCAGGGCGAAGTTGTTGCGGTTGGCCCTGGTCGTCGTTTGGAAAATGGTGAAGTACAAGCACTAGACGTCAAAGTAGGTGACGTTGTGCTGTTCGGACCATACAGCAACACCATCAAAGTGAATGGTGAAGAACTGTTGATCCTGAAAGAAAGCGAAGTCTACGCAGTCGTTGAGAAGTAATTGCGACCGCTTTCGTACTAACTGTTTCCAATCAAGTGAAATTAGGATTCTGAGATTATGGCAGCTAAAGAAGTAAAATTTGGTCAGTCAGCTCGTGCCAAAATGCAGGCCGGCGTCAATATTCTGGCTGATGCAGTAAAAGTAACTCTGGGCCCTAAAGGCCGTAACGTTGTGCTGGAAAAGTCCTTCGGCGCTCCTACCGTAACTAAAGACGGTGTTTCTGTTGCCAAAGAAATCGAACTGAAAGACAAGTTCGAAAACATGGGCGCACAGATGGTCAAGGAAGTCGCTTCTCAGGCGAACGACAACGCTGGTGACGGTACTACTACTGCAACCGTTCTGGCTCAGGCTATCGTTAACGAAGGTCTGAAATCTGTTGCCGCTGGCATGAATCCAATGGATCTGAAGCGCGGTATCGATAAGGCAACTGTTGCTGTTGTTGAAGAGCTGAAAAAACTGGCCAAGCCTTGCACTGATACCAAAGCTATTGCTCAGGTTGGTACCATCTCCGCAAACGGTGACGAATCAATCGGTGAAATCATCGCCCGCGCGATGGAAAAAGTAGGTAAAGAGGGTGTTATCACCGTCGAAGAGGGCAACAGCTTCGAAAACGAGCTGGATGTTGTAGAAGGTATGCAGTTTGATCGTGGCTACCTGTCTCCCTACTTCATCAACAACCAGGAAAATATGTCTGCAGAGCTGGAAAGCCCCTTTATTCTGCTGGTAGACAAAAAGATCTCCAATATCCGCGATCTGCTGCCCGTACTGGAAGGTGTTGCCAAGGCTGGTAAACCTCTGCTGATCATCGCTGAAGATGTGGAAGGCGAAGCGCTGGCAACTCTGGTTGTCAACAACATGCGCGGTATCATTAAAGTTGCAGCTGCTAAGGCTCCAGGCTTTGGTGATCGTCGTAAAGCAATGCTGCAGGATATCGCCATTCTGACTGGTGGTACTGTGATCTCTGAGGAAGTGGGTCTGTCCCTGGATACCACTACTCTGGAGCACCTGGGTACAGCTAAGCGCGTTACCCTGACCAAAGAAGAAACCACCATCGTTGATGGTGCTGGTGTGGCAGACGATATCAAGGCACGTGTTGAGCAGATCCGTCGCGAAATCGAAAACTCAACTAGCGACTACGACAAAG